>NZ_SORO01000001.1:713333-1070000 GCF_004368965.1 Leptospira meyeri | reverse complement strand
TTTTGGATGAGACGTAAATTGGGACCCTCAGAGTTCTGATTCTCTTTCGCGAGAGGGATAGAAAGGGCGCGCGAGCGGTCGCAAAGCGACCGAAGCCCTGGATAGCCCGACCCCAAATTTCTAATAAAAAGTTATCTGATTCGAATCCATTTTTTGTTATGGATCTAGTCAATGGGGGCTCGCCCGAAATCACCGCATGACATGAGCCTGCGCATTTGCAAGTCCCTCCAAAGATGAAGAATGTAAATTCTGGCTGGATCTAATTGCTTTGTTAGTTTTTTTAAGGATCATGTCAACAAAGATAGAATCCATACCCGGACATTGCGACACTATGCCCAAGATTGGAAGTTAGTTAGCGTAAAAGCGACAATATTCTATTTTTCTATCTATCACACTCCTATTCGCAATTCATTATTTTCTGATAGTTCTGTATGATTTGAAATAAACGAAAATATTTCTATGATACCATAGGATAGATAGTAGTTTCCCACATTTGCGGAAATCCACTATTTTGCAAGAGGTTGTGTCATGCGAAAATGCAATCATGAAACGAACAATTTATCTTGCATTCAGTTTGCTCCTATTCACGATTCAATGTGCGAATGTTCAAATGAGATCAGAAGATCGATTTCACAATCTTTATTACCAGGTTGCAACAGGTAATACGGAAAGAGTCAAACAACTAATCACTTTAGGATACGATATTAATGCTCCTGAAGACACATTTGAAAGACTAACACCTCTTATGATTGCTTCTAAAGAAGGTCACACGGAAATTGTATTACTATTAGTTTCCATGAAAGTCCAATTAGATGCAAAAACTAGAAATGGACATACTGCCCTAATGATGGCATCTTATAATCGTTATCCGAAAATAGTTAAGATATTACTTGATGCAGGCGCAAATCCAAATTTAGTCACGAATGAGGGTCACACTGCTTTGTCAGAAATTCTCTTATCCGAAAGGGAAGAGATTGTTAGGTTACTAATGGAGAGAGGGGCTAAATGAAGACCCTCCATTTTTCACCGATTTTTTTCATTTCATGTTTGTTCTTTTTGTTGTTTGTTAGATGTTCCAATACATTTTCCAATCATTCAATTGATAGTTGTCGGAAAAAGTGTGATGCTGACCAATCACTTTGTTATATGATCACTCTGCAAAGTCCCTCTACAAATACCAACCAAGTAAATCTTACCTGTCCTCTCCTTTATGTGGGTTGCCACTCCAAGTGTGATTCGAAAAATCAGTCTTCCTCATCCCGCTTTACTTCCTCCAATCGGTCAGGTAGTCGCTCTGGAGGTGGCGGTCATTCCTCTTCGGGAGGAGGGCATTCTTCATCAGGTGGTGGAGGAGGGAGTAGCGGTGGTTCCAGTGGAGGTGGTCACGGAGGAGGAGGGCATTGAGAAATTTGATCCTATCATTCGAAATTGCCGAAGAAGGAATATCATCGGCTGAATCTTGATAATCCATTGATAGCGATGATAAGGTGAAATCATCAAATGCGATTCAGTATTTTTTTTGATTGAATGCCTTCCCAAAAAATTGAATCGCAAAAAATAATGTGACTTATACAGATCCAGAACCAATTACTTATTTTTTTTGGGAGAAGGGGTTTTTAAAGTCGTTTTCTTGGCTTTTTTCTTAGCAGGTGGAGATTTTTTGTTGTATTCGAGAGATAGTTGAATCCAATATTCAATTTCTTTTTTTGTTTTTATATCTTCTTCGTTAACGAAAACAAATCCTTTCATCAGGTGTCCGTTATGGATCATCGGACGAGCTTTTTTCTTGGATAAAATGGATCCAATAGATTCAGGATCGATTCTGCACATGATTTCATCATTTCTAATGCAGATACACATTTTACCGTTTACCATAAAACATAAACCGCCAAACATTTTTTTTTCTTCTACATTCGTCTGTCCTTCCATAGACTTTCGAACCCGATCTAATAATTTCTCATTGATAGCCATATGTTTTAAAGATGTAGGATCAATTTCTAGAATTGTAAACTTATTTTAAAAAAGGGAATCAAAATCATGGAGAAAGTGTCTGTGGTATACGTCATAGAAAATGCCAGATACATTTCTTTGTGTAAAAGTGAATGGATAATAAAAAATCGTGTTTGGCATATTGGAATCGCTACATGAGAACCATACTGATTTTTTACGAAAGTTGTCTTTTTAAGTATCTAAACAAACAACTTCATATACAGTGATTGGTTTTGATTTACCTTTGACGATGACTTTATCAATTTCACGAATTTCAAAACCATCATCTATTGAATATTTACCTTCAATTTGTTTGTAAGTTGCCTCCGATATTAAGATAGGACAATTGTAATGTTTTGTTAAACCTTCTATCCTTGAAGCTAAGTTTACATTGTCACCAATGACTGTATAATCTAATCTTCTGTCTGAACCAATATTACCAACAATTGCTTCTCCTGTATGGATACCGATTCCCACATGTAATTTTTCATTGGGGAGAATCAAATTTTGATTTAACTTTTCTAATTCATAGATCATTGCAACAGCGGATTTAACGGCACGGAGTGCATCATCATCTTGTTTGAATGGAGCACCAAATATGGTCATGATAGCATCACCGATAAACTTATCAATTGTACCATTGAATCGGAATATGACATCAGTCATGCGGGACAAATATTCGTTTAAAATCTGAACAACTTCTTCTGCAGATCGATTTTCTGAAAATTTTGTAAAAGACCGGATGTCAGAAAAAAGAATCGTAACTTCCTTATTTTCGCCACCTGGTTCAAGTTGTGCCTTATTTTTGTAGAACTCGCTGACTAGTTGTGAAGGAAGATATCTTTCCATCATTTGTTTTGCATTTGCTTCTTTCACCATATCAATATTTGAAACTGTAGTTACATAACCAATTGCAAGTATCATCCCCAGTCCTATCATCATGGGAATAAAATCGATTGGATAACCTTCGCCTAATCCAATTGAAATCACGAAAAGGAAAACAAACGCTAAAAAAGCACCATAGATTGTGCCTATTTTGGAATGTCTGAGTAGATTGAATTGGTAAACAAAAATAGCACTGATCATTGCGATAAAATATATAACACCATTGCCTCTCTGAACTGTTGGATCAAAATAAATCATAAGCCCAACGATCATATAGTCTAAAGTGATCGTAAAAAATTTCAAATATGGTTTATGAGGGTAATGATTTAAGAATAGAAGGACGATACCGGCAAATATCAAAATTACTGTGTCTAACAAGAGGGTGATGAAAGTTGGTGTGACAATCGTATAGTTGATCACTTGGAAGTAAGATAAATAATCTAGGAAAGAGGCGATTGAAAAAATAACAAATCTAACAACTGCTACTGTTTTCTCGTTTTTTATCTCTCTGGAAATTAGAATTTCATCAACGATTGATTTTTTCATTTTTTATCTCCAGTCCAACAAAATCAAAATATTTCGGTTCATTTTTTATGAATCTATAACTTTTTGATACCGCCCCGGCAAGAAACAAAGATCATAGAATGGAACGTAAGTATTTTAGAACTTGTTTTTCTTTCTGCGCGTCCAGTAATACTGGACAACACCGATACATGCAAAGAAAGCGCAAACAAATATGCCTGTGGTAGAAAAAATCCCAACAATATCTTTTGCACTAAAAACATCGATTGGATTTGTACCCAGTTGTGAAAGCAACGGATTTAGAATTCCCACCCAGACTACAAACACGAACATAAATACGGCGCCCCTACCTGCCCAGCGGCGAATGATTGTGGGATCGCCTGGTTCTATTTTTCCTCGGATGACTATATAGTCCACTAACAGGCCTAAGGTCAAACCTAGGAATATTCCTTTGATGAGTCCGAGAATCCCAGAGATAGTGAGTAAGGAAAGAAACGAAAGTACGATGAGAAAGAGGAATACAAGAACGATTGTCAGTAAGTACGGTCCTCCCACTCGAGCCGCTGGTAATGAGCTCGATCCGAGTTCGATTGAAGAAAAGGCATTTGCAAATCCACCAAGCCCTGCAATGACTTCTGCTCCCAATGAAAAGAGAATACTAAAAATAAATACGAAAATCCAAAGTTTTCGGCGCATTCGCTGATTTCATGGCCAGGGTGGTTTATCGCAAGCACTTTGTAAATACTCAGTGAACATGCGAGAGGGACCGTAAGGGAGCATTAGCAGTCGGTTTGTTTTGAAGGTAAAAGGCAATCAATTCCGTTAAGAAATGTCCATCTTTCTGGCTGTATCATAAAGAGGTGCGTTCATTTCTGGATCAATAATGTAAATTATCCTTTGGATACTGGAAGTTTGGCCTGCAAGATCAATCACTGCTCGTCGTTTGTCCATACGAATTTCGTTAATATCAAAATCGGCAATTCGATACTTAATCCCTTTTTTAAACAAAGGTTTGATGGAGCATATCCTTTGGATCTTTGGGCGGGTTTGGAAGCGATCGATTTCTAAAATTTTGCAGATATCAAAATGTGCCTGTTTTTCGGAATCGATAGATGCAGTGATTACATAATCACCTATGTTAATTATATTTTGATTATTAGTTAAACTGGCGCCGACATAGTCCAATAAGTGACGAATGTTTCTATTGCTGTATGAAAAAAACGAATCATTTACAATCATTTTTAATGCTGTTGCTGAATTGAAGGCTGAGCGCCAAGGTTGGTTTGTTGTTAAACTTGCATATTCGCTTGCGAGCGACAAAATTGCGATATCTTCTTCAAAATTTACAGAGTTTACATTTGATTCTTGGATTCGAAGTTGTGCATCAATATCAGCAACAATCATTTTTTTACTTGGATCTTTTATAAACTTATCCCTAATTAGCATCAACTTTCTAAAAACTGTATTATTGTCAGGGAAGTTATTATTTATGGAGTTACCTCGAAATGGTCTATGGTGGTTCAAAACAAGAGTACGAATTTCTTGCGTAATTTCTGGTGCTGCAAGAGTCATTAAGTAACTTATAATTGGATGTTGTTGGATTGAATTGTATTCTTCTTTAGTCAAGTTAGGTTTGTCTGGAAGAACTAACTTTGAATAACCAATATCTGCGAGAAAACTTGCCGTCATTACCGTAAGATGGTCTTTTTTATTGGGTTTGTTATCTTCGCCCATACCTATCTTTTTGGTACGGACTTTCATACCCATCGCGACAATTGTTCGTTTGGTCATCAACTCTGATTCCACTGGAACGCCAGCATGATTCAAAATTTCTAATATATTAAATAATCCAGATTCAAAATCTGGATTGCTAGTGAAATCATCTAAAACTTTTCCGATTGATTTGTGAACACGTAGTGCATGATCCGAATTGAATGCTTCTTTTTTTAACTCAAGAATCAGCGCTTCGGTTTGTTTGGCAAATTCTGTAGTTTTGTCTGGGTCAAAAAGTTTTGTTTGGCGAGGGTCTGCAGTATCTCCGGAGATTACACGAATATTTTTAGATTCAGATGTAAGGTAATAGGCTCCTTGTAACTCAATCTTTAAAAGTTTACCAAAATCCTCTTCCGTTGCGTTCTTTTTTTTTGCCAAGATGAGTTTGCCATCCCGATCAAAAAGATCGAGTGGAATTTGTTTGCTCTTACGGTAATTACGGAGCAGATCATCGTTAAATTCAAATTTAGCAAGTTGATCAGTGGGAATTAAAGGAATATTGCTCAAAATTTGCAGTCCTGTTATGGTATGGTATGATTATCTAGTGATATGAGACGAGAAAAATTGAATTTTACAAACAATAGACTTCATTTTTCGAATTAAAAACTTCCTCTGATAATTATCAAAAAGTATCGGCAAAAAGTAACGGATGGTTGTTTCATGATTCAAAACAAAATTTAAAGAACATAGGAAAAAAAACAAAATCTGAGTTATGGGATTAATGGATTCGGAAACAATTAATCCCATATCTTCCCGTCAAGTTTTTACAAAATGAGTGTTTGATTTTGATCAGTGAAATGTATCGCAAGAACTTTTTTGATTGAATGCTTATTTCACCTTGTAACTTTGTTGGATTTAAAAGTAAAAATAATGAAAGTAGGCCATCCTGTGACTCGGGTTATTAATTTTTAATAATCATTCCATGTGCTTATTTTTTTTCTTTATAATCGAACATAAAATTGTTTAATCGATTTGCATATAGATGCCAATGTGTTAAGATCTTCCGATACCTGTTTTGAATTGGTTCAAATTATGAAAAAAATTATTCCCTTATGGTTCGCCGCTTTGCTTTTTGCAAACTTTTCTCTTCGTAGTGAAACAATTTTTCTCAAGTCAGGAGAAAAATTAGAAGGTTCGGTTTTAGCCCAAGATAAGGATTCTGTGACCATCAAACTTGCAAACGGGAATACGAAAGTGTTTCCTAAGTCGGCGGTTCAGAAAGTTAGTTATGGGAAAGAGCCGGACTCCGCAACGTTAAAAAAAGAAGCTTTGATTTCAGAGAAGGAAAAGAAAATCAAAGAAGAAAAAGAACTGGCAGAAAAACAAAAACGGGAAGAAGAGAATCTCAAAACAAAAGAAGAAAAACAAAAAAAAAGAGAGGAACAACTTTCTCATTCGAAACGACATTATTTAGAAGGTTCCTTTGGAGTTGGAAGTGGAGAGAGCCAATCAGAACTTCGTCCTTTCTTTCAAACCATCCAAATAGCCGGTCTCCTATTCAGTAGCGGTGGCCAAGCTGAGCTACTATCCACTCCTTATAAAAGTAAAAATCAGAGTGCAACGACACGTTTGTTTTACGCATGGGACCGGTTCACCTTTGAGGTTCGTGGAACAGAAGCGAAAGGAAAATTAGACACTGGGGGATTTCAGACTCTTGCTTACGGAAGTGGGGGCGGTTCTTCTTTCACTACTGAAAAAACTGCCAATGTTCTTCTTGGAAACGGCAATACAAAGTTTCAAAAACTTTCTTCCAGGATAGGTTTCACTCCCTATCCACATCCAGTTTTAGACCTACAAATTTTAGGAGGGTTGGAACGAATTTGGACAAAGAGCAACCAAGAAGTTGATAGTCTCGGAGCGATTACCTCCACAGGAATCAATCCCAACAGAGTGAGTTACCGGGAAACAACTAACTCGTTCAAAGGGTATAGTGTCGGAATTGGATTCGAGTGGAAATTTTTGGAAAGGTTTGCCTTGCAAGGACAGATTTTGCATTTGGATCTGCAGGGTCCATCATCGTTTCGAAGTAACGAATTTCGATTGGATACCACTCCTTTTCGATACAATCACTATGGCCTAGACTATCAATGGAAGTCTACAGGAACTGAAGTGAATGTGAAATTCACAACGAAGATTAAAGGTGATTTCAGTTTATTTGTGGAAGCGAGCAACATGACCTTGAATAACAAATTGCAGTCGGGTTATCTAACAGAAAATGAAGAGGGGGGAAATTCAGATCCGGCGCAAATTTTACTAAAAGTGTATGGCCCTCAAATATTAATTCCTATGTTCTATGATTCAAAGACAATATTGTCATACGTTCAAGTCGGTGCAAATTATCGTTTTAATTTTTAAAGGAAAAGTTCAATTTAGCGTATAATTTGCTACAAATTCAACACAGATCCATTGGCAGTAAGCAGTATAGTAGGCAATAAATTATTGCTTACTTAAGTGAATTCAAAAATCTTCTCAAATAGGCATCAAGATGAATACAAAGAAACAATGGATTATTATTTTTTTCTCAGTAATTTGTTTTTTGAACCTAATGCTTATAAATTGCAAAGAATTTGAAATTAATAATTTATGTGATCCAAGTTCTGATACTTTTAAAGAAGTTCAAATTTCTAAGATCATTGCAAAGGATAACTCTCCTTTTTGTGGTAAGGATTATATTTCAACGATTATCCCTTATTCCATCTCTGGTTCTATAACTGGGTTCATCAGTTCAGGATTGAAACTTTCTCTCAATGGAATTGTATTGTTATCTGTTGAAAATGGCAGTAATAGTTTTTCCTTTATGAATGTTTTGACGAGTGGATCTTCGTTTCTGCATTGTCATTGAGATTTTCAGCCAATTCAAAGTATTGGACTGGATTGAATGGCAATTGGACAACCAATACTGGTAATACCTGTGATTTATGGAGAAGTAATTCTGGATCATTTACGGGAGGTATGGGCCAAGGTAATTCAACTCTGGTTGCCGACATTACGGCAGGTTGGACTCCTGAGGCATGCAATTTGAGTAACCAACAGTTGATCTGTGTTGAACAATAATTCTATTTTTTTAGATTATTTTTTCCAATCTCCATTTCTCTGCAGATTTCAAAATTTCCTCTGCGAGGTAGGCAAGTCCTGGTCCTGATTTTTTGCGATAACAGAGATAAAATTTTCTTTCTGCATTCCAGTCTTCGAAGTTAATTTTTTTTAGTTTTGAACTCATGGAATATTCGGATAAAAAACCGATTCCGAGCCCCGCTTCCAAAGATTTGATCACGGATTCTACACTTCGTAGTTCCATGGCAATATTCGAACTAAATTCTTTTGAAAACGATTTGATCTTTTTCTCCACAGCTTTTCTTAGAGCAGAACCTGGGTGGAAAAATACAAAGGATTGTTTTTTTAAGTCCTCGATTTTAATTTTCTTTTTTAGAAAGATCGGATGATCTTTTGCTGCGCAAGGAAAGATATGATCGGATAAAAATTCTAAAACATTCAAACTGGGTTCTGTTATAGGACCAGTCAAAATCCCAAGGTCGACTTCTCCCTTTAATACGGCGTTCTTAGTTTCAGTAGCATCTCCTTCTCTGACAGAAAGAAAAAGTCCTGGCCTTTTTTTTAAGATTTCCTTTAAGACTTGTGGCAAGATCCAAGCAGAGACGGTCCCGCCAGCCGAAATTGAATAGTTTCCTTTTAGTTCCTTTTCATTAGAAAAGCCGTTTTGTATTTCTTCCCATAATTCTTTCATACGAACAGAATATTGAAAGAATCTTTCACCTTCGTGTGTTAGACGAACTGACCTTCCTCCTCTTTCCAAGACAGTGACTCCTAATTCCTTTTCTAAAAGAAAAATCTGTTTCGAGAGTGCGGGTTGTGTTAATCCCAAACGAGATGCTGCCTTTTGGAATGTTCCTGATTCTGCGATTTCTAGAAAGTAAATAATTTGTCTGAATTCCATACTACATATAACTTTTAGTTATATATTTTATAAAACCAATTTATTTGCATTATATCAATTAATTTGATACCTTATTTACCAAGAGGGAAATATGGGACAAACTCTATATGACAAAATTTGGGAAAGTCATCGGATCTTTGAGAATTCAGACTCTGAATCCATTTTATATGTGGACCGCCATATTCTACATGAAGTGACTTCCGCCCAAGCATTCGAAGGATTAAGAACGAAGAAGAGGGATGTAAGAAGAAAGGATCTCACTATGGGAGTTGTGGATCATAATGTTTCCACAAGAGATCGTAAAAACAGAGATGCAGCAGGACCTATCTCTAGGTTGCAGATCGATACAATGGAAAAAAACTGCAAAGATTTTGGAATCCGTTTGTTTGGTCCGGAAGATCCAGAACAAGGGATTGTGCATGTAATCGGTCCTGAGTTAGGATTCACAACTCCTGGATCCGTGATTGTATGTGGAGATTCTCATACAGCAACTCACGGAGCCTTTGGTGCTTTGGCGTTTGGAATCGGAACTAGCGAAGTAGAACATGTGCTAGCGACACAAACTCTCAAACAGGCAAAAACAAAATCAATGTCCGTTCAATTTCTTGGAAAACCTGGATTTGGAATCACCGCAAAAGATGTAGTTCTTGCACTCATAAAAAAGATGGGTACCTCTGGGGGAAGGGGATACACTTTAGAATATTCAGGAGAATGGATTCGTTCTCTTTCAATGGAAGGTCGAATGACTCTTTGTAATATGAGTATTGAAGCGGGAGCCAGGGCAAGTCTTGTGGCACCGGACCAAATCACATTTGATTATTTGAAAGAGAGAAAGTTAATTCCTAAAGGAAAAAGTTTTTTAGAAGCTATCGAATATTGGAAAACATTTTTCACGGATCAAGATGCAGTTTTTGATGAGATGATTGAATTCGATATTTCTAATATAGAACCACAAGTTACGTGGGGTACAAACCCATCTCAGTCTTTATCCATAGGTGGAGTGATTCCAAATCCAAAAGAATTCCAAGACAAAGGTGGTCGAGAGACAGCCGAGAATGCATTGGAGTATATGGATCTAAAACCAGGAACGCCCATTTCGGAGATCAGAATTGACAAGGTATTCATAGGCTCTTGCACAAATGCAAGGATAGAAGACTTACGATCTGCAGCAGAAGTTGCGAAAGGAAAAAAAGTCCATCCCAGGGTGCAGGCTTTAGTCGTCCCAGGTTCAGGTTCAGTGAAACGACAGGCTGAGTTGGAAGGGTTGGATCAGATTTTCAAAGAGGCTGGATTCGAATGGAGAGAACCTGGTTGTTCTCTTTGTCTTGCGATGAATGACGATATATTAAAGCCGGGCGAAAGATGTGCCTCTACTTCTAACCGCAACTTCGAAGGAAGACAAGGAAGAGGAGGAAGAACTCATTTAGTCAGTCCTTCCATGGCTGCTGCCGCAGCAGTGAACGGAAAATTTGTAGATGTGAGGAAATTGACATGAGCGTAAACAATTGGACAATCCATACGGGAGTTGCCGTTTCAATCCCGAGAGAAGATATCGATACGGACCAAATCCTTCCTAAACAATTTATGAAACTCATCGATAAAAAAGGATTTGGAAAACATTTATTTTTTGATTGGAGGTATTTAGATTTAGAAGGAAAGATTCTAAATCCTGAATTTGTTTTGAACCAGGAAGGATTTAAGAATGCGAGTGTGCTCATCGTTTGCAAAAATTTCGGCTGTGGCTCCAGTCGAGAACATGCACCTTGGGCTCTTTCTGATTTTGGATTCAGAGCCATCTTGGCTCCCTCCTTTGCCGATATTTTCTCCATTAATGCGGCGAAGAATGGAATCGCTCTTGTTCGTTTGAAAGAAGAAGAAATCCATTCTCTAGGTGAATGGGTTTCTAAAAATCCTGGATCTCAAATTAGGATCAATTTGGAAAATTTAGAGGTTCAAGCGGGAGAACAAACATTCTTTTTCCATTTGGATTCTGCTTCCGTAAACCGGATCCGGAATGGATGGGATGATATTGATACCACCTTAAAAAATGAAAGAGAGATCTTAGAATTTGAACGGAAACGTAAAATGGAAAAAACATTTTTGGAAGTGCGTTGGTAATAGATCTCAAAATTTTCTGCGAGAGGGATAGGAAGGGCGCGCATGCGGTCGCTCTTTGCGACCGAAGCCCTGGATAGCCCGGCCCCATTCATCTAACAATGGTAATTTGGAAAAAATGGATTTGAAGAAAAAACTAATGTTTGGGGACTCGCCCCGAAGAGGTTGTGCACCATCGTAAGGGAGGGGGCCCCTCTAACACAACGGTTGCTTTGATGCAAGCCTTGTCCCGAATGTTAAGATTTTATTCTAAAACTTTTCACCTTTTGGTATGGAAGATTTTATTTGGACCTAAGATCTGTTAGAACTGTTTGCAATGTATTGATTCCCCAATGTTCGATATATTTACCGTCTTGCAAACGCACAATGTCAATGACATCGATTCGAATCTTTTGTTGTGTCGGAGCAATTCCCATCAGTACACCTTTGTGAGTTCCCGTGATGGCCTTGCGAGTCGTTACTTTATCTCCTTCGGCAACTTGATCAAAAATTTCTACGGTTAGGTCAGGAAAGGCTGGTTTTAACACGGAATTAAAAGTATTCCACATTGCATTCGAATCATTTGCATGTTCTGGTGCTGATCGATTGATGAAGTCTACATGCATTAGTTCTCTGAAGGTAACTTCATTACAATTCTGAATGACTTCTTCGTTGAATCGTTTTACGATGTGCTTGTTTTTTTCTAAAACATCCATGAATAATTCTTTTCTACTTGTGTAACGGATGCAATCAAAAATTTATGCCTTCGTTATCTGGTCTACTTTTTTAAAAAAGGTTTCCGTTTCTACTGAGGAACCCTGCTTGTATTCACGGGAGATTGGCGATCCGCAGGATTATTAATGTTTTTGAATATCGCCCTTAAAGCATACCCGATTACTACAAGCTGGATTGGTATGAAAATATTATCCAATTGATTTTCTTGTAGTTTGATTACATAGGGCCCATTGTATTTGAAGGGGAGTGTGATTGGATACCACATAAGTACTGTTAGTGTTGTTGTCACGAGTGTGTCGGAAAAACCAAAATAATAATGGAGAGGGTAACTTTTTTTGTGCAAACGATAGAGGGCAAACATAACCACTAAACTCAAAGGTTCAAGGAGAATGTAGTGTAGACTATCAAAGGTTGGTAGCGATAAAAGTGCAATGCGATAAGCAGCGTGACAATAGACCCATTGTAATGGTGAGGATCGAAAGATGAAAAATCCATGATCGAATTTCGTTGTCTGAAAATGTTTTTTTTCCATTTCCTGAAGCAACCAGATGAGGAGAGCGAGACATACAAAGCGACTTAAGGATCCGCGGTAGGTGCCACCGTCGGGAGAAAAAACCATAACAAAGATATTCGCCACCACAGCAAAGTTGATATAACGGGAAAACCAAAGCAGGAATTTTGGCTCTAAGTTTTCGGAAAAAATAGCAAAGGTGAGCACAACTCCCAAACCAAAGGGGAGAAGCAACATGAGTTTGATAAAACTCATGATTTTAATTGAATCGTGTTGTGAATAGAATGTAAACTGAATGCAGGCTAACAAAGTAAAGGCCAACACAAATATAAAAAGAATGGTTTGGCGAAAACTTGCCAAGTAACAAACAAACATTACGACTAGAATGGCAATTGTATTGTTCCAAAAGAATAAAGTGAGATCCATACCAGGGTTTATCATTACCTTAAAAATTCGATTGAGAGAAGGGTGACATCATCTTCAAATTTTTCTGAGTTTTGGTGTTTTTTCGCCATTGAAAGTAAAGTATCCAGAGAGGAATTTTTTTTCCAGAGCTCCTCATTTTTAATCCATTGTATAAATCCAGAATCTCTAAACAATGTTTGGTCTTTTGCTCGAACATCAAAGATACCATCTGAAAATATAAATAGTTTATCCCCAGGCAAATAATGAACCTCATTATTTGCTCCTTCCCAGTCAGGAAGAATCGCCAGTGGTTTGCCTTTGCCCAACATTTGCGATACACCATCTTTTGTTCCTAAGTATATATCTTCATGGCCAGCCTTTGACCAAGTAAACTTGTTTTGATTTGAATCCAAAACTACCGCTACGGCAGTGACAAATAGACCGGCAGTGTTTCCATATAGATAAGAATTGAAACTTTCTAAACAGGCGGCAGGGTTATCTTTTTGAGTTTGGGGGAGTTGGAATACAAAATGTAACATTGCTGAAATCATTCCGGCTGCAAAACCATGCCCTGAAACGTCGGCTAACAGCAAAAAAGTTTTACCATCGCCTAATGATTGTACAGCGTAGTAATCGCCCGCAATTCCATCACTCGGAAGGAACTTTAATTCAGTGGATAGCAGGGTATTATCATATTCTAACTCAGGTAACAATTTTTTTTGAATTCGGATGCCACGGGTTAGTTCTTCTTTGAGGTAAAATTCATTTTCTTTTAAACGTAATGCATTTTTGATCACACTCAAAAGTTCTGATTCTAAAAATGGTTTGGGCAAATAGAAATCTGCTCCTTCTCCATGAACTTCTTTTCTCGTGGTTTCGTCTGCTTTGGCCGTGAGTAAAATGATTGGAAGAGAATGAAGGTTCTCTTTTTTCCGGACCTCCCGAATCAGATCAAGTCCACTTAAGTTTGGCATCATTAAATCGGTAATGACTAAATCTGGAGATTCTGATAAGACGGCTTCGAGTCCCGCCAAACCATCTGGAGCAACTAATACATGAAAACCTACTCTGGTTAAAATAGATCCCAAATAAGATCGTAAATCGGGATTATCTTCGACTACCAATAGTTTGATGGTCTTTTTTGTATTTGTTTTTTCTGAAAATTCGTATGGATGAGCCACTTCTTCCGGAATATATTCGTGTCGTGTAGGATAGTAGCGCTGTATGTTTGTTAGGTTTTCTTGTTTTTTACTTTCAGCTAAAGGCAAAGTAAAGTAGAAGTGGGAGCCTATACCGATTTCGCTTTCTACGCCAACTTTCCCTCCATGGAGTTCCACTAATTCCTTTACTAAGGCAAGGCCTAAACCAGTGCCTTCTTGTTCCCTTGTGAGCGATGCTTCGCTGATTCCAAATCGAGAAAACAATCTTCGAATTTGGCTTTCTTCCATTCCAATCCCAGAATCTCGAACAGATACGATTGCTTCGTTTTCTTTCCGTTGTAGTTCCAATCGGATTGTTCCACCCTCTCCAGTAAATTTGATAGAGTTGGAAAGGTAATTAAAAATACATTTGTCAATTTGTTCTGGGTCTACATCAACAAATAATGCCTCATCACATAACGAAAGTTCAAATCTAATGTTTTTTCTTTTAACGTAGGCTGTAAAGTTTTCGGAAACTTGGATTAAAAAGTCACCTAATTGAAGATAAGTCTTCCGAAGTTCCATTCGACCTGAAGTAATTTTTTGTAAATCGAGAAGTTGGTTCACTAAACGAGTTAAGCGCCTAGCTTGGTTTACGATGACCTTTACTTCTAAAGGAGATAGTCCTTCTGATCGTTTAAGAGCGGACTCCGAGGGCCCGGCAATTAATGTGAGGGGGGTTCTCAATTCATGGGATATGTTTTGGAAAAAAGCAGTTTGAGCCTTATTTTCTCTCTCTAAGGAGTCCTCGGCAATATTTGCTGCAAGAGTAAAGTAATATGCAAAGCCAGCATGAAAAAGGGTGGAGAAGATAATGTTGGATACATTGATGAGGGCAAGAAAATTCGGAGTCCAATGGTAGATTGGCGGATAGGACATCGAATAATAATATGTGGAAGCAAAGAGTAAACAACCGAGGACAATACTGCCGAATTTGAGAAAGTTTTTTCCAGGGGGTAGAAGAAAAATTCCCGTTGCAAAAAGCATCATATAATATTGGTAACCTGCGCCCCATCCAAAAAAATACGTTGCTGCTAATGCATGTAGAAAAACCTCTGAGAAACATAAATACAAAGAAGTGAATAAGTATTGTTTGCGATTGATCCAAATCGTAAAAGCAAACCAAATCACACTTCCTAGATTAAAAAGTGCCATCTCCAATGCCCCTACTGCACTAAAGAAAAAAATAAAAGCAAAGTGAATGAGGCCGGCTAAAACATAAATTGAGTTGGTTGCGACGTAATACCTTTGGTAGCGAAGTTCTACGTTAGCTGGAGACCGGAATAAAGAACGAACAAAGGTCAAAAATTGGGCCATTCGTTGCCAAATAAACCTGGTGTGAGAAGAAAAGTCAAGAAAAGCTTTGCTTTACATTTTTTTACTCAATACTCAGTTGAATCTGGAATGATAATTCGAGTGACTTAAAATCTAGAATGGTTTACTTTGGGTATCTTATCGTTTGGAGGGTTTATGTTTCGATTTTTGATTCAATTCGTTTCTGTAGGTGTTTGTATTTTAAATTTATTTTGTCAGGTAACTTCGCATAAAGTAAAACCCTTCAATTCGGATAAAATCTCTGAAACACTCCCTCTTTCCCCACAACCGAAACATTGGGTAGAATTGAAAGTTGTCAAGGTGGCTGATTGGGAAGCCTCTCTTGCTGGACTTTTGGACCTGGATGATCCAAAGGCTAAGATGGTTGGTTTAAAGGATCGCTTAGAACCTATTTCCATATACTTCTATGTCGTTAAACATCCTATATACGGAACGTATCTGATTGATTCAGGGATAGGGGAAAGGTTCTCTAAGGGAGAGGCAGGGGCTTACGTGAGTTCGATCGTTGAATCTCAGATGCATTTAAACCGATTAAAAATTTATGAAACAACAAATGCTTATCTTTCCAAAAACAAAATCGACCTGAAGGGGGTTTTTTACACTCATTTACATTTGGATCATGTGCTTGGTGCCTATGAATTGGATCGATCGGTACCATTCTATGTTGGACCTGGAGAAGTAACAACTCGCCAATTGATTAATTTGTTTGTACAAGGATCCACGAATCGTCTATTAGGGGAAAATCCAAACCTGATCCAACTTGATTTAGAGAAAAATCAAATTAGAGTTTTGGATTTTTTTGGAGACCAAAGTTTTTTTGTGATCGCAGTTCCTGGTCATACACCAGGTAGTTTGGCTTTTTTTATACCGACTAAAGATGGATCCCATTTGATTCTGGGTGATTCTTGTCATACAGAATGGGGTTGGAAAGAATCTGTTGTCCCAGGTGCGTTTACCACTGATGCAAAACTCAATCGCAAAAGTTTGGATTTTCTCAAAAAAGTTGCTGAAACAAACAAACCCAAGTTTGTGTATCCTGGCCATCAGGAAAGAATCCTGAACCAAAAATAAGAATTTGTCTCTTTGTGAAAGTTTGCTCCACTAATGGAAATTATACTATGAATTGTATATAGAAAATAAATAATATTAAACTTTTACTTTACATTAAATATCAATAAAATCAAACTTTGTCAGCAATGTTTCGACTTTGGGCAAGATTGACTTTTATTTTTATTGGTACTAGCGCTCTTTGGGCAACTCCTTCGCAGTCACGATACACAACTATTTTGAAAGGCGGGATCGGTGAGTATCCGTTAGGTTTTCATATGGAAATTCTGACACTCCCACCGAATGAAAATTTAACTTTTGAAGAGGTGCGAAAATCAAATCTTTTTTATGAGAGTAAGTCTCTTTCTCCCAATTTTGGTTTTACAAAAAATATCTATTGGGTTCGGTTCGAACTACAAAATGAGGCAAATGAACGCGATTGGTACATTCATGTTTCTTATCCATTGTTGGACAAAATTGATTTTTATGAACTAAAAGATAAAACTTGGAAACAAACAATAACAGGAGATTCTTATGTATTTTCTCAAAGGCCTTTGGAAGAAAAAAGTTTCATTTTCCCGATCAAACTTTTGAATAAAAAAAATAATACATATTATTTTCGATTTGAAAGTGAAGGGACGGTACAATTCCCCATCACAGTATATTCCCATGAACGCTTTTTAAAACTCAAAGAGAAAGAAAATTTATCTCTTGGAATTTATTATGGAATTTTATTCGTTCTAGTAATTTATAATTTAATTCTTTTGTTTATGTTGAGAGACTTGGGGTATTTGTATTACCTTCTGTATATCAGTTTGTATGGATTGTCGCAATCAGTATTAAATGGTTTGGCGTTTCAGATTTTTTGGCCAAACTTCCCTTATTGGGCAAACATAAGTTTGCCTTTTGTTGGCGGTTTTTCTTTATTTTGGGGTCTTCAATTTACAAGGAGTTTTTTAAATACCAAAAAAAATACTCCGACATGGGATAAAATTATTTTTATCTTAATGGGTATGATGTTATTTTTAATGTTATCCTCTTTTGTTTTTTCTTATTATGCGAATATTTATTTATTAGCATCCTTGGTTATGTCCTTTGCAGTATCGGTTTTTCTTGTAGCTGTTGTTTGCTGGGATAAAGGGTATAAACCGGCGAGGTATTTTTTAATCGCTTGGGTGGCACTTTTATTTGGTGTAGGAATATATTCTCTCAAAGGATTTGGAATATTGCCTGCAAACACTTTTACAGAATATGGATTACAAGCAGGTTCTGCGATCGAGATGTGTTTGTTATCCTTGGGACTTGCTTATAAAATTAAACTTGCTAATTCCGAAAAAAACAAAGCTGAAAGACGGATGGTCACCTACAAGGCCAAATTGCAGGATGCAAAACTAGTTTCTTCTAGGTTGGAAGTAGAATTATTAAAAAACAACATTCATCCCCACTTTTTACTGAATTCAATCAATGCTACTATCATCTGGTTGGATGAAGATCCAGAAACGGCAAAACAATTGTTAACGGCTTTATCTGATGAGTTGAGAGCCATTTTAAAATTAACAAATAGGAAAACTATTTCTGTAAACGAAGAAGTTGGAATATGCAAACGATACTTGGAAATCATGAGTTTACGCAAAGAATCGAAGTTTGAATTCAAAACAGAAGGTGTGAGTTCCAAAGATATCATTCCACCCATTGTTTTATTGACATTGGTCGAAAATGGAGTGACCCATGGTTACCAGGGAAAAAATTCTGGTACCTTTACTTTGAAGAAAAAGAAAGATAAAAACAAAACCAAATACATTTTATTTAATGATGGTTTACCAACAACAAAATCGGATTCATTGGGAACAGGGATCAAATACATAAAGTCCAGACTTCAAGAAGCCTTTCCCAATAAGTGGGATTTTAATTCAAAGGTCGTAATGGGAGGTTGGGAAAATACAATCACCTTAATGGAATAAACCGTGCCATTGGCACAAGTAGAGTGCGTTTCGCACCTGTTTCTTTGCAATTTTTTCTATCTTCATTATCCTACCCAAAAGGATAAAAAAGATGAATACAAAAATACTAACAATCACCTCTCTTCTATTTGCTGCGAATATTAGTTTTGCAGATCCTATAAATAAAAAAGACGATAAACCTCTTGTCACCCAAGTCCCAGAGGAGACGACAAAGGATAATTCTGAGTTGGAAAAATATTATGCAAAATTAAAATACCCACCTGGTTTTTATGAAGGGGCTTTTTTGATTAGTTTTATGGGAGGAGGGACACTTGCACCTAGTGGATCTTTTATCAGCCATGAAAAAAACTATGATAGCACATTACAATATAAGATTGTAACAAAAGAAGTAAGCCAAGATTATTATCCTCAAGGATTGATTCGAAATGACCAGCCGGGATTGTATTTTAAACCAACATACACGCCGGGCGTTTCCTCTCAGTTCGATTTTGAATACGGATGGAAGGAAAAAATTGGCCTTGGGTTTACCGTCATGCAAAATTCTATGAAAGCAAAACGACAAGATGTCATCCCTGGTTTATCATATTACAAAGAATATGTGGATCCGTTTCCGAGAGAACGAACGATATATCGAGGAAATTCGATGAGTTTCCTTGCTACTTACCACCCCATTCCGAAAAACTTTTTTGATCCTTATCTTGCGGCAAGGGCCGGTGTTGTGTCTTTTACAGGTGAAGCACATTCAGGGAACTCTCATGATCGATTTGTTTATAGCAACCAAATTACAAGTGGAATTGGGAGTATCGTGGGATTGGGTGCTGGTCTTAATATTTATTTGGGGCGCTATTTTGGAATTAAGGCGGAAGTTGATTATTACAGAGAGTTTTTAAAAGCTGACCAGTTTTCAATGCGAACATTAAATTCTTACCAAGCCATGGTAGGAGTATTTGTCAATTTATCAAATGTCCAATATCGATTGGAACAGTATTAGGAACAGGAATTAAAGTTTTGCGAATTTTAATCGTAGAGGACGAAATAGTTGCCGCAAGAGGATTGGAACGTATTTTGCGTGAAGTTCTTGGAACAAAGATTTCGTCCCTACGAATTGAAAAAACTCTCATTGGTTCACAATGTTTCATACAGGAAAATGAAATTGATCTTTTGTTTTTGGATTTAAATTTAGATGGTGACATTGGTTTTGATTTGCTTAAAGAAACTTCTGCAGCTTCTTTTTTGACCATCATCACATCGGGAAATACAGCAGAAGCAATCCAAGCTTTTGAATACGGAGTTCTCGACTTTGTGCCTAAACCAATTCATAAAGAAAGAATTAGGAAAGCGCTTCAGAAGTTCCAAACAAACAATAGGCAAACAAAAACCAAGTATCTCGGCGTAAAACAAGATCACAGTTTGTCGTTAGTTCCAATAAAGGACATTCTTTATGTACAATCCTTTGATAAACGAGTTAAAGTTTATCAAAAAAATGGAGAGATGATCGTACATAACAAAAGTCTTGATTCTCTATTAAAAGTTCTGCCTTCACATTTTTCTAGAATTCACAGATCTTTCATTGTAAATGAAAAACAGATCAAAACCATTATTGTTTCCGCTGGCGGTTCTTACCAAGTAGAATTAAAAACCGGGATCAAACTTAAAATGGGAAGAGACTTTTATAAAGAATTAAAATCAAAGTTATCATTTGATTTGTCACATTAAGGAGTCGTGTATAAATGCGTTAGGTGATGACTAAGGCAACCTCTCGTAAATATCACGTTCAATTTGGATCAAATTCGCTTTTAAAAAATCAGGCATTATAAATCCTTGTTTTTTGTATTCTAAAAATACCATTTCCTTTGCTTTCTCTAAACTGTGTTTGTCTTTCCAAATGGCAATGGTCACAAATTGGATTTTTCCGTTTTCCTCTCGGATGAACGCATGGTCTTCACAAAATCCTTCTAGTGTTTTGATAAAATCACGATTGATTTTAACTCTTTCTAAAAATGTTTCTTTGGATTCGATAGGCAATTGAAATCGATCAATTAGAATTTGGTTCATGATATCCCCTGAATTGAACTGTATTTTTTAAATCATACAGGGAATTGGATTTTTAAACTTGTAAAAAATCAGAAAATAGATTGGGTTACCAAATTTGCGGTTTTTTGAAAAAAAGTTTTGGCGATTCTCCAGTGAAAAGTTTGAACTCCCTATTGAAATGTGATTGGTCAAAATAACCAGCTTCCACAGCAAGATTCGTTAAATTAGTCTGTTTGGAATATGATTGAATCAGTGTGTGAATTCGAACAAGGTTTGCATATTGTTTAGGAGTGATCCCAATGGTTTCTTTGAATTTTTTTTCGAGTGAGTCTAGACTAATTGGTAATCCTTGTTTGATATCGTTCATTCTAATTTGTCCTTTTGACAAATTAATTTTCTGAAGAGTCGTATGAATCCTAGGATCAATGGTTCTGTTCTTTTTGTTTTGAATTAAAAACTTTTCAACTAACAGAATACGCTCTTCATTCGATTTTGCAAAAAATAACTGTTCTTCCAAAATTTTTAACAAATGATTTGGAATGAGATTTTCTAAACTTATTGTTTTTTCATAAAAATCAGAAATGGGATCTCCGAAAAAACCTGCTGCACCGATTTCCGTGAGTATGACGAGTAAGGCAGAAGAGTTTTCCGGATAGATGATCTTTCTTGCCGTTTTTCTTAGGCCTGCTATGCCTGCACGTGGTAAATCATAGATTGTATTTGATTCGAATGAACGAAGTTTTCCACGCAACTGAAAGGATAAAACTAAGTTCGGGTTTGGCAACACGCAATTTTCTATCCCTTCTTTTGATTCGATGATGAGATATTTTTGCACAAAGGGAAGTAATTCTAAAGTTGGAGGATAGCTAAAAATCTTCATTTTTGGCAACAGGATTGGACCAATCTTTTCCTATTGTGGACTCTTTTCCCAATGATGACAATCAGATTTTAGGTGGTACTACGCAAAGAATCCAGAATCGTTGCAAATATATTTTATAACCAAAATCAGTGGCCCAATGATTTAGTTTGAACCCTTGGAAATTTCTTTCGTTTGACAATTTATCTGTGTTTCTCTATTTTTATCTCCAAAAGAGTCCAATCAATTTGAAACCATATCTAACAATAGTTTTATTTTTCTTTGGAAGTTTCGTTAGTTCGTTATTTTTTTCCTGCAAATTTCCAAATTTAGAGAATGGTTGTGATCCTAAATCGGAATCCTTTCGCGATTTTTACTTAGCTAGAATTCTTGTGGACGATGATCGTGAGTTTTGTGGTTCCCGTGCACCGAATCGATCCATTTGTGAAATGGATCCCTTGGCAATCATTCAACCTAGGCGATGGAAGTATGTTTCAGATGAAATTAGAAAACAAATTTCTCTGGGGTCAACTGGAGTCACTTTTAGTAGTTTCACTCCTCCTATTGCTGGCACAGCGAAGTGGTTAGGTGGAGTTCTTAGCGATAACCAAAAAATTTATTCTGCGCCATACAATCAATCTGATGTTCTCGTGATCAATCCTTTGACTAATGATACAACTACTTTGGTGACGGGAGCAAGTGGAACTGCTCAATGGGAAGGAGGAGTCTATGCTCCGAATGGTAAAATTTATTTTATACCGAGGGATGCTGATAACATTCTTGTAGTTGAACCCTTATCCAACAGAACTTATTTTTTACCTTCCCCCGAGTTGGGACTTGGGAAATGGAGAGGGGGCGTGCTTGCACCCAATGGTTTGATTTATGGAATTCCAATGAGTTCTAATAAAATACTTGTGATTAATCCAAAAACGGATGCTATGCGAACAATTCCATCACCTCTTTCTCTTACAAATATGTGGGAAGGCGGTGTCCTTGCTCCGAATGGTAAAATATATGCGTTTCCGGTTGATATCGATTATATATTCGTATTGGATCCTTTTTCTGAAAAAAGTTATGTGATTCCAAGTCCAAAAACTGGTCTTGGAAAGTGGCGACATGGAGTCCTTGTACCTAACGGCAAGATATTCGGTATTCCTTCAAACGATACGGAATTTTTGATCATAGACCCAAATTCTGATGCATTGAATTTGTGGGTATCCCCTGTAGTTGCTTCTGCTAAATGGAGAGGTGGCGTTTTGGCCGCTGATGGAAGGATCTACACAATACCGGCAGATATCACCGATCTCATTATTTTTGATCCTGATACATTTGTATCCACAACGTATAATTCTGGCATTGCCGGTGGAAACAAATGGGGAGATGCGGTTCTATCACCTAACGGAAAAATATATACAATTCCACATACAGATAATCAGGTATTCGTCATTGATCCGGGCACTAATGGAAAGATCTGTGGCAATTTGTTACGAAGTAGTTACTGGAATGTGTATTAATATGATGAAACTTGAATCTTATTAAATTTCAATTGACACTTTATTTTTAACATTTATAAATTGGTATGCGATGGAAGGCATCTGAATTTTGGAAAAATGCATCTCCAAATGAATTGTTAGATTTCTTCCAATCGGTAGAACAAGGAACTGACTTAAAATCTTTGGCTGACCATATGATGGCAGAAGAAGAGTTTTGCGATTTAGTTTTCGAATACCTTTGGCTTCTTCGTTCAGAAGAAGGTTCCCGGCGATTTTTAAATGACGATAACCTAACGCCAGAACTTCTGATGAAGTTTATATATTTTGGTTATGGAAAACAATTCCTAACCGGAAATTTTGATTCCAATGCTTATTTTTTACAAATTAGATCTTTGTTTGATTCTGCACAGAGTTTGCGAATTTTATCTCTGGCAGAGGAAATGGACCGAGATCCTACTTTAAAAATTCATCTATTGTCTAATTTAGATCCACAAACTTGGGAAGCTTATTTTGATATATTAGAACAGAATAATATGACAATGCAAGCTTTGCTTGGTATTTTTTCCAATCTAAGGGAAAATGAAATTCGAAAAATACTTTTGAATAGCCATACACTGTATTATTACCTAAGAATGATGATGGTTTCTGGTAAAAAAAAATTAGCTGAACAGTCACCTAAAGAAAAAGAAAATCGAATTCGATTGGAGTCGATTTTAGATTCCATTCATGTGTGGGAAACATTTTGCCAACAATTGAGTGAACGGTTTGATTTTCAATCAGAAGCAAAACTTGCACCTAACAAAAGAAATCCGGATCGTTTGTCCCTTGTATTACGAGAATTAAAAAAACTTCCCTCTCCTGATCGTGCAGATGTTTTGGCCTATTTGAGTGGGAATGGGGCTGTTCTTGATGTTTGGGAAGAAACAACTATTCTTTCTGCCCTTGCAAACTATGATCGGGTGGGGAAATATTTTTAACCGTAAAATTTAAAATCACTCTTGTGAATGGCATTTTAATTGGATTTTCTGTTTTTTAGAAAATTTCCTTTTTTTCTTCTATTTCGAACTTTCTTTTTAAAAAGTCTTCTTTTCTTTCGTCACCTGGTATGTGAGGGTTTAGGGGTGATATGATGGAAGTTTTGGTTTACGATTTTTGGAAAAAAAGCTCACCCCAACATGCAAAGGAGTCGTTTGACTATTTATTAACGAAACCCAATCTTCATGAATATTTAGAAATCCTTTTTGAAGTAGATGAACTAGTTGAGTATTTTTGTAGTTATTGTTGGATTCTGCGTGAGGAAGATGTTTTAAAAGAATTAATCAACCACACTGCTATGCCGGTCAACTTGATATGTAAGGCCGTGTATTATGGTTTTGGAAAATACATTAAAACTGGAAATATCACTCCCGATTATTATTTTTCAATTTGGGCAAAGATTATTAGTTCAGAGAAAAGTTTGGAATTGTTACTGAATGAACCTATGGTTGAAAAGGACGTAACGTTTCAGTTGAACTTACTCAGTAATTTGAATGCTAAACAATGGGAAGAGTATTTTGAATCGTCGATTGCAGAGTCTGGAGACCAAAATACAGATTCTTTTCTTCGTATCTTCGAAAAAATTGACTCCATTCATTGCAAACGTCTGTTGTATCGTAATCCAAATTTATACCAATACTTGCGAATGTTAGTGGTTTTTGATAAAAAGGAATCAGTTCCTGGTTTTTTATTTCAATTAGAAAATAATCTAAAAACAATCCATAGATGGGAAGAGTATGCAAATGCGAAGTTACGAGAGTTTTCTCCAAAAGTAGAAAGAGAAAAAACTCCAAGTCGAAGAAATGTCAATCGATTGACGGACATACTTAGAGATGGGCTATTTATCGCAGATGTTTCTGATCGACTCGATTTTATTGAATATTTGATGATTCGAGAAGTGATCGTTGATGAACAAGAAATGGATATTATCTGTCAATTTGTTGGATTGTCTGATTCAAATGGAAAACAGGAATCTAAATTTTCCTCAATTCTTTCTTGTCCTGTCAATTATCCGCAAGCAAATGTAATGGACTTTGCGGAAGTTCATAACTCTAAAGTAAATCCAACATTGATCTGACGAAAGGGTCCTGGTTGAATTCCCGTAGGCAAACGACCTGATACATATTGTTTGTCCTGAATATTTTTTGCGTTGATAAACACCGACCATTTATCTGGGGATCGATACCCTAAACTAGTATTCCATAATTCCACTTTAGGTATGATTCCTTTGTTTCCATCTTCCGATTCATCCTTCGTGTTGAGTAAATCGGAGTATTGTTTTCCAATGTATTGGTATTCCAATCTACCATAATATCCTTGGGGGGAAGATACACTAATGGCAGTTGTGATTGTTTCTTTTGGTACATAGGGCAAATAATTGCCAGTTGTGTCTGTTGGAATGTATTGGTAGTTGTTTGTTGTATATGCCGGTAAAATTTCAATTGTCTCTTTTCCATCGCTTGTTTGGGAAACTGGAAATGGATTGAAACTTCTCGACTTTGCTTCAATGCGAGAATAAATTAGTTCGATGGGAACTCTCCATTCCGACTTTTGCATTTTAGCCGGATCCCAGACTATGACGGATTCCCCTCCAGTATGTGTCGAGTAACCAGTATTTGCTGGTCTTATTCCGTTCTCACCACCAACTTCATTTACGTTAATAATTTGGTCACGAAAATACATTTTATAACCAACGAGTTCTGTATATAGATAGGAAGTAATATCTCCTCTGATCCCTGTTTCATAATTTGTAGATGATTCAGGTTTTAAGCGATAATCGTTTCCTTGGGGACTAAAGGAGGTTCCAAACGTAGGAGGCGAAAATCCCTTGTGAGCACCTGAAAACCAAATAAACTTTTTTGTTATATCATAGGTAATCCCAAGTCCGGGTAGGATGATATGAGTTCTGGATTCACTGGAGCTTCTGCGATTAACGGAAACATCATTTGGTAAAACGGCCCCAAGCCGATAATCCTCTTGAGTTGCTTGCCTTCTTGTGGTAATGGCTTTTTGTCTCACTTCTTCATAACGTACACCTGGAATGAGTTTCCAGTTTTCTGAGATCTGAATTCTGTCTTGAAAGTAAGTTGAAAAAGCTTCTATCTTTCGTTCCTGTCTATTGAGGTTGAAGTTCGGTAAAGAAGGTTGTGCCAAATTTGTAATGAGAGATTCTTCCTGAATAATTGCCTTAGAAAGATAACTTAAAGGATCGTCGGTCTTCTTTACATTGGTTTGTGTTAAATTATTTTCGCCGTGTAATCTGACACCAAGGTCTGTTTCGTGTTTGAGTCCGAAGGTAGAAAATTTAGATTCTAGTTTTGTTTCCACCCCTCCAACCATAAAAGATTGGTCGCGACTAATATATGACTCACGCATATAAATTGTATCACCAGGTCGGTTTCCAATGATCCAAGGAGAGTAAGTACGAAGTGTATCTAATGGAGCATTTAGGTAACCACCTGTTGCTGATTTCCCAGATAAAAAATCTTGCCTAGCCCAGTTTCGTTCTGCCTGAGAAAAGTATCCTCGAATAATGAGTGTATGGTCATCGGATAATTTCCAATTGTGAGAAATGATGGATTGGCTTCGGTTTAATTGTTTTTCATCATACTCGGCTGGATTGATTTTAGGGTCCATCCGGAAGAGGCCTTGTGACAGGCCTAGGTAAGTGGATTGTGCATTTTGAACATGATACCCTAACTTAATCGTTGTACTATGATTTTCGTTCCAATCTTGAATCCATTTTACGTTACCTTCTGTAACATCGAAATTTTGATAATTACGAAATCCATTTCCTTGTTTTCTGAGTAAAGATACTTCGAAAGCACTGGAACCAAAACTTTTTCCGTAAGAATTGTAAGTGGACAGATATCCGTTTTCTCCACCCACATTTTTTGTAAAAAAAGTAGATTCGATAGGTGGACGTTTGGTGACAAAGTTAACGATTCCGCCGATTGTATTTGGTCCGAATAAAATAGAACCAGAACCTTTTACAATTTCAATTCGTTCCATCCTTTCGATGGAGGGTGCATAGTAACTTTCTGGTTGCCCGTAGGGTGAGAGTGAGGTGAGGATTCCATCTTCTAAAATTAAAGTTTTTCTGGATTCTTCATTGCTCACACCCCTAAAACCAATGTTTGGTGTGAGTCCTGCTGCATCCTGAAAACGAACACTGGCACCTGGGGATCTTCGTAGAGCCTCCATTGGATCAGTAGGTGAGGCTTCTTCTAAATATTTTTTATCAATGATGTAGGCGGAACCTGGGATTTTTTTTAAGTCTTCCTTTTTATTACCAATGACATGGATTCCTTCATTTTTTTGAGGTTTGGTTTCTTGTTCTTCCGTATTGTTTTGCGAAAAAATTGCAAAGTTCCAAGTTAAAATCAGAAAAAGAAAACTTGAGCGTAAGTGAAAGAGATTCATCGAAGGAGTCCTTTTAAAGGGAGTAAATTTACATTGATTTGCGTTAAATCTTCATTAGGTGGAAATAGTGGCCTTGCCGGTTTTCCGTTGATTGATACATCTGATTGAACATAAACCGGCAGATCTTTGACACCTGTTAGTTCCATCTCTTTTTTTTGTAAATGTTTAGCATACTGCAGGATATGTTCTGGTTGTATGGTCATCATTCTGTATTGGTATTCTGTTAGTTCTTCTTGGGGATAAACTGCTTTGTTTTGAACAAAAAAGACAGCACGGCCAACTTTGTCTGCTACCATCACTTGCCACGAAAATTTGATTGCTTCCTCCGTCCAAATTACTTGTCCAGGATACAATATATGTCTGAGAGGAATTATAATCTGCAAAGTTAGATAAGCCATTAACATATATTCTTTGAAACCAATTTTAATTTCTTTTGGTGTTAAAGAGGTTTTTGAAACATCGGTTCCTATTTTTAGTTTTAGGGTTTTTATAAGAATTGTTTTAGGCCAATCTGGTTCAAAAAATATCAGAGAAGAAAGACTCATCACAATCGGAAAGATCCCAATGGGGAAAAGAAAAGATGTGAAGGAGTGGAAAAATAAAACAACCAACCATGCAAAAAATCGAAATCGTTTTGTGCACAATAGAAAGGGGATAGATAAATCAAAAATAACTCCAATCCAAGAAAAAACAAAAGCAGTGATCGGTAGTCCAAGGATGGGATCTAAAATTGGTAATTTTCC
The DNA here is from genome assembly GCF_004368965.1 of Leptospira meyeri. Lineage (NCBI taxonomy): Bacteria > Pseudomonadati > Spirochaetota > Leptospiria > Leptospirales > Leptospiraceae > Leptospira > Leptospira meyeri. The sequence goes on along the minus strand of NZ_SORO01000001.1, from coordinate 1,042,005 downwards.
TTCGGATTGGTATAACCATAACTTTAAAGGTAGAGCTTCAAATAACCAATCTGGTTGGAGTTTGGCAACGCCTCCAAAAAAATAAATAAGCCCTATCTGAATTCGGAAAGCATATAACCATAATTTAGGAATAGGATCTACCTTTTGTATCCATTGTTTCCATTGAAATATAGGCAAATTAGATTTGGTTACAGGAGATAACCAAAGTAAAAAGCCAAGTAAGGATATTAGATAATAATGATTTAAATAGATTGTTGCATCAGAAAAATGAAACCAAGTGAAACCAATCGTAAAAATGAATAGACTGAATCTTAAAAAATATCCCAGGAAAATCCCGATGGCAGAAACAAGTAAAATTACAAACAAAAGATAGGTAAACACGGGAGGCAGTGGGTGAATCCATTCCCAACCAAAGTGTTTAAAGAAAAACGTTGGTTTGATAAAATAAGAATGGATCCATCCAAAATAAAAATACCGAATGATTAAGATGGTCGTTGCAAATCCATAACCAATGCGAAAAAAATGGAGAGAGAGAGAAGGGACAGATTTGGAAAAAAAATTAGTCGCCGTCATTTGAGCTAGCTCCAATGGTTCCGCCAAGTGCACTGATGAGCTCAGTGCTAATCAGCACTCTAAGTTTTTTAAATTCACTTAGCATTAGTTCAACGTCTTGGTTCCCTGTAGTAATTGCATTTTGTAAGGTTCCGTATTTTGTTTTTACAGAGTTTACAGAAGAAGTTGTAGTTTTGATTTGTTCTTGTAATCTCGGGACGACTGTCTCACTTCGTAGAGCTAAAAATTTATATAAACCCGCATCCCCAATATCAGAAAAACCTTGGAGGTTTTGCAATAAAGAATCTAAAGATAAATTTGCATACGGTGTTTCAACTTTCGTAATGTCTTTGACTCCTAAATTGGTGGCTCTTAGGCCCGATGGTTCTGCTATTTTGATATCAACTATGGTATTGCAAAAAAACACCATTTGGTTTGTAAGTTCGGTAAGTCCATCTTTTGTATTTGGATACTCCCTGCTTCCTTTTCCTGCATTGGTAAATGTATAATAAAAAGATGAACTTCTTGATTTGTCCCAATGGAAAATGAGTAACCCTGTTTGTGTTTTGATGTCTTGGATCAGTTTGGTTAGGTAGGTTTTTCTATTAGCATCCGCAAAAGCAGCATTGGTGGTTGTAACATTGTCTTTAAAAAGAAGATACTCCACTGCATCCAAGCCATCCACGCGAAGGCCATTCGGTGCTAAGTTGGATGTAATTTTTGATTCAATGGACGTTGGATCGATCGGGAAAGATTTTGAAAAACTATCCAAATACAGATACACATTATAGGGAATGTATGCCGGGCCAAAATAAGCCCATTCAATTTGTCTATACGCTAAATCTGCATCGATCCATGCATTTTTAACAAGGTTTAGATTTGTGGCGTCCGGTGTGGCTACATATGTGGTCGCAGCAGTTTGTAAGGCTGATACTTTGTTATCTAAGTTTGTATACTTAGGGATAATCAGATTATTAGAAATATCCAGAAGTAAACTTGATGTTGTATAGGTTCTTAAATAACTGTCAACTAAACCTAAAATTTGTGCTTTTTCGGAGGCACCATCTGATTGGATTCCACAATTAAATAAGAATATGTAGAACCCATAGATAAAAAACTTTGGAAAATTTTTGATTCGTTTCATAATGATTTAAGAAAACTAATGATTTTGGTTCTAGATTCTTTGGGTAAAACTTTGTAATTATTTTTACTTTGTTCTGCTTCACCGCCATGCCAAAGGATTGCCTCTTGGATTCCTCTTGCTCTTCCGTCATGTAACAAAAGTTCGTGGCCATTGACTCTTTCGATGAGACCAAGTCCCCAAAGAGGAGTGGTTCTCCATTCGTTTCCTGTAGCTAAAAAGTCAGGACGAGAATCGCTTAGGCCGTCTCCCATATCATGTAAAAGTAAATCTGTATAGGGTCGTATCTCTTGATTTGCTACTTCCGGAATCGAATGGTCGCCTGTTTTGATTCTTGGAATATGACAAGAGGAACATCCAATTTGTATAAATAACTCTTTTCCTTTTCTGACATCTTCTGTTTTCCAACCTCTACGTCCAGGAACACTTACTAAACTAGTATAGAAAGTCACGCGAGCCAAACGATCACTAGAAATTTCTGGACTAGTTCCATTCCCTGTGGGACTTGCGGAACAAAGAGTTTGGCCTGTGGCACAATTTTCAGAAGGAAATACGGGAGTGGTAAGTCCAATATCACCGAGGAAAGCACTGGCATTTTGGTGGGTTAAATTGGGTTGGTTTGCTTTCCATCCAAACCTTCCTAGGAATGACTTTGCTTGGGTGGTGTCCCAAACAAGATTGGGTTTTCCAGAGATTCCATCTCCATTGGAATCTGAAATATCAGCAAACGAACGTATGGTGGCTTCCGGAATTGCTTCCAGAAGTCCAAGTCCTGGGACCATGGGAGCAGTCCTTGGCGATATAAAATAAGAACCTGATGGGTTACTAGTTGGATGGTATGGTTGGCCAGGATTTGCAACATTGATTTGTGTTGCCCCACCGCCCACGTTCCAAGTGATCGTATAACTTGGCTTACGCAGTGAATAAGTCTCCCCATCGGGAAAACTACCCGGTTCTTCCGTATAAGTAATGGTGACAGTCCCTTCTTTGGGAATCTGTGTTCCTGTTCCAAACTCCAAAATACCTTCTGTATTCAATTGGGTCCCGAAATTGGTCATGGCGACTGGACCACCAGTGGTTGGACTAGTTCCAGCAATACTCAATCGAATGAGCATCGATGACAAACTAGTTCCATCCGCCGGAGGTCTACCGCGACCATCTTTTACGTGGCAACCTTGACACGAACGGTTGTTAAACACTGGACCAAGTCCTGCAACAGAAGAGTTTCCAGAAGGAAGCCAAGTTCGATTGAAGTTAGCATTTCCATCTTGGAAGTCGATGGATCTTTTGGAATCCAAAACATTGGCTGCTTCTAAATCAAAAGCAGACTCAGTAGAATCAAATGTTGTGGTGTCTCCACCACTGAATTGTTCGCAAGGATCGTTTAAAAAATCTCCCGAAGAACATTGGGGAGAGGATATAATGGCGGCAAGGATAAGGGCATTGGTAGTGTCGTCGTTCGGTTTCTTTTTGCAAGAAAAAATCAGGATGATACTTGTCAGTAGGATAAGGTGTTTTGATTTCATTTATATATTTTTTCGTTTATTCGAGAACTAATCCATCATCGCCAATGGAGACTCCGTAACTTGCCGCAGCTCTTTGCATCGCTTTTGCGATTTCTTGTACTGCTGGTTGGATTTGATATCGAAAGATGTTGTAGTCCTCATTTTCTGTTGTAGAACCAGGTACATTGACTGTAGCAATCATCCGATCAAAACGACTGGAAATGATGGAACTATTACAAGCTTGGTTTAGGGAAACATCTTCTGTAAATTCATTCAAACAAAATAGTTCAGCAGTACCAATCCGTTCGTTAATGTAACTGGTTTCTTTACCAAGTAGGTTTTTTAGTCCATACCCTGTGATTGTTTGTGAACCCGAATAGGAACCATTAAAAAGATTATCGAGTCCTTTTGCATCGAAGTAAAAGTCTGCCTTTGTGTTATCGGAAAAACAAGAGTGTTCTTCTTCTTGTTCTCCACCGAATACTCCGGTCATTCTTTCTCCTCCCCATTCCCCACCAGCAAATTTTGCAATCCCACGTAAGACATTTTCAAAGGATGTTGGACTCGATTTGAATTTGTTTACATAGGAATTCGACAGACTTGGGTCCCAGGCATTTTTCAACTGAAGGAGGTGTGCTTCCAGAATTTCTGTGGCATACAAAAGATAAGCGGATCGCTTTGCTGCGGCATTTCCTGCCCCATTGGCAGTTGTGAAGTTGGTTTGTGTGATGGTATTACCCGGTGTGAAGTTATTTGCAGCATCAGCACCCCATAGCAGATATTCAATGGCATGCCAACCGACTGAAATATTTTTTGCAGTATCGCCATCAGGACAAGTTCCGCCAGAACAATCTCCTTCATTTGCATCGATTAATCCTTGTTTCGTGATTGGATTTGTTAGGATTACTGTATCAATATAACCTTCATCCAGGGGCCAAGCATTCATCAACGGCTCAAGTTCCACCCCACCTGTTAGAGCTGGGTTATCGATTGGTCCTTGGCTAAAACGAAAGATCTCCGTTTGTAAGTAACTCCTTCTTGCCTTTCTCCAATAGGTTTTGATTTCATTGAGTTCCGTAAGAGAAGGGGACGCTTTTGCCGTAAAAGTTGCCACTTTTTGCCTAAGGGCCACTACATCTGTATATGCATCGCTATAGTTTTGGAATGCAATTTGCGAATAGGTTTCGAGAAAAGCCGATTGGTTGGGTGCACTCCCCGCAAGAGCTAGGGCAGCCAGAAGCCCGGCTTCTGAGTTTTCGGATTCAGGAGTACAATAATTTAGCACAAGGCCAAGTGAAAGTACGAATGATAGATTTCGCATCAACGTCATAGGGCGTATATCTCCTTTGCGAATGAGATTAGTTCTCATTGTCATTTAAACAACGTTCGTAAAGCCCGTATTGAGAGCAAATGGTTTTATTTTTGTCCCGGTTGATATTTATCAGAGCTCCAACTTCTGACCAGTTAATGAACTTTGTTCAAAAAATCTCAATGGTTCGGAAATAAATTATTTGACACTTGTTCAAAAAGCCTTAATTATGTGGCAATTGTCTAAAATATGTTAAAAATGTTCCGATTGGGAGGAAATATGAACACAAATAGAATTCTAGGATTGGCATTGTCCTTGGTTTTCGCAGGCTCACTCTCTGCGCAGACGCAAAGCCAAATGTTCCAACGAGTAGGGGTTGTCGGGGATTCCCTGAGCCAAGGTTTCTTCGGGGTCACCGTAGAGAAAAAAACACAAGATTGGGCATACCCTGTGCTTGTGAGCAAACAAGCTGGTGCTTCTGTTTCTTACAATGTTTTGAAAGGACCTTTTGTTAACTTAGAGGATGTACTGAAATGGGACTGCGGTATTTTCTGTATCGCTGAAAGTATCATTGGTGGAAATGGCTCCACAGTATCTTTGCCAACACATGCGGGGATTACAGGAGCAGAGTATACAAGCCTCTTAAAGACTTCTGGTAAATGTGAAGACATCACGGCCACCAAACAAGAAAAAGAATGGTACTGGGCAAAGTGGTACTGGTATACTTACCGTTGGGTCACAGTTGCAGATTGCCAAGAACCAGACAAGTTTCACCGATTTGGTCTCCGGGATGCAGGAACACAAACCCAAGTAATGGAAAAAGTAAAACCTACTTTCTTATTTGGATCTGCTGGAGCTAACCACGTTCTTTGTACTGCCCTTCATACATCTACTGACTGTTTGGATGAAGCTAGATTCAAAAGAGATATCCGTGAATTTTTCCGCAGAATGTCTGCTATGGGAAGTTTACAAGGTGGAGTTCTTTTTACTGTTCCAAACGTAACAGCCATTGCATTTTTGGAAAACTATAAAGATCCAAATGGACGAGCAAACTATACAGGACTCAAAGCTTTCTTTAGAAATTCTGTATCTGATCCAAACCAAGTATTGGATGCAAATGAGATCTCAACAATTTCCACTTTCTTGAATATGTTAAATAACGAAATCAAAGCGCAAGCTGCGACAATGCGATTTGCCGTTGCTGATTTGCGTGTGATTTTTGATGATTTAAAGGAAAACGGAAGACCGATTCGTAGTGAATCTGGATGGTCTCCTGGAAATGCGAGAGCAAATTGGCCACTTCCAAACCAACCTGGGGTTTTCGGTTTAGATGGTGTTCACCCGAATATGTATGGTCATTCATTATTTGCTAATGAGTTGATCAAAGCAATTAACTCTCGTTATGGATACGCAATTCCGCAAGTAAGTGAATATACTGCATGGTATTATGACTCACTCAATAGAAACCCTGTGGACTTAAAAAAATTCCTGACAGAAAATATCTTTGGTCAGGCAATTTCTTGGGTAATTTCTATCTTTACATAAGAGGTTAAACGATGAGCAAACGGTTTATAGGTATCATTTCGGTTTGTGGATTTCTTTTAGTGTTGTTTGCTTTTGTGGTATGGAAATTTTCATCTCACAAAACAAACAAACAGGCAGAAGTCGCCGATTCCGATTTCGGAAAAACAGAAAGTCACGCCAAGTCGTTGTTTGACGATCCAGAGTTTGCCGACGCTCCCAATCCAGAAGAATTGGAATTGGCACAAGCTGAGGTACTTTGGCCGTTTGCTTTAGAGAAAAAACCTAATCGTAAGGAAGAGATCAAAGAAGAATGGAGAGATTTTGCGGCCAAGTATCCAAAAAATTTCTACATTCCTCGTGAAATTAAATCACGAATGACTGAGTCGGAAGAGAAGGAACATTTGGAGATGTTGGATTCTTTCACTGCAATGGATGCCAGTATTTCTGCTTCTATTTCCAAAGAGAAATGGTCAGACAAACCATCAGCGGAAGAGCCGGGTGCTACAGAAAGACCTTCTGCCAAAACCCAAAAAGCTTATTTTGATTTTAAGATCAACGAATTGGAATCCAGAATCCAAATGGTTGAGTATTGGATCGAAAACAAACATCCTTCCGGAGAAGTAAAACAATCTGCTGAAAAAGACCTTAGCCTTTGGAAAAAAGAACTGAGTAGTTTAAAAGAGGTGAGAAGCCAAGTTCCGAACTCGTAGACCACTCTCCTAACTTGCGTTAAATGTTAAAAGGAGGACCTTATGTCCTCTTTTTTTTTGCCCTTCCATTTTCCTCCCCTGACTCAAAAATTTTCGCTGTGCTTGACAGGAACGACGTTCAAAAAATAGATGAATTTGAGACTCGGTATCAGTGCCTTCTCGACCCTCTTAGGAGAACAGATTCTATGAACAAAAACAGAAATTTCCTCAAGTCCTTCTTGTTTGCTTGTATCACTTTAAGTTTGGTAACTCAATGCAAATCGAAAGAGGCTGACCCGAGTGCTCTCGCTTTGCTTGGTTTTAGCCTCAACCTTGCCACAATTTCAGGGACTCTTACGGACGGAGCAGGGAGTCCCATTCCCAATGCCAGTTTGGAGATGGCCACTTCGGCAAATCTTCGTTCCTCATCTTCACGTTCCCTTGCCAATACAACTGAAACCGGAGGCTGGCAACTTTCTTTAGGTTCGGGAACTTTTGAGATTTTAGTGAAGGATGCTAATGGGAAATTACTCGGATCGTTTAAGATTTCTTCTGCGGAAAACTTGGAACCTTCCATTGAAGATATTTCTCATTTGACTGACAAAATTTTTCTCGTATCTCTTGCCAACGAACGCCAAGTCGGATCGAAATTTGAAATCCTTTCTCCCAAGGATGGAAGCATTGTCAAAACTTATGATCTGACACTGAATATAAAAACTTCTGATTCTTTAACTTGCCAAGTTTTACAAAACAAAACAGAAAAAAATAGTTTTAATGTCGGAAAAGGGGAGGTCACATCTTCTCTTTCCATCAAACCAGTGTTTGGTTCCAACAAGATTCAAATCCATTGTACAAACTAAGTAGGAGTTTCTGCTAAAAAAACAATCCTAACGTATTTTGGAAATCGAATTGCTGCGGGAGGGTCTCACTCTGGTTATGTGGTGAATGGAAGCCTATACACTTGGGGTCGAAATAATTTTGGACAACTTGGATCGGGAACTTCAACAGGTGACCTTACCAATCCAACCATAACCAAACTTTCAACAATCGCAAATGTTGTTTCCCTTGGATTCAATCAAAACAATTCTCTTGCTATCACAGAAGACGGATCTGTTTGGACTTGGGGAGCCAATAGCAGTGGCCAATTGGGTATGGGAAATACCGGAGACTTACAAACTGCAGCCACGGATGCCGGACCAAGAAATCCTCCAAGAAAGGTGCCTGGAATTACAAATGCTGTCATGGGTGTTTACGGTTATGACCATGCAGTTGTATTAAAGTCTGATGGAACGGTTGTTAGCTTTGGTTTGAACTCTGTTGGTCAATTAGGAAATGGAGCCGGCGGAACGGGAACCTATTCTTCAAGTCCAGTGGCTGTGATAGGATTACCTAATGATGTAATCCAAGTAATTGCAGGTTCAGAACATTCGGCAGCCTTGACAAAGTCAGGTGATGTATATGTTTGGGGTAGAGACCAATATGGGAATTTAGGAGATGGAGTCATTGGTACATCGACTGAAGTAAACTCAACTCCCAAAAAAGTTCCTTCTTTATCGGGGATTGTTCATATTGCTAATGGTAGAGACCATATCCTCGCACTCAAAACTGATGGAACTGTTTATGCTTGGGGCCTTGCTTCGAGCGGGCAATTGGGGATTGGTGGGACTGGATCTCCTGCACCGGTTCCAACTCCAACACTTGTGACAGGGCTTTACAATGTGGTTTCTGTATGGGCAAATGGAACTCAAAGTTTCGCCATTCTCAGTGACGGAACAGTAAAAGGTTGGGGGGCCAATTCCAGTGGGAATTTGGGAACAGGACTTACCACTCCGGCAAAATTGTATACTCCTGGAGACATCGTTGTTGGTGTCAGGGACATCCAGTATTTTGGATGTGGAGCACTTCATAATTTCGCAATCTTAAAGTCTGGATCTTTGTATGGTTGGGGTTGGAACTTTAAAGGTTCCATTGGTCGTGCCGATCTCCAAGAAACTTGGGCTGCCACAACACCAATTTATCTCACCATTCCCGATTAATTGATGTTTGATTTTCATTGGTGCAAATGAGAAAATTATTAATTCTATTTTTTCTATCATTCACTTTCTATTTTGGATGTGCATTTGTTGAAACAAATACATGTCCTACAGGAGTGGGGTTATCCGAAATTGTTTATTCCTCATCCGTAATGGGATGTGAGAAAGAGAAAAAATTATGTGAAGATGGTTCCTGTTTGGCCTTACTTGGGCTAGTCCAAACCAACCGAAACCCATGGGATTATGAAGAGGGAGAAGAACTTTCGGGCGGAAGGGCAATGACAAGTTTTGTGACGGATGCCCGCGCTTTTCTCCAGTTCGGAAAAAATTCGCCATTAAATACAATCTCTGATTTTACGGTGGGCCAAGCAGTATTTGAAGTGCCGTGGACTGCAGGTTTTTCGGCTAGTCTTCCTGATCGTGATGGACTTGGACCTTTCTTCCATACAAATTCTTGTTTGGGATGTCATATAGGAAACGGAAGGGCAGTGGAAGACGATGGAGACCCTTTGGTTTTCACCTTGGTAAGGTTAGGTGTTGGAGCAAAAGGGAATGATCCTGAACCAGTCTATGGAACTCAATTCCAACCAAATGCAGTCGCTGGTGTGGCTCCAGAAGGCACTGTCCATTTTGAATATGATACTATTGATGGAAAATATCAGGATGGTAATACTTATTCTCTGAGAAAACCAAATTTGGTATTTAGTGGGCTCGGTTACGGTCCGCTTCACCCAAATCACAAAACTTCTGTTCGGTTGACACAACAGGTCATAGGACTTGGACTTTTGGAATCGGTACCAGAAGAAAATATCTTAAGTCGGTCTGATCCAATGGATTTGGATGGAGATGGAATTTCTGGAATGCCCAATTGGATCTGGGATCTTTCTGGGAGTGGGAAGTCTCTTGGTCGGTTTGGATGGAAAGCAAACGCTCCCAGTCTCAAACGTCAAAATTCAGCGGCCTTTTCTGGTGATATTGGTATCACAAGTCCAATGTTAGGTTCCGAAAATTGTTCATCTTCGCAAACCTCATGTGCCAATGCAATCGGTGGTGGTAAACCTGAGGTTTCAGAAGATAAAATCACTGCCATCACAAAGTATATGCAATTGGTTGCAGTACCTGTCCGCCGTAACCCAAATACGACGGCAATATTAAATGGTAAAAAACATTTTTTCCTAGCAGGGTGTCACAAGTGTCATACAGAAAAGCTGGTAACGGGAAATCAAACTCCTTTTGCTCAACTTGCCAATCAAACCATTCGTCCTTATACCGACCTTCTTTTGCATGATATGGGTGAAGCATTAAGTGATGGCAAAGCGGATGGTGAAGCAACAGAAACAGAGTGGAGAACGGCCCCACTCTGGGGGATAGGGCTTTTGGGAACGGTGAATGGAAAAGCTCGTTATTTACATGATGGGAGAGCTAAAACTTTGGATGAAGCGATCCTCTGGCATGGTGGAGAAGCAGAAAAAAGCAAAAAATATTTTTTAGCACTGAATGTATCAGAACGTGCAGGTCTGATACGATTTTTGTTATCATTATAATTGTTTTCGTTAGAAAAAACTGAGTAAGGGAATGTGTGAACCTTAAAAATTCACTCATTCCTTATGAATTAACACTTGAAGGCAGGCTTTTTAAATTCTAAATTTGTCTGGCATGCAAAAGACTTGGATTTTTCTTTCTTTTTTTTTCAGCTTAACTCTCTTTTTGAATTGTGATCCCGTTCCCACAAAAGAGGATACAAATCCTGTCATGGAAACAGTGCCAGAAGAACAACCAACAGAATCACTTTTGGAAGCTCTTGATTCATCTGATCCTTTTACAAGATCCCAAGCAACAATCCAATTGGGAAGCCGGGAATTTCGTTCCGCCATTCCAAAATTAAAAAAACTTTTAAAAGACTCGGAACCTGGGGTCCGCGCAGGTGCAGCCATTGCTCTTGGTGATTTAAAAGACAAATCATCTTCCACAACGATTGCCAATTTGATGTGGTCAGATTCTGAAAATCCGAAAGATGTTTATTTGGATGCTCTCACTCGTATGAAAGATCCTTCTGTGGGAAATAGAATTTATCCTTTGTTAGATGATAGTAATCCTACGCTTCGTTTGCAAGTTGTGGATGCGTTGGTTCAAATCGGAGCCAATTCAGTTGGACCTCAAGTTTTAAGTTTGGCTTTAAAAAACAAAGATAGGGAAAAAGACAAAACCTATGCGATGGCACTAGGAAAACTAAAAATTTCTGCCTCCGAATCCTATTTGTTAAGTTTGACAAAAATTCAAGATGAATCTCCTACCCTTGCTGCGGCCTATCTGGCACTTGGACGAATCAAAGCAAAAAATGCCAATGAAGTTCTTGTAAATGCACTGAATCTTCCCTATAGCAAAGGAAAAGAAAATGCATCCATGGCTCTCATTGAAATTGGAAATCCTTCTGTGATTACAAAAGTTTTCCAATCCCTAAACTCTGAAAATGCGGAAACGAAACTTTATGCGACTGACGTACTTTGTTCGATCCCATCGAAAGAAGCAGCCAAGTTAGCCTTTGGTCTGTTAAATGGAAAGGATACCAAAAATTGGGGAAGTGCAGCAAAGATTGTTGGTAGACAAAGGTATAAGGAAGGACGGATACGAATCGAAGAATTATTAGAAAAAACTTCTACACCTGAGCGAGATAGTTTTGCAGAAGCCCTAGGTTGGATTGGAGACAAAACTTCCATTCCCGTCCTTCGAAAGGTTTTGTTATCTGGGGAAAAAGAAGGGCCTTATGGTTCTGCTTGGGCTCTCGGTATCCTTGGTGCCAAAGAAGCAGTTCCTGATCTCATCAAAGCACTTGATATGGGTGATGCCAAATTAATGGTGTATGCTTTGGAAGCTCTTGGTTCTATCGCCGATCCAACAAGCCTTCCCAAACTCAAAAGTTTGTTAGCTGATAGGCCCAAAATGGCTCCGCAAATTCTATCTACTGTGGCACTCATTCCTACAGAAGAAGCTCGTTTCATTATCGAAGAAGCAACCAAATCAAAAAATGCCGAAGTATACAGGCCGGCGATGGAAGAAATTGCAAAACGAAAAGATAAAAAATCCATTCCTCTTTTGTTAGCTTATGCCAACGGTGATGATTCTGAAAAACGTAAACTCAGTTACTATGCACTCACTGCTGTGACAGGAGAAAAATTTCGCACAGCCAAAGAGTGGAATGAGTGGGCCAAATCCAAAGGTAATTTATAATTTTTAAATTGGTTTTTTTGTTAAGATCATAGGAAAGATTATATGAAATCGTTAGTGTTATATTTTTTTTTGGCGTACCTCATCTCTTGGACCATTTGGCTTCCTTTGTATTTGCCTAAGTTTGGGATTTATTTTTTACCGGTTTTGCCTTTTCATCATGCATGGGGAGCGCTTGGACCTTTGTCTGCTGCGTTTATTTTAAACAAATTAGAAGATGGCAATGCAGGTATAAAAGATCTACTCTCAAGAATGTTTCAGTGGAAAGTAAGTTGGTTTTGGTATTTCATTGCGATTTTTAGTCCCTTTGTCCTTCTTGTTTTCGCAACTTCTATCAATTATTTTAGTAGCTCAAAGTTTAGTTTTGATGGATTGGGTGGAAGCCTTGAGTTTCCCCAGTTTGGTTTTGTTTCTTTCTTTTTATACAATTTCATCGTCTATGGATTTGGGGAAGAAACTGGATGGAGAGGTTACGCCTTACCGAAGTTACAAAAAAAATGGAATGCTTTGACTTCAACGGTAATCCTTACATTTTTATGGGCGTTATGGCACACTCCGCTTTTTTTATATCGTCCTGGTTTTATGGCAATGGATGCGTTTGGAATTTTCGGATGGTTTATGTCTTTGTTTACAGGAGCCATTCTTTTGACCTGGCTCTATAATTCATCAAGAGGAAGTATTCTTATGGTGGCCCTTTTTCACGGGGCCATAGACATTGTGTTTACTTCTGACTCCATTGATACAAACATAATGAACATCACCGGGTTTTTGCTCGTTGTTTTTGCTGTGTTTGTACTTGGTTTGACGGGGTGGAAAAATTTATCCAAGGTAGGTAGGCAAACAAATTAAGGAATGCGCCAGTTTTGTTAATTGAATTTTGAGTCTTAACTTCCATCAATTCTAATAAAAATACGGGAGCCATTAATGATTTCGGGCGATTTATGAATGCATCCGTTATTTGGGTCATTAGGATGTGTATCTCCTTTCATTAAAATAACATCAAAGTTTTCTGTTTCTCTAACTAATCTAAAATCTTTTACTAAATGATTGTTTCTGCCACAGCCAAGATGATTTCTATCTGCGTTAAAATTTGGAATCCATTGCGTACTTGGTCCGATATAAGTACAGATCATCCGATAAGACAAAAAATCAACGTGATATAACGGACACTGTGTAGTTTCTATTGTTGATATGTGCAAGTTGTGTTCTTTTAATCCAGTGACCATCGCAAATAAATTGGAAAGTTGTAACATTTCTTTTGCAAAATCCAATACAGTTCGGTTGTAATGAATCGGAAGATATTTATCAATTGACTGGACTTCTTTGGAATTGATCTGAAGAGAAAAATTTTTGATTTTCGAAAGAATGTCTAAATAATTAATAATGTTTCTTGAAGGACTTCGTTTCCAAATAGCAATATTGATCCCTTTTCGGTTGATATCAAATAACACTTCTTTATTGTTTGATATACTAAAGTTTTCTATTACTTCATACACTGAGTTCATATTTTTTTGAAATCCTTCAGATTTTGTAATTGAGTTAAGAATTTTTTTATATTTGGGACTCCATACTGCTGTTTTGGGATCATACTTGAAATAAGGATTCCATCTTGAATGGCAAACAACCCATGGGCCAATCGATGTGAACCAATAACTCCAATACCTAGCATATTTTTAAGTTTAATAACATCATCTTCTTTACAGCTCTTCAGTGTATATCCATAAGCCTTTAAATGTGGATGGAGTTTTTTTATATCATCCCAAGATGTTTCTCCGTCAGATGCGATATGAATGATCTTTGCAGAGATATTTCTTTTCTTTATTTCTTCCTCTAAGTCTAAAACTTGAGTAGAACAAGCGTAACTTTTAACGTTGGGTAAAGTCGAAATTAAGAAAAAACCTTTTCTGCGTTTCAAATTTGGAAACTTAGAATTTGTATTCAAAACAGGTTTAAATTGAAACGTGTAGCACCATTTAAGTCCAATTTTGGGTCTTTTGCCAGTAAGTTCTACCGGCATGTCCCCCAGATAAACCTTCATACGTCTGACTCATCCTCTATTGCTTCCGACTCTTCTATCATAGAATCCCAATCGGGAAATGGATCTTCGAACTTTGCCCAACCATCAGGACCTTCTTTATATTCTGTATCACTTAGCAGGCATTTATCGAGAGTTGCCCGTAGTTTTTTTTCATCCATATCTCGACCAATGAGGACAATCTCTTGGCGCCGATCTCCCCAAGGTTCCAGCCAGTGTGCCTGTAAATTTTTAAATACTTCTGGATCATCGGGGATTTCTTCATCAGGGATACTGGCCCACCAATACCCTTCTGGTTTGTAGGAAGATAAGTTTCCCGCTTGGGAATACAAAACAACCCAATCCATTTTACTGGCAATCCATACAAATCCTTTGGCCCGAACCACGCCTGGTTTTTCTGAATGCAACCATTTGTAAAATCGTTCTGGATGAAAGGGACGTCTATTTCCATACACAAAACTTTTGATTCCATATTCTTCTGTCTCGGGAACATGTTCTCCTCGAAGTTCTTTTAACCATAAAGGGGACTGACTTGCTTTCTCAAAATCAAATCGCCCGGTATTCAATACCTTTGTTAAGGGAACTTTGCTATAATCGGTAGATATTATTTCCGCATCGGCATTTAAGGATCGTAAAATGGTAAGGAGCCGATTCTTTTTTTCTTCGGATAACAAACTGATTTTGTTTACAATGATGGTATTACTAAATTCAACTTGGTCTACTAGTAAGTCTACAATGTCCCGATCATCTTCATCACCTGCACCTAATTCTCGTTCTCTTAAAGAGTCTAGGCTTTGGAAGTCTTTTAAAAAATTGACTGCATCCACAACGGTGATCATCGAATCCAAGGTAACAATATCTGATAAACTAACTCCTGTTTCATCTTCAAATGTAAAGGTTTCGGCAATGGGAAGGGGTTCTGAAATTCCAGTGGATTCGATAAGGATGGAATCAAACCTTCCCTCTTTGGCAAGTTTTGTGATTTCAATCAGTAAATCTTCACGAAGGGTACAACAAATACAACCATTCGACATCTCCACTAACTTCTCATTGGTGCGGCTGAGACTTCCACCAGAGGCCACGAGCCTTGCATCAATGTTGACTTCACTCATATCGTTTACAATGACTGCCACACGAAGTCCCTCTCGGTTTGCGAGGATGTGGTTGAGTAGAGTGGTTTTGCCGGCTCCTAAAAAACCGGAGAGGACGGTTACGGGAATTTTTCCTGTCATTCGAATTTCCTTAATGCAATATAGTTGCATTTGTTTTGGTAAGGAAATTCCGTCAACCTTAAATGCAATTTTGTTGCATCAATTCCTGGAGAGGGTTTTATCCAGTATTTCTCCGCATTCTAAGGGAAATCCTTGCATTTTATGAATGAAGTTCAAATTCTTTAGAAATGCAATTGGATCCGTATTACCTAAAGGCCACAAAAACCATCAATTCGATTCGCTCTACTTTACTTGTTATCTTTATTTTAGGAATTCTAGGCAGTCTTGGCTCACTCCATAAAGACCAACTCATCATGATGCTTTTTACGACCTTCTTTTACGGAATGGTCGCATTGACACAGTTTTTGTTATTAAAAAAAGGGAAAGATCCTCGTGCCTTTTGGTTTGTGCTTGTGGATATCCTACTCATAGGTTCTAACACCTTAGGACAAAGTCTTATGGACTTAGATATTGCATCTTCTGCTTTAAAAGACGGTGTGAACTATATTATTTCCTTTTTTATTCTCTTATATTCGGGTTTTCTTTTTTCTTCAAAACAAACCTATATCATAGGATTTTTCTTAACATTAGTGCAAATTGGATCTTTGGTTTTTGCTGGTATTTCAGGAATGGAGTTTGTGGATCGAAATGATACACATAAAATGGCTTATGCAATTTCTTTACCTGTGGAAATTGTGAAAGTTTTCTTTTTGGGAATGGCTACTGTCGCGATTGCAAAAATGGTGAGGTTACTCACTTCGATTAGAGACGAAGCTGTCCAAGGGAAAAAAACTTCTGAAGAACATTCTAAAGTGATGGAAACACAAAAAGAGGCATTGGTAGAAACTGGAGAAAATTTAAATCAATCCGTTGCCGCCTTAAAAGTGTTTGCTGATGATTTAAATAGCCTTGTTCAAAACCAAGCTGCTTCCATTGAAGAAATTTCAGCTTCGTTAACAAAAATTTCACAATCTACGGAGAACTCTTTTACTTTTGTAAAAGACCAATACAATCGAATAGAAACCTTAAATGAAGAAAGCCACACCTTAGAGGGAATCGTTAAAACGGTTCGAGTAGAGATTGATATCATTTCTGGCCAAATCAACGAATCCTCTAAATTTAGTAATTTAGTAACAAATTCGATGGAAAACTTAAATTCTGTTTTAAGTGAGGTAAGTAATAGTTTCCAGAAGGTGGAAGATGTAAACCAAATTATGAAAGAAATTGCTGACCAGACCAATCTTCTAGCCCTCAATGCCTCCATTGAGGCTGCAAGAGCAGGAGAACATGGTCGTGGGTTTGCCGTTGTTGCCCAAGAAGTTGCAAAACTGGCAGAAAATTCTGCGCTAAACGCAAGTGTTATTTCCAAAACGATTCTTAAATCGAAATCGGATTTACTCAAAGGAAATGTTTCGGCAAAAGACGCAAACGAAATGGCATTAAATCAAAAAAATGAAATGAGTAAAATTCAAAATAAGGTGATCAGTTTTAATGAAAAATTTATCGACTTGCAAAGATTAAATGCTCGTGTTTTAGAATCACAGAAGGAGCTAAAGGTGTTGTCCTCCCAGTTGGAATCCATTGCCAAAGACCAATCCCTTGAAAATAAAGAGGTGATGAGAGCGGCACAAAGTATAGAAAAAGATGTCCAAGTAGTCGCAGAAAACACGAGAGTTCTTGCTGAGCATATTGAAGACATTCAAGGATTGGCAAACCGTATCAAATGATCCTTGTCTAACACCATTAACTTAACGGCTGTCCGTTTCGTTCAGGTCCTGAGATGGGAAAACTATTTGTAATTCTTCTCACCTCTTTGATCTTTGAGTGAAAGTCCTATTTAGGAGCCGACTCTATGATTTCGAATAACTATTTTAATGATAACGATGACCTAATTGATCATTTTGATTCCCTTACACCTTGGAACGAGGTAGTTGACCAATACGAACAAGGTTTTGAAGACTTTGCAGAATACCAAAAATCAGGAAAGGAAGAACTCGCTTTTGCTCCGGGAAACTATGAAGACGCCATTGAATTCTATCGTTCTACTTTAGAAGCAGGTGGGGACATTGCCGGAAACGATATCTCTCAAATCGCTAAACAAATGGATGAAGAAGGTCTCAAATACAAAGATGGCCAAGTTGGATTCCCCAAATCTATGTTAGATGTCGTTGAAAAAATCAAATCGGCCGGACTCCTTCCATACGGAATCCACAGACATTATGGTGGACTAGGGTTACCTTCTGTCGTACAATCGATGTTATCTGAATGTGTTTCTCGTGGAGACGGATCCCTTGCCATCACTCTTGGTTGTATGAACCTAGCAGAAACGGTAGAACGATTCGGGACAGAAGAAATGATCCATGAATTTGTTCCAAAGATGGCAGCTGGAGAACTTTGTGGTGCGATGGCTCTGACTGAACCAAACTACGGATCGGACCTTCCTAATTTACAAACCAAAGCTGTTAAAGGTGAAGACGGAACTTGGAAGATCACAGGAACCAAACGTTTCATCACTCACGCTTGTGGTTTTGGTAACGCTCCTTCCATCATCCTCACACTTGCGAGAACAGGAACTACGACAAGTGGTGCTCGTGGACTTTCTTTCTTTTTAGTTCACTCCAAAGATGTATTTGTAGCTTCCATTGAAAAGAAAATGGGACTTCATTGTTCTCCTACTTGCGAAGTGGTGTTTGAAAACAGTCCAGGGATTCTGATTGGGGAAGAAGGAAAAGGTCTTGTCAAATACTCAATGGCCATGATGAACCAAGCTCGCCTCAACATTGCGGCCCAAGCAATGGGGATTGCCACTGCAGCTTTCTTCGAAGGAAAAAAGTATGCAGAAGAAAGAGTGCAGTTTGGAAAAACCATTAACAACATCACTGCAGTGAAAAAAATGTTGGAACGTATGGAACGAGAAGTGGCTGCCATGCGTTGTATTCTTTACGAAGCAAGTTTTGCCGTAGACCAATATCGTTGGAAAGAAGAACGAGGAAAGATGAAAGGTCTTTCTGAGAAAGACATCAAAAAAGATGAGTCTTTCAAAAAATGGGAAAAACTTGCCTCTCTTTTCACTCCACTTTCCAAATACTACATCACAGAAATGGCAAACCTTGTGGCTTATGATGCCATGCAGATCCACGGTGGATCAGGTTATACAGAAGATTATGATGTAGCAAGACTTTACCGTGATGTTCGTATTACCAATATCTATGAAGGAACGACACAATTACAAACGGTAGCTTGTATTGGTGGGATTGTTTCAGGGATGACAGAAACGGGTATTTACCGTGAATACCTAAAATCGGAAATGGCAACTTTTGCATCTAGCCAAGGATTAAACGACCTATTCAAACAATTTGAAACCGTTGTGGCTGAATATGCGGAAATTGATTCCACTCCGCTTCGGGAAGAATTGGCCTTTGAAGTCGTAGAGTCTGCAGCTCGTTTCCACAATAGTTTGTTACTCGAAAGAAGTATTGGTCGTTCTAAGGTAGAAAGAAGAAACTATCGAAAGTCGATCACAGATGCCTATATCCTTGATAGTTCGGCAATCCTTGCTTCAAACCTAACAAAGATTCGTGGAAAGAAAAAAGCTCCAATCACTGCTTAAACCAGTAGATTCAAATCCTCTTCTTCCTTGTTACGCATGTTTTATGGAAGAAGGGGAAGGTATCAAGTCTTCCAACAAACCAGACATTCGCCTCTCTTCTCCATTTTCTTGGAGAGGAGATTCATTTCCTCCCATTTTAGATTCCGAAAACCCTGACCACAAAATACGCATTCGTGATTTAGGAATTCCTTATATTTTCGATATCCACACTCATTTTTTTCCAGAAACGGTAATGAAACTGATTTGGCGTTGGTTTGATAACGTGAACTGGGCGATCGGATACCGGTTACCAGAAAGGGAAAGAGTGGAACGACTTCACCACAATGGGATCGAACGGTTTACTACTTTAAATTATGCTCATAAAGCAGGTATGGCTTCTCCATTAAATGATTGGACTTATGCTAATTATAAAAAATGGAAAGGAGCCGTTCCCTTTGGAACTTTTTATCCCGAAGAGGGAGTTCTTACGTATGTAAAAAAGGCAGTGGAAGAGTATGAATTTTGTGGATTCAAACTCCACTGCGAAGTCTCTAAACTCAATTTAAACACTCCTGAACTTGCCGACACCTTTTTATATTTACAGGAAAAACAAATCCCCATCCTCATCCATACAGGAACGGCACCACTTCCCGGTGAGTTTACAGGGATCCAATTTTTTAAACCTTTTCTCCAAACCTATCCGAAGTTACGGATCATTGTCGCTCATATGGGAGCTCATGAAATCTCCGCCTATGCTTCGTTATTGGAAAGTTTTCCTAACTTAGGTCTTGATACCACAATGGTCTTTGTAGATTTTCTTGCGACCGGGAGAAAAGAAGATGTGGATGCGGCAGTTTTTTATCTGGAAAAATACCAGAATCAAATTTACTTTGGGTCGGATTTTCCGAACATTCCCTATAATCTAAACCATCCCATCACACGTTTTTTAGATCTACCGATTAGCGACCGGGCCAAACAAAAAATCCTACAACAAAACGCAGAAAACTTATTTTTTAAATGAAACGTGGTTGCATTTGCAACAGTGTTGCAAATAATGGGCCAACAGAGGTATTTATGAAATTTGCTAAATTTTTTCTATTTTCTGTTCTCAGTTTCTCTATTTTGAATTGTGCTGAACTGTTTCAGTCCCGAGATAAAAAAGACAATACGGATGCTTTGTTTGCTGCCTTGTTTGCTTCCCCAAGTTGTGGGCCAAGTGCCGTGTCCGGTTCAGCAGGAAATGGCACTCGTTATTTATTTACTGGATGTTCTGGCGACCCAACCTCTGTACTACGGGCATTTGGATTTACCTCTAGTGGGGTTACGTTCAATGCAGGAATCCAGGGAACAAGTCTCGCCTCGACAATTATTACCAATGCTTCCAGTCTTTCCACTTCAGGAAATGATTCGAAAGCGGGAATTGAAATTACATATTTGATGAACCAAGGAGATTCTTTGGTGGATGCTTTGGTCCAATCCACTTCTAGTTTTGCCGGCCCAGGTGTTCAGTTCTCTCCAACGCAGGCGCAGTGGTTGAATGGTTCCACTCCCTCCGCTTTTGTCACCACACCAAGCATTGCTTGGACCTCTTCTGTAGGGATCGAAAAGACAGTTTGTATCGAAGTTCATAAAGAAAATGCGAATGCACATATTTTTGGCTGGTCCAGTGCTTGTAATTCGGTCAATCGCTCTGCTTATGAATTTGAAGAAGAAGATGCAGTGATTACAGGCTTTACAGGAGACCGAGTTGGTTTAAAAATCAATAAAGCAGTCATCAAATCTATTACCATTTATTCTACTGTCATTGGAACGGCTGGTTCCTTACAGTAAAAATTAATAAGAAAGAACTAACGTGAAACCAAATTTTCGTTTTTCAAAATTCAAAATGGGGGGAGTATTGTTCTCCCTCCTATTTTCAGTGATTCTTTTTGCCCAAACTTCAGAATGGGAAAAGGAATTGTTTGAGAAAGGATCAGCTAACAAAAAAAATGCGGAATCTTCTGTTAAAACAAAGGAATCGAATTCTGATTGGGAAGATGATTTAGAAAAGGATTTATTAGACCAAGAAAAACGAGAAAAGGGAACCGAAGGAAGTCGAGGGATCACATCGCCAGTTCAATCGAACCAACAAATCAATCGTTCGGCCCAAAATCTTATGATGGATGCTTATGCTGCCATTGATATTGTTGGTGCTTGGGACAGAAACAAACCAAGGGGAACTGGGGAACGAATTGACAACCAGTTAGACATTCGCACCGCCGAATTTGGGTTTAATGGTGCTGTTGACCAATGGATGCGTGCCAATTTTATTGGGGCTGCTCATGGTGAAAATGGTAAGTATTTTTTTGAAGTCCATGAGGCTTGGGTTCAATTTCCTTTTTTACCTTTTAATACCTCGCTCAAAGCAGGCCAGATGTTCATAGATGTGGGCAGATTGAATAAAATCCATGCTCATGATCGAGCCTTTACTATGACTCCGATTGTTCATGAAAAATTCATTGGATGGGAATCTGCTATAGATACTGGTGCAGAATTTAGTATTCTATTTCCTTGGAAATGGATTACACAAGAACTTGTGTTAGGTGCTACAAATGGAAGGAAATGGGGTCATTCTCATGATGGAGGAATCCAAAAAAATAATCCATTGTTATATGCCCACTTAAAACATTTTTATTATTTTGGTAACAATTGGGGAACTCAATTTGGATTTTCTGGAATTCGATTTGAACCCACAGCGGAAAGAAAAAACCAAAGGCTTTTATACGGGATGGATGCAGTGCTCCGTTGGAACCGATCAAATTTAAGTGAAATTATGCTAATGGGAGAAGGTTGGTACCAACAAGAAATTTTTCCTTCCAATCTTGATCCCATAACATTTCAAAAAACGAAAGCTCCTTCCAAAGACCAGTGGGGTGCCTATGCATTTTTAGATTTTAAATTCCACCAATTATGGTCTATTGGGTTTCGTTATGATTATTTTACAGATAAGTCTCTGGTCGATCAAAACGGCGACCCTGCAAAAAATGCCATTGAGGCCCAATCATTCCAGATGACCTTTCACAGTTCGGAATTTGGAAAGGTAAGAGGTTCTGTGGAAAGAAGATACATTCAAGATTATTCAAAAGCAACAAATGAAGAAGTCAGAGAATATCGTTTTTATGTCCAAACAGTTGCCGTATTAGGTTCTCATCCAGCACATACTTATTAAGGAAAAGAAGAGGAGTTCTAAATCCAATGCGTTTTACATTTATGATTGTCAATCGATTCGTTTCTATTTTATTATTTGCCCTTTTTGTCGGCACACCATTGTTTGCAAAGGTTTCTCTTGTTACAAGTCTTCCCGATATCAAATACATCGCCGAACAAATAGCCGGTGATAGGGCGGAAGTTTCCGGAATGATTCGAGGAACCGATGATCCACATTTTGTCATGACAAGACCCGACTTCCTTGTCAAACTCAGCGAAGCAGATGTTCTTTGTGTGATTGGTCTTGATTTAGAAATTGGTTGGATTCCTTACCTCCAACAACAATCCCGCAATATCAAAATCCAAAAAGGCCAACCGGGATATTGTGATACTTCCTTTGGAGTAAAAATTCTTGGGGAACCAACGGTGATGATGGATCGTTCTATGGGGGATATGCATATTTATGGGAATCCACATTATTGGAATGATCCCATTAATGCGATCCAGATGGCACAAAATATAAAAAATGCTTTCACCCGTGTTGATCCTTTGAACGGAGAATACTACGAAGGGAATTTTAACACCTTCAAAAAACGTCTCATCCAACTCACAAAAGAAGAAATGAAAAAAATGGAACCCTATTTTGGTTTGAAGGTAGCCGTATTTCATGACCAGTTTGTGTATTTGGCTTCCCGGTTTAAATTCAATGCGAATTTAACCATCGAAGAAAGACCCGGAGTTCCACCTTCTGTTCGTTATATGGATCAGGTCATCAGTTATATGACTGCAGAAAAGATAAAAATTATCTTGATTGGTCCTTATCATAATCCAAAGTATGCTGAGTATGTATCTTCGAAGGTTCCGGGGAGCGTTGTTGTCACTTTACCCGTTTCTGTCGGAGGTAGTCCAGAGGCTCTCACTTACGAAGATACCCTGCGACTGATGTTACAAAAAATACGAGATGCAAGCGATAAAACCAAATAATCTAGAATCTCCTGTTTCATTGATTCATACTGACGCACTTTGTGTCGGATATAGAAGGGAATTTCCAGTGGTTTCCGATATCCATTTGCAGGTCCATTCTGGAAAAACCTATGCTCTCGTCGGTGGAAATGGTGCTGGAAAAACCACACTCTTTCGTACGTTGACAGAACTTTTGCCCCCACTCTCTGGAACCATATCTTTTTCAAAAACATTTACCACTTCCTATGTACCCCAAGCCAAACGTATGTCTCTTGAATTTCCTTTGCGAGTGGAAGATGTACTTCTGATGCCAAAAAATATTGGACTTAGCTTTTTACCGAAAAAGAAATTTTCGAGTGAAGATTTGGCACTTATTGAAAGAACAGGCGTTAGTTCGTATTTAAAAAAACAAATCTCTCTCTGTAGTGGGGGACAGTTACAAAAAGTCTTAATCCTTCGTTCCCTCCTCACAAAAGCCAATTTGATTTTTTTAGATGAACCAATGGATTCCTTGGATCATAATGCTAGAGAACTTTTCCAAACAGTTTTATCCGAATATCTAAAGGAAGGAAACAGATCCCTTTTTTTTATCACTCATAGTTTAGAACATGATTGGGGATTTGGGTTTGATGAAATTTTTGAAATAGACGAAGGAAAACTCTATAATATCACCAGTGGAGAAAGGCCGCCAAACTGCCACCACCATGACTAATATACTTTCTAATTGGACTTTATTTTTACCTCAAATCCTTGTAGGTAGCCTTGTGGGTGCCCTTTTATCAGTTCTCGGAATTTTGATCGTACTCAGAGGTATGACTTTTTTTGGTGTCACATTATCCCAAGCTGTTACTTTTTCTGTCGCCTTATCCTTGTTTATGGAATGGCCAGGAGAAATTTTCCCCATTCTATTCTCTTCTGTGTTAGTTTTTCCACTATTGTATGTAAGAAAATTGAGAGGGATGAAAGAAGAGGTCATCCTTGGAATTCTTTTTGTATTCTTTTCTGCGGCTTCGCAAGTCATGTTGTCCCTTGGTGGGAATGTCCAAAATCATTTGATGGCTGCATTTTTTGGGGATATTTTAACTTCACAAGTTAGGACAAATTCCTTTGGAATTTACATCGCTATTTTCTTTTTTATCCTTTACCTAAGTTTTTTCAGACGTTTTCTTTTTATTAGTTTTGATCGGGACGAATACAAAATCCAAGTGGGAAATCCTCTTCCATTTGATCTTTTGTTTTATATCATTTTGGCTGCCTCTCTTACCGTTGCCGTCAATTTACTCGGAACTTTTTATAGCATTGCCCATTTAATTTTACCAGTCTTTGCACTTCTCCCACTCATTCGTTCTTTAAAACTATTAACAGTTGTTTGTGTATTGTTTTCTGTATTTTCCACTATCTCTGGATTTTTGATTTCACTTGTCGGAATTGAAAGAAATGGGGAAATGATTTATTTTCCAACCTCATCTAGTATCATCCTTGTTCTCTGCGGATTGGCTTTTTTTCTCCATTTGATTCGATTTCTAACCACTTCCGTTTTTTCCAAATCTGTCCGATAAATAGTATGTGGAACTAATCCCTTGCAATAGCTGCGGTGAAAACCGCTTCCGTCCCATTTTTACAAAAGAAAGCCCACTGGGTGAATCGTTTTCAATTGTCTCTTGTGTTTCTTGTGGGCTCGTTCAAGTGAACCCCCAACCGGATTTTATGGCTGTCAAAAAGTATTACGACGATTCTTATTTTACTCAACGGACAGAAAGAGGGTATGACAATTATTATTCCGAAAAACTTCGGACAGAGATTGCTCGGGTCTTCCAACTCAATCTAAAGGATTTGGATTTTTTTTCTTGGGAGAGAGATCGTAATTCTCATTTGTTACCAGGGGAAAAACTGTCTTCTTTGGACATTGGATGTGCGGCTGGTTACTTTGTTGCTTACCAAAAAGAACGTGGATACGATGCTTTTGGTATTGAAATTGCCGATGGTCCCGTTCGTTTTGCGAGAGAAACCTTACACTTAAATATCTTCCAAGAGAACTTTTTAGATTGGGACATGGAGTTCCAAAATCAATTTGATGTCATCACACTATGGGCGACGATCGAACACCTTCACAAACCAAAGGAAACCTTAAAAAAGATTCAAAAACATTTAAAACCTGGTGGGGTGCTGATTTTATCCACCTGTCGTTACGGCTTACTTGCAAAACTTGGTGGGAAAAATTGGCGGTATCTCAATGTTCCTGAACATCTATATTATTATTCCTATAAGGGATTAAAAAATTTACTTCTGAGTTTGGGTTTTGAGAAACCAGTATCTTTTACCTATGGAAGTGGAATGACCTCACGCGCCGGAGCCAGTTTATTTTTCAAACTCCGGAAACGTGTGATGGACCAACTTGTAAAGTGGTTTCAGTCAGGTGATATGATGGTGTATATGGTACAGAAGGAGAACTAACCTTCGAGAGATTTTAAAATATCCTCAACACAGAAAGCAACCACTTCCTCCAATTCTGCTGTGGCATCTACGAAGATCGTAGATTCTGGTAAAATTGCCAAATAGTTTTGGTAGATGCGAGCCTGTTCCGAATCGACATCAAATACTTCTTCCTTACCACCACGACTTGTTCTACGTTCTTGTGCCTCTTCCGGTGAAAGATCTAAAAAATAAACTCGGTTGGGTTCAGGAAATCCTCTATCCTCATTTTTATATAAGATGTCGGCTGCATGTTCTTCATCTCTACCTTGGTAAGCGGCAGTGGAAAAATAATAGCGATCTTGTACAATTGATTTACCACTCTTTAACGTTGGTAAGATGACTTCATTGACCGAGCACTCACGATCAGCAATAAAGGTTTCTATCTGTTCTTCTTTTGTCAGTTTGAGTTTTCCTTGTAGGAACTCTCTGATTTTTTTTCCGTGCACACTGTCTGTTGGCTCTCTATGCCAAAGGTTTGGAATGGATTTTGTTAAAAGTGCTTCCGATACCATTCGAGAGACAGTGGTTTTCCCGGATCCATCGATCCCTTCAAAGACAAAGAACTGATTATTTTGGGGCATATCCCCTCCATTTTAAGAATGGTCGTTTTTTCCTCGACTTATTTACTAAACTCGGCAATTTAGTCTAAGGAGCAAAAACATGAAAAAAATTTCGTCTATGCTGATCATTGCTTTTTTGGCTGTATTTATGATTAACTGTGCCTCTGAAGAAGTTAAACAAACGCCAGTTGTGGAAGAACCAAAACCTTCCAAAAAACCAAAATTGGATGATTCATTCAAAACAAGAGCTAGAGATATTAAATAATTTCTACTCAAATCAGAAACCACCCTGGGCAACCTGGGTGGTTTTTTTTATCATTCCGCTTAATTAATAAGCAAATTTAGCGTTTTTCTTCCTCCCGTGTTCGTTGTTGCCTTTTAATTGGGCATATTGCAGTAAAATTCCCTACAATGCTTATTGGTACTGATCTTGCATTAAAAGATTGTATCTATTTATGATTACAGAAAGAGAAAGTCATCAGCTTCTGCGCGATTGGAAAGAATGGTTGTCTGGCGGAACCCTCGTTCCCGTTTTCCAACCCATCCTTTCGTCGGAATCCACTGGCATTTACGGTTATGAACTCCTCGGTCGTCTTTCCACTCCCGAAGGACTGGTAAGCCTAGGAGAATTCTTTTTATCTCAAACCTTTGGTTACGATGAAATTTTTTTCTTAAAAAAGAAAGTCGATGAAGAAATCCGTTATGCTGCCTTACAAAAATTTGCAAAAGAAGCACCTGCAGAAACCAAGTTATTTTTAAATATATCTCCGAACATAATGTACCATACATTGTTACAATTGGAAACAACACTCCCACAAACCATTCGGATGGTGAGAGAAGTTGGAGTGGACCCAGAACGGATAGTCATTGAGATTACGGAAGAAAGATTCCCACATAATTTAGAGTTATTACGTCCCGTTCTTAATTTATACCGACAAGAAGGATTCTCTATTGCTGTGGATGATGCCGGGTCGGAAGCAAGTAATTTAGATCGAATTGGTCTCTTTCATCCAGAAATTATTAAAGTCGACTTACAGATGTTAAGAAGGTCAACATTCTCAAGAAACTTCAAAGAAATTTTACTCAACTTATCAAAGTTGGGAGAATCTTTGGGAAGTAGTTTACTATTTGAAGGAATTGAATCGGAAGATGAACTTTACAATGCTTTGAATTACGGAGCAAGATACATCCAGGGTTTTTATTTTGCCAAACCAGAACCACTATTTGCAAAACGATTTGATTATAGAACTGAAATGCAATCTTCTTTAGAATACTTTCATGCCCGAAAACAATCGGAGATGAATCGCCAAATTGAATGGGAGACTATTTGGAAGGATAAACTATCTGAAATCATGATGGGATTTACGGAAGAGAATGGAATTTGGGAATGGAAGGGTGGATTTGAAACCAATGTTTTTGGAGATGGGGATTTTTTTCGGATGTACATCACAAGTCCGCTTGGGTTCCAGGTTTCTCCTAATTATTCCCGTGGTAATACAGGGAATATAGAACCGGACTATTCCTTTCTTGGAAAAAACTGGTCCTTTCGCCCATATTTTTTTGAACATTTGCACAAATCCAAAACGAGTCGGGATGCTTGGACTCTTTCCCAAATGTATCATGACATATCCGAACGGATGATGTTACGGACATTTGCTAGAAATCTTTCTGAAAATTTGATTTTATTCATCGATGTGGTGGTTTCAAGAT
The DNA here is from genome assembly GCF_004368965.1 of Leptospira meyeri. Taxonomy (NCBI): domain Bacteria; kingdom Pseudomonadati; phylum Spirochaetota; class Leptospiria; order Leptospirales; family Leptospiraceae; genus Leptospira; species Leptospira meyeri. The sequence goes on along the minus strand of NZ_SORO01000001.1, from coordinate 1,014,298 downwards.
CCTGAAAGGTTTTGCGAAAATCCCTCTCATCTGAGATCATGTCATTCAATATGGCAAAAATACAATTTTTGCAATTACCGGTACCTCCTCCTTCCTATTATGCAGCAACGGGAAATGTCCCCCTAGCGGCTGCTAGTTTAGCAAGTTGTCTCGAGTCCAAAGAAGACCCAGTTTTAGGTATCCAACCTTTTGTCATTCCTCCGGAAGATACAGATTCTTTAGGTGACAAAGAATTAATCGATCGGATCGCAAAAGAAGGTCCTGATTTTTTAGGTCTCTCATTATATTTATGGAATACAGAACGTAGCCTTTACATTGCCAAAGAAATTAAAAAACGAAATCCAGATACTAAGATCCTCATCGGAGGTCCAGAGGTCAATGATGACAACCCTTATGTTTTGGGGGAAGAGGGTTATGATATCGCTGTGTCTGGTGAAGCCGAACATAGTTTTCGAAACCTTATGCGGACCATCCTCTCTGGGTCTTCTTTGGAAGGATTGGAAAATGTGGCCTATCGGAAAGAAAACGGAAAACTTACATCCTTTGGAAAACAGGCACAAGCAAATTTTCCACTCACGGATTTTCCTTCTCCCTATACCACTGGCCATTTACAAGTAGATCCCAAACGTTCCACGTATTTGGAAACCGTCAGGGGTTGTAAATCGCAATGTACCTATTGTTTCTATCCTAAGTCCTCACAAAACTTAAGGACACTTGATATTCCTGAAACCATTCGTTTGATTTCCAATTTAAAAGAAAAAGGAGCCAGGGAACTGGTTTTTTTAGATCCTACCTTCAATCATAGACCTGGATTCGAAAATTTTTTGGATGCCATTGCTTTAGTAAACTCCGATGGCCAGATGTCCATGTTTGCGGAATTACGTTCGGAAGGTGTCACTCCAAAAATTGCAACTAAACTTCGTAAGGCGGGATTCACTCGAGTGGAACTGGGACTTCAATCCGTAAACGAAGAAACTTTGAAACGAGTGAAACGTTATGGTAGTCCACACAAAGTGGCAGAAGTGGCGAAGATGTTAGCTGGTGAAGGAATGGAACTGCTTCTGGATCTCATCATCGGACTACCTGGTGACAAACCGGATGATGTGGAAAGAGGAATTCATTTCTTTTTGGAACACGGCCTTGGGGAATGGGTTCAAGCCTTTCCCTTGTCCGTTTTGCCAGGGACTGCCATGCGTCGGGATGCTGAGAAAGAAGGACTTTCTTTTATGTCGACACCGCCATACCGAATCATCCAAACGCCGACCTTTAGTCCAAGGGACTTAACAGAGTCTTTGTACTTTGCAGAAGATTTACTCGAAAGACGACTGGATGAATTTCCAAGACCATTTTTGTGTGCACCAGAATCTGGAAAAAATGACCGAATGGATCTGGAGTTTTCAAGTTCGGGAATTCGATTTTTTAGTTCTGGGTTAGAGAATGCATTTGCAATGGCAAAGGAATGGTCGGGGAGTCGCCATCATAGTGTTTGGTTTCATTCCGAAAATTTGGGAAAGGATCTTTCTAGGATTCTAACATTCATCGAAGGGCGAATTAATTCTGAGCCATTTTCTACCATTGACTTTGTGATTCCTTTGGCCTCTGTTCCCAAATCAAAGGAAGTGGCAGATCTTGTTTCTACCCTTGAGGCCAAAAGAAATTCTTATTTATCCAGGACTTTGGCGCATCGTGGAGAGAACCTACAACACCGATTGGTCTTTGTCATCGACGGACAAAAGTTGGAACTGAAGAACTGGCGAAAGAATGAACTGGATTCAGCTTCGTATTTGATTTATGAAAAACTTCCAACAAGTAAAATCAAAAGTTTGGATCTTTCGGAAGAATCTTTCTATTTGGTGGATGGGGAAGAAGTTGATCCAAAGGATTTTGAATTCTTAAAACAAAATATGGATCCAGAGACCATAACATTTTCCTCTAGAAAACTAGAAGAAAGATGGTCGATGGAAGTTTTAGGTTACGGAGAACTTTAAATTAGGATTTGTGATTTTGTTTTCGAAAGAATTCCACGTTTTCCAAAAATCTTTTTTTCTCACCGGAACGAGAGGAGTGTCCCGCAATCGCCAAGCCTACTGTTAGGTGACCTTCTTCGTTTTTGGTAATTGTTTTGATTGTCCCAAACGCAGTGAGAGGAGATTGCATTTTAAAAAATATATCAAATTGGAATCCGGAAAGTTTTGGTAAACTTTGAATCAAATCAGGGTGGTCTACAATCACTTTGAGTCCACCTTCAGAAATATCAATCACTGGAAATTTTCCATCTGACTTGATCATATTTGAATGACGAATCCGGTCTACCATTTCAAAACATAAAGTTTTCATCTCCATGGCTTTCAGCAAATCAAAGGTTTCTGTTTTACTTTGCATTTGGATGTATCCAATCGGAATGGATTCTTCTTCATCAGTTAAATAGAGAATGGGGAGGATGAGTTCTGATTTGATTTTTTGGTTTCGTTTGTTATTGATTTCTTTATCAATATCTTCTTCGATTTCTTCTGAAAAAACCAAGAAGTCTTCGTTCGGAGCCGTTTCGTAGGATTTGCGATCGGTGGCATCTTCTAACAACAAACCCTTTTTGGTTTTTTTAATTTGGCGGATGATTTCTGAGTCTTCACTTGAGTTAAAAGTCGAAATCTTAATAAAATCCACTGAGTTTTTGAGTTTGGTTTCATAGTCTTGAAAGTTCACTTTGACTGCCGTCGGGACATGAAACATATCTGTTTCAATTTTTGCCTTACTGGAAACCACGTTGGTGATCCAAGCGGATCCAGGTGGGACAGGGATCCTTGAACTTTCTCTATCTTTTTTTGCGATGGCAATTTTATCTAAATGGAGTACATACTGCGACTCCCCTTTATCTTGTTCCACCGTACATTCCAGATGCAGGTATCGGCCTAAAATTTTGTATAGGGTGATTTTTTGGCCCACAGAAAGTGTCAGGGTAGGGCGAACGCTCACAAGAACCTTGTTCCCATCCGCTGATACTTTTTTTAAAAAACAACTTTCCCCAGAGTGGATGTTGTCCTTTAGACTCAATTCCTGGTTTAATAAAAATTTCGTCAAAACATGGAGTTTTTTTTCTTTGTCAGAAAAAACATCCAAAGATCGCTTACTTCTTTCTAGTGTTTCCATAAAAGGTCGTGTTACTTACTATTATCGGACGAATTTCTCCTGAAATTCTCTTGCACGGAGAGTTTTCTTGCCTAAAGTAGAAAAAGGAAGGATAATTATGTCAAATCAACCCCTACCAGGATCTGAGCTTTTCGATGGAGTCAGTGGACAAGAGCTCTTCTCGGTCAACATGGGACTCACCTATCGGGACTTTTTAGTTTTACCCGGATACATCGACTTTAACCCTAGCGATGTAGAACTCGAAACCAAACTTTCCAAAAACATTTCACTCAAAAGACCTCTGATGAGTTCTCCTATGGACACTGTGACTGAGTCAGAAATGGCAATTGCACAAGCGCTTATGGGTGGAATCGGAATTATACATTATAATAATAGTATCGATGAACAAGTGGATTTAGTTCGCAAAGTAAAACGATACGAAAATGGATTTATCAAAGATCCTATCCTTCTTTCTCCTGAACATACACTTTCCGATTTGGATGCAGTTAAAGAAAAGTATGGATTCAGTGGAATCCCCATCACTGAAGATGGAACCGCCAGCACCAAGTTAGTTGGTATTGTTACTAACCGAGATGTAGATTTCGAAAGAGATCGTGACATTAAACTTGGGAAGGTGATGACAACGGAGCTTATCACTGCTAACGTTGGAATTAGTTTGCAAGAAGCAAACAACATCCTTCGCACTAGCAAAAAAGGAAAACTTCCTATTGTTGATAAACAGGGAAAGTTAGTTGCTCTTATTTGTCGTAGTGACCTGAAAAAAAACAAAGAGTTCCCTCAGTCTTCCAAAGATGACCAAAAAAGACTACGAGTTGGAGCCGCACTTTCCACCTTACCAGAGTCACGTGATCGTATGGCGGCCCTTGCGGGAGTCGGTGTAGATGCCATCATCATAGATTCGGCACAAGGAAACTCTAGTTATCAAATGGAAATGATCCAATGGATCAAATCTAATTTCCCAAACATTGATGTGATTGGCGGAAACGTGGTAACAAAAGCGCAAGCGGCAAACCTAATTGCTGCTGGTGCCGATGGACTTCGGATTGGAATGGGACCCGGATCCATTTGTATCACACAAGATACCATGGCAGTGGGCCGTGCACAAGCGACTGCTGTATTCAAAACCGCTGAGTATGCACAAGCACATGGAATTCCGGTGATTGCAGATGGTGGAATTTCTAATATTGGAGACATTGCCAATGCCCTTGCAATTGGAGCTTCCATGTGTATGATGGGATCCATGTTTGCGGGAACAAAAGAAGCTCCAGGTGAGTATTTTTATGAAAATGGAATTCGTCTAAAGAAGTATCGGGGAATGGCTAGTTTGGAGGCGATGAGTAAAGGTGGGGATAAACGGTATTTCTCTGAATCACAAAAGATCAAAGTGGCCCAAGGTGTTTCTGGATATGTTGTGGACAAAGGATCTGTATTGAATCTCATTCCTTATCTCGTTCAAGGACTCAGACAAAGTTTTCAAGATATGGGATTTAGAAATATTCCCGACTTACACAAAGCATTGCGAGAAGGAAAACTTCGGTTTGAAAGAAGAACAGAATCTGCTCAAGCACAAGGTAGTGTTCATGGTTTGTATTCTTACACAAAACCATCCATGAGGGCGGAATAACAATTATTAATGAGATACCTTTCGATCTTCATAATCTTTTTTAGTTTCGTTTCGCTTGGCGCGCAAGGGGTACCTGATTCGAGTTTGTCGGCTCAGGAGCTTTTGGCAAGACTTGACAGAGAAATGGATTTCGGAAAAGGCCTTGTCAAAGGGACTTACGTTCTCATTCGCAGAAACGGAACTTCGGAAACTTGGAAGATCAATCGGTTTTTTAATGGTGAGGATGCTCTCCTTCTCTTTGATCGAAAGGGAAGGGGACTTGAATCCAAACTTTTGACGAAAGACGAGGGAGAAAATGTTTTTTTCTTCAATGTTTTAAGTGCCAAACTCTTTCGAAAAACAGATGATGAAAAATATGAGTCTCTGATGGGCACTGGTTTTTTTTACGTTGATCTTTCAGGATACTCTTATCAGGCCAATTATAACCCTTTAGTGAATACGGATTTGGAAATCGGTGGAGAAGTTTATTACCGAGTTTCTCTAAAACCTATCTTACCATATTTTTATAAAAAGTTAGTGTTACTGATAGGGAAAAAAGATCTCAAACCTTACCGTGTCGACTTTCACGATCGGGATGGAATTTTATTCAAAACATTGAACTTGAAGTATGGTCCCGTGAAGGTGAAGGAAGTTTCGGGAAAGGTAGAAGAAATTCAAAAAGCATCTCGCCTCGAGATGTTAGATTTGAACACAGGTAGCATTACGGTTTGGGAAATCCAAGAAGTGGATAAATCAGTGAACCCTGATGCTTCTTTGTTTGCAGTTGATAATTTAAGTCGTTAAATCTTTGTTAGATCCAGCTCTTATCCTTTTTCGAACTGGATTTATACCAAAACCATTCATAGTTTTATCGAAAGATGAGTTGGCCCACCTTCGTGCTTTGAGACTCAGTAAGGACGAGGCCGTTATCCAAATTCGAGATGGGATCGGTGGCTTGTATAACTATCAGTTTTCTCCCCTTTCCAAAGAATTGAAGTTTCTAAGCGAAACTCAGATTTCTCAAAAAATGGAACGCAAAACCATTGCGATTGCCCTTCCCAAAGGAAACCGCTTTGATTTCTTTTTACAGAAGGTAACAGAGATTGGCCTTGATGCAGTTGTATTTTTAGTGTTTCGTCATTCCATTCGCAAAGAGTTCAATTTGGAACGTGCCGAAAAAATTGTAAAAGAAGCCGCCGCTCAATCTAGGCAATCCGAATTACTTTCTCTTTCCATAGAACCTGCGAAAGAATGGATGGAGTCACATAAGGAAAGTTTGGTGGTGTTGCACCCACATAGGTCAGAAATTTTTACAGTGAAGCAACTCATTGGAAAAATTCCGGTGGTTGGGCCTGAAGGAGGATTTCATGTTGATGAAGAGAGTTGGATGGAAGAAAACCAAATTCCTAGACTCACCCTTCCCGGTGGGGTTCTCCGTACAGAAACTGCAGGCATTGTGGCCGCGAGTTTCCTTGTGTACGGAACTTAGATGAAGCGAAACTTTCTACTTATTGGTTAGCAAAAGAAGGGTTGTGGACAGATTGCAGTTGGTGGAACAAGCAGTAAAACAAGCAGAAGCTGCTGGGTAATTGTCTCCTGTGACATCAGGGTATTTACCTGCACAACCGGCATTACAAGCTTCTAAACTTCCGCCAGTGCATGTAACAAGGAAAGTCATCAAGTTCCTTTCCACCGTTTTGTCTTCTCTCTTTTGACAAGATGTAGAGAAGATCATGACAAAACACAATACAACCAAAACAAACAAACGATTCATATTCCTAAACTCCGTTCTCCCTGCATTTCGTCAATCGGTTCGTAAAAATCTTGACCCTTGTGACTTTTCCTATGCATTGGATGAGATCCTATATGTCAGACGGTCCTAAAAAGGTTTTAGAAAAAAAAGCGCACGGAGAGTTCGAATTCACCGCTTACGGGGAGTTTTTATCCTATTTCCACGCCCATATCGACATTTTCAAAAAACTACTCAAAGCTCGTAAAATGGACCCGGCCAAAGTAGAAGAAGTGGCTAAACAAATCAAATCCTATATGACAGGGAACATCAAAAAGACGGATCAGTTTTTTGAACACCTCCCTCAGTTTGCCACGATGTTAGGTGTTCCACAAAATGAGGTTTCCGCATACCTCAACACAAATTTTATCGAAGTTCTAAATAAAGTACAAGAAAAACTAAAAGCACAGGAATTGGACAAACTGACGAATGCGCCAGCTCCCAGTTTTTCATCTGTAGCGGAAGAAATTGTCGAACGACTCCAGGTCACTCATCCCAAAGATTTTGTTTTCGCTCAAAAAGGGATTCTGATGGTTCTTGAAAACCCTATTACTGGTGAGATCATTGAACCCAAAGGCCTGATGGCGGAGTCGGCCAAAGCAGCACTTTCGATGCCAGCAAGTGCCGAATCGGAGAAAGAACCTGTTTCTTTGACTGATGCATTAGCAATTGCGAATGCGCCTCCAACACCTGTTGCCAAAAAACAATCTCTCATTCCAGAAAAAGACAAATCCATTCTTTTGGAAATTGTGGAAACTTTTGGCGATACATTGACGGGAGAACTCTTAGAAGTAAGAATCGGTCCCGATCCCAAAGACAATCCAGTCCAAGAAACAAACCAATCCAACCAGCAATCCAATTCATCAGAAGAATACGAAATTGAAGATTTAGATTTTGAAGAATCTGACTCATCTTCCTCCTCTGCTTCTTCCAGTGCAGAGGAATCTCTTGATTTTTCACAAGACATTGATGTTGATTTTGAAGAACCAGAGCCAGTCATTCCGGTTGATCCCAATAAAGCAAAGTTAGATGCTTTTGGTGTGAAAGAATTTATGGATATAGTCCAAACCATAACTAATTTTCAAACGAAGTCGGACCAAGTGGGATATCAAAATTGGCTACGAGGTCTTTCTGAATTTGAAAAGGCAGTGGTTTCACTTCGCACTCAAGTTTTAAAGGAACAAAAAAATGAAGCTGTGGATTGGAACTCACTTTTCCAAATGATGAGTTCAAAATCCGATTTGAGCCGAGACGTTTTAAGTGGCATTGTTAAAAAAATCAAAAACTTCCAAGTCGTTAAACTAACATTGGACCGAATGATCCAGGAATTCAAAAAAGGAAGTCCTGAGTTTATGCAGATGGTGAAAATGGCTTGGCCTCATATCCAAAAGGCTTTTTTTGAAGTTCCTAATTATACACAAGTACAAACTCTATTAAAAGGAATTTTGTCCCGAGTGAACGATGAAGGTCATAAAAGAGATTTTTCCAAGATTTTTTCCATGGCACTGAGTTTCATCCAATCTAAATTTCAGGTTTAAACATGATAAGGGAGAAATACTCTCTTCTATTATCTGAATTGAATGTAAAATTAGGATTTTTAATTTTATTCCTATCACTTCAAGTTTTATCGTTAGGTGCCCAAACAACTCAAAATATCATTGTAGATCCATTGTTGCAAAAGCCTTGGATTCCTGATGCGGAAGAGGAGGAGAACCGGAGTTTTCATCGTTTTCTATCTGAATTCAAAAACAAACAAGGAACAGTCAAAAAAAAAGATTTACTAGGACGAAACTATTTAGTCACTCCCGCAGGAAAAATTCGCTTCCTCATTGATGACGAATATTATAAAGAATTTCCAGTAGCAGAGGAAGCCGATATTGCAGCTAAAGAATTGGAAGCTTTATATGAGGTTCGAAAGGAAAAAGAAGCCGTTTTTTTAGGAAAGGGAATTCATCTTTGTTATCGTTTGAAACAAGAAAAAGAACCGGGTTTTTTTCCTAGTTGGCTTGTTCGTTCCAATGAAATAACCAATCGTGCGGCCAATGAATGGTCGGATCAAACCATTCCTCTTGATTTAGTGAGTGATCCTTATGGATGTTATGTGGGAGAATCAAAAAAACTAGAAGATTTGGTATTAGAGTCGGAGTCATTTCGATACCGTATCCGTTTTCCATCTAAGCTACGTTATGAGGGCCTTTTTGGAGACCGATTAGGGATTTACGGAGAAAATAGAGATTCAATTTATCGAATGGTACGTTTTGTTCAGTTTCTTTCTAATTATTTACCTGAAGGCCAAACGGAATGGGAGGAGGCTTTCATTCTCCAAACATCTGGCAAAAAAAAGAAAAATCGCCCGAAAATTGTTCTCTCCATTGGTTCTAGTTTTGATAAAACAAGGCCTTTACGAGATACAAAAAACTATTTCCGTTTTTGGGACTCAATGCGTTCCCTCTCCCCGACTCAAATTAGAAAATTAGGATTTAAAAGAACAGAAAACCAATCCGAGTATTTGAGTGAATGGACCGAGGTGGATGAAATCGGAAATTCAGTTGCAATGGAAATGAAAGAGTATTATCTTTATAACGCACCTCGTGGTTATTTTCTTTCCTTGTCTTATCCCAAACGAGAAAAGGAAACAGCTGAACTCTATTGGCAAACCATACGAAGTACGTTTGTTGTAAAGGAGTGAGGAATGTTTGTTGGTTTTGTTGAAAATCAAAACAGAAAAAAACCGGAACCAAACGGCCAACCCGCACCATTGTTTTATATTTTTTGGACCGGACTTTGCTTTATTTTTGGTTTTGGTTTTTTGTTGCTTCCGTTAGGTGCTTTTTTTCCACTTTCTATTTCTGTTTGGGCATTGTTGGTTTTATTTTTGCCAATTTTATTTTTGGGAATTATTTTATCCAAACGCACTGGCCTAAAGATCCTACTGGCTGTTTTTTTATCCTTACTTGCTGGCGGGAATTCACTTTTGTTTTTGGGAGATTCTATTGGATATGGTTTAGGAATGACTGCCAAGGGAGATGTTCTTCCTGAAGAAGTTTTCGAAAATATTGGATATCGTTATTTATTTTTAAGAGATTTTTATTTGGATGATGTAGAAAAGGGCGAGTTTCGTTCCCCGTTACTTGTTCGGCGAAGATCGGGAGGTGCCGTTTACGGGCCGGTCATTCGATTCCATTACAAACGAATTCGATCTATTTCTGGTAAAGAAATCAAACCTCCATTATATGCTCTTTGTTATTCGAAAGAAGAAATTCAGTGTAACCTTTCCGGATTGTTTTCAGGAGGAGTTGTTCTAAAGGAACCCATATGGGATATGGCCGAGTTGCCATTGGCAAAAGAGTCTCTTTTTTTGGTTTGGCGAGGTCCGCTGGATGCAGAGATGTTTACCAAGGGAATTTATTCCTGTTTGTTCTTTTTGTTTTTAAACTTAGTTTGGGCAGTTATTGTTTATTTCCCTGGTTTGGGCGAAAAAGAATCTTAATCTTTTCTTAATCCCGGATTCTTTTCTCTTAAGTAGACGACTCTTTACGGTTTGATTCAATCGTGAGAGAATGAATCTATGAATGAGTTACTTTATTTCCCTTTTTTTGTTGGGTTACTGGTTCTTCTCTCTCCCTTTGTCGGATACTATATGGCGATCGTTTTAAATGCGAAACGATTGCCACTAGAGCCTTTGTTTCAAAGGTTCTTATTTTCTGGTGATCCACCTTCCCAAACACCAAAACAATATTTAAAAAGTATGTTAGCTTTCCATTTGTTTGGAGCAGGAATTTTATTTTTAATCCTTAGATACCAAAACTTACTCCCAAAGAACCCGTTAAAACTGGTGGGAATGAATTGGGATTTGGCATTGAATACAACCATTTCCTTTATTACCAATACCAATTGGCAGGCATATTCTGGTGAAAGTCAACTTAGCTATTTTTCTCAAATGGTGGGACTCACTCCGCAAAATTTTTTGAGTGCTGGAGTTGGAATTTCTGTATTAATGTTTGTTAGTCGATCAATTGTTTCCTCTAAGGAAACCAAGTTTGGAAATTTTTGGTTGGACTTGTTTCGTTCTACCTTTTATATCCTTCTTCCCATTTCCATTGTCGTTGCGATATTACTTGTGAGCCAAGGTGTTGTACAATCTTTTCTAGACCCTTTGCGAATTGTGGGCTTAGGTGGACAAAACCAAACCATTCCTTTCGGACCTGCTGCTTCTCAAATATCAATCAAACAAATTGGGACGAATGGAGGAGGATTTTTTGGTGTGAATAGCGCACATCCATTCGAAAACCCAACTCCTATTTCGAACTTCATTCAAATGTTTTCGATTCTCTTTTTGCCTGCTTCCTGTGTATTTTTATACGGAAAAATCACAAACTCATTTCGCCATGCTTGGGTTGTGTTCTTTGTGATGTTGGTTTTTTTTATTTTAGGTTTTGTTGGTATTTTTTATTCCGAATGGAACCATTCCGGTTTTTGGGAAGGCAAAGAAACTCGGTTTACTTTGACCGAATCTACTCTTTGGATGTCATCCACAACTGCCGCATCCAACGGATCGGTAAATTCCATGCATGATAGTTACTCGCCACTGGCAGGTGGGATTGCAATTTTTCAGATGATGTTAGGTGAAATCATCTTTGGCGGTGTGGGGACGGGAATGTATGGGATGGTTTTATTTCTAATTCTCACTGTATTTTTGTCAGGACTCATGACCGGCCGAACCCCTGAATATTTTGGTAAAAAGATCGGGAGTTACGAAATCAAATGGACCCTTTTTGGAATCTTGGCACCAACAGCTTGTATTTTGATTGGAACTATGGTCACTATCTTTTTGGAATCGGGTTATTCTGCAAAAGGCCCACATGCTTTATCTCAGATACTTTATGCATACAGTTCTGCTGCTGGAAACAACGGTTCTGCCTTTGCTGGGTTTGGTGCTGATAATTTGTGGGGAAATTTATCTCTCGGTTTATCCATGTTAATTGGTCGTTTTAGCGTGATCTATGCTGTCGTGTTGGTTTCAGGTAGTTTAGGTGGGAAGGTTACAACTTTATCGTCAGAAGGAAACTTTAGATTAGATACCGTCTTATTTGGTGTTTTGACATTTAGTGTCTTACTCATTGTTTGCGGACTTTCTTTTTTCCCAGTTTTAGCACTTGGTCCAATACTTGAGCATCTATTAGTTGGAAAAGGATTATTTTTTTAAGAGGCGATTATGGTGAATACTCAAAATTTAATATCGAAAGAACTTCTTCGCATTTCTTTTTGGACTGCTTTACAAAAGTTTTCTCCTAAAAATGCATTTTCGAATCCAGTGATGGCTACCGTTTGGGTGGGAACACTCATTCTTTTTTTACAAATAATTTATTACTTGGTATCAGGAACTTCATTTCAAAGTGAACTACCAATATTTTTTTGGTTAATCCTTACTTTATTTTTTGCAAACTTCGCAGAGAGTGTAGCTGAAGGGCGAGGTAAGGCTCGTGCTGATAGTTTACGTAAGACTAGATCCTCAACATTATCTAAAAAAGTGGATACGGTCGGGAGCAAAAACTATATAGAAGTTCCTTCCACTGATCTAAAAATCAATGACATTGTTCTTGTGAACGCTGGAGATTCCATTCCCGGTGACGGAGAAGTTGTTTTGGGAATTGCCAGTGTGGATGAGTCTGCGGTTACAGGAGAGTCGGCACCTGTCATTCGGGAAAGTGGTGGAGACCGGTCTGCTGTCACTGGTGGTACAAGAGTGATTTCTGACCATCTCTACATTCGAATCACTTCCAAACCAGGAGAAAGTTTCATCGATAAAATGATCGCGATGATTGAAGGGGCCACAAGACAAAAGACTCCTAATGAAATTGCTTTAGGAATTGTTCTCTTTGCTCTGACTATCCTTTTTTTTCTGGGTGTAGTCTCACTTGTTCCCATTGCAAGCTTTGTTGGAAATCAGATGGGTGAGAATTGGAATTTCTCTTTTTCCGTTTGGCTGGCACTCTTTGTTTGTTTGATTCCTACTACGATCGCCGCTCTTTTAAGTGCGATAGGAATTTCAGGGATGGAAAGACTGATTCGATGCAATGTGATTGCCAAAAGTGGAAAGGCCGTGGAGGCAGCAGGTGATATTCATGTTTTGTTACTAGACAAAACTGGAACCATCACTCTAGGAAACAGAGAAGCTCATCGGTTCTATCCATCTCATGGGGTTACGGAAGAGCAATTAGCCGATGCAGCCCAGCTTTCTTCACTTTCGGATGAAACACCAGAAGGAAGATCGATTGTCGTTCTCGCAAAACAAAAGTATGCGATAAGAGAAAGAAATTTAAAATCGTTAGATGTTCATTGGATTCCGTTTTCTGCATCGACTAGAATGAGCGGTGTTGAAATTTCTGAAAATGGAAAACAAATTCGTAATATAAGAAAGGGTGCATTTGATGCGATTAGAAAACATATTGAGTCTTTGGGAGGAACTATTCCAAAAACGATGCAAATGGTTTCAGATGATATCGCAAGAAAGGGGAGTACTCCGATATTAGTTTCAGAGGGAAATGAGCTTCTGGGTATCATAGAGTTGAAGGATATTGTTAAGGGTGGACTCAAAGAACGTTTTGCGACTCTGCGTAGGATGGGAATTCGCACAGTAATGATCACCGGTGACAACCCACTAACAGCGGCGGCAATTGCAGCTGAGGCAGGAGTAGATGATTTTATTGCCGAAGCAACACCAGAAGCAAAATTAAAAAGGATTCGGGAAGAACAAGCTAACGGATATTTGGTGGCAATGATCGGCGATGGAACCAATGACGCTCCGGCTCTGGCTCAGTCTGATGTGGGTGTGGCAATGAATACAGGGACCCAAACTGCGAGAGAAGCTGGGAATATGATTGATCTGGACAGTAACCCAAGTAAACTCATCGAGATTGTTGAAATTGGGAAACAACTCCTTATGACAAGGGGTGCTCTCACCACTTTTAGTATCGCTAACGATATTGCAAAATACTTCGCCATTTTACCGGCGTTATTTTTGCCATTGGCACCGTTAAACATTATGCAGCTTTCAAGTCCAGACAATGCCATTCTGTCTGCAGTGATATTCAATGCTCTTGTGATTCCTCTACTCATACCCCTTTCCTTACGTGGAGTAAAGTATATGCCTAAATCTCCCGATGCCGCCTTACTTCGAAATTTTCTTATCTATGGTGGAGGTGGGATGATCTTCCCTTTTTTTGGAATCAAACTCATTGACTTAGTTTTATCTGGAGGTTATTTATGAAATCGAAGGAAACATCCAATCAGTTGGAAATTACAATCCGGTTCTTTTTTTTGTCCTTAGTTATATTGGGTTTTTTGTATCCGTTAGCTGTTACAGGTATCGCTCAAAGTATTTTTCCTTCACAAGCGGGAGGGAGTTTGGTGAGAATGAACGATAAAATTGTCGGTTCTGAACTTTTTTCTCAGGCGCTTAATTCGCCCTTTTTATTTCGGTATCGCCCAAGTGCCGTAAGTTTTGGCACAATACCGAGTGGTGCTTCCAATTTGAGTCCATCCAGTTTGGATTTAAGAACAACGGTAGAGGAGAGGGAAAAAGATTTGGAAAATTTGGGAATTAGCAAAGAAGAATGTTCTGAACTCTTGTATGCTTCGGCTTCCGGTCTCGATCCGCATATTTCTACTCGTTGCGCTTATGAGCAATCAAAATGGATTAGCCGACAAACAAAAATGCCAATAGAAACTATCAATGAGTTGGTACATAAATATACGGAATATCCATTGTTTGGGTTTATCGGCCGAGAAAGAGTGAACGTAACGAAACTAAATCTTGAATGGAAACAAATGATCCATGAATGAAGGCAAACGTCCCGAAGATTTTCTATCTCTTGCCAAACAAGAAGAGCCAAAGAAAAAAGGCATCCTGAAAGTATATTTCGGGATGTCTCCTGGTGTAGGAAAAACCTATGCTATGTTAACGGAAGCCCATCATTTAAAAGAAGAAGGGGAAGATATACGGATTGGTATTGTCGAAAGTCATGGCAGATCAGACACAAAAGCTTTGATGGAAGGTCTAAATTGGATTCCTCTTAAAAAAATCGAGTATCGTGGCAAAGTTTGGGAGGAAATGGATTTAGAGAGTATTCTGAAAGAAAGACCTAGTTATGTACTTGTAGATGAATTAGCACATACAAATATTCCTGGTTCGATCAATAAAAAAAGATATCAGGATATTTTTACCTTACTCGATGCAGGAATCCATGTTTTGTCAACTGTAAATGTACAACATCTAGAAAGCCAAGTTGATTCGATCGAAAAAATCATCCAAAGTCCGGTAAAAGAAACCATTCCTGATAGTATTTTGGAAAGAGCCGATGAACTAGTGTTAATTGATATTATTCCTGATGAATTATTAAAAAGGTTGTCGGAGGGAAAGGTATACATTCCTGAAAAAGTAATTTCAGCAAAAGAAAACTTTTTTCGAAAAGAAAATTTAACATATCTTCGGGAATTATCTTTATCTTATACTGCGAAGTATGTTGAAAAGAGAATGCCCCAAGGAAGGGAACGAATTATGGTTGCCATTTCCGCAAGTCCTAATTCGAAAACCCTACTCCGAAATGCGAAAAGATTGGCTTTAGAAAGAAATTCTGAATTGTATGCATTCTTTTCTGAAAACGAAGAAAATAATAGTCCAGAATCGGCTCAGTCCATTCGTTCCCATATCCGTTTTGCCAAAGAGCTCGGGGCAGAAGTGGTACATTCTTTTGAGGCTGATCCTGTGATTGGAATTGTCTCCGCTGTGAATGAAAAACGAATCCACCGTTTAGTAATAGGAGGTTCAAAAAGAAATATATTTTTAGATTTGTTTTATCAAAACATTTCAACAAAAATTATTAAATCTCTTAGAGATGTTGAAATTATAATAGTGCCATTTCGGGAGGATCATGTATTTCATTTTGATTTTTATAAAAAATTAATTCCGTCTTCTAGCATTAGGCAATATCTTTCGGTATTCGCATTAACTACGTTTGTGACATTCTGTAATCAAGTTTTGAATTCCTATATTGGATATTGGACGATTTCGATTCTATATTTGTTTTATGTAGCTATTCTTGGAATGTTCTTTAGTAGAGGACCAGTGCTTCTTGCTGCCATCCTTTCAGCATCTTTTTGGAATTTTTTATTCATTCCTCCTCTTTACACATTTTATATTTCCAAATTAGAAGATGCATTGATGTTTGTGATTTTTATGTTAATAGCTCTCATTAACGGAGGTTTGACGGCAAAACTTAAAAAAAATGAGACAAAACTAAGATCTAGAGAGGAGAAGTTGTCCATTTTATATGAACTCACTCATGACTTATCAAAGACTTCCTCTGCTTCAGAAATTATTAAAATCGGAGATACCTTTTTTAAAAAGATATTCCCTTTTCCGGTAAAACTTCATTTTTATCAAAATGGAGAATTTGTTCCAGCCATAGAGGATCCTAAAGATTTAGCAGTGGCTACCTGGACGATTAAAAATGGAAAACCTGCTGGTAAATACACCGAAACTTTATCTTTATCTAATGTAACTTTTTATCCCTTGGTTTCGCCGGGGGGAATTTCTGGAGTGATTAACGTTGTATCTTTATCGGAGCCGAGTTTGGAACAGGAAATTCTTCTGAATACAGTCGCCAATCAAGTTGCCTTAGCACTTGATAGAGATACACTTTCTGAAGATTCCCGGAAAAATTTCCTATTAAAAGAATCAGAAAAATTATACAATTTGGTTTTTAATTCTCTCTCTCATGAATTAAAGACCCCGCTAACATCCATTCAAGGTTCTGCTTCAGCATTATTGGATCCAGAGATTGATTCTGATCCAACTGCGCGAAAAAATTTGGTTGAGGAGATCCAAGAGAGTTCCTTGGTTCTCAATTTGCTTCTAGGAAATCTTCTCGATATTAGTAGAATTGAATCAGGATATTTGACTTTAAAAAAAGAAAAAGTACACCCTTCAGAGATCATTTATGATTCGGTATCCTACTTAGGAAAAAATAAATTAAATCATCTGATAAAAATTCTTATTAATGATTTGGATGAGCCCATTGAACTTGACAGGGTTCTTTTTTCACACGCTATTTTTAACTTACTCTATAATGCTTGTTTGTATACGCCGAATGGTTCCACGATTTGGATTACCTTGGAAAAAAAGGATAACAGTCTTCAGTGGATTGTGGAAGATAATGGCAATGGTCTTCCGGTAGATTCCTCCAGTATTTTTCAAAAGTTTTACCGGGGTGAATCTTCCGGAAAAATTGGCACAGGTCTTGGGCTTGCTATTTCTAAATCCATCGTAGAGTTACATGGCGGAACCATAGAAGCTATGAACCGCAAGGAAGGAGGGGCTCGCTTTCTCATTGACTTGCCTTGCGGATGACGGAATAGATTTTATATGACTAAAGATTTGATTCTTCTTGTGGATGATGATGCCGCGATTCGAAAGATGTTGCGTATTGCACTCGAAGCCAAAGGTTATGCGACCATCGAAGCGATCTCTAAAAAGGATGCGATTGAATCCGTGGCTTTGAATTCTCCCAAGTTAGTTTTGTTAGATTTACAACTTCCCGATGGAAGTGGATTGGATGTCATAAAAGAAGTAAGAACCTTCTCTGAGATTCCATTCCTTGTTTTATCTGTTATGAATTCGGAAGACGATAAAATTGTTCTGCTTGATGCTGGTGCGGATGATTACATTACCAAACCATTCAGTATGGGAGAACTATTGGCAAGGATTCGAACAGCACTTCGGAGGCTCCCTGCAGAAGAAACACCTGCCAATTGGGAAAGTGGGAATTTGGTGGTGGATTTTGTAAATTACCAAGTCATTAAGAATGGTGCGCTGATTCGGTTAACACCTACCGAATTCCAAATCCTTACCTTACTTATCAAAAATTCCGGCAAAGTGATCACTCATGATGTTTTAATTAAAAAAATCTGGGGAGATCAGGCTTTAAATGAATTGAATTCGCTTCGAGTGCATATCACTCAATTACGAAAAAAAATCGAAGATTCACCTAGTAATCCACTCTGGCTCCTTACGGAACCAGGAATTGGTTATCGTTGGGTTCATCATTGATGAAGAATTTAATAAATCTCAGTATTGCATTCCTTTTATTTATCTTAATGAATTCTTAAGACTGATTCCTAAATCATAATCTACGATCCATTGCTTGGAATTTTGAAACATGGTAATTTATAGTTATCATGTTGTATCAAATAAATGTTTTTTGTTTCTTTAACAAATGCCAAATTCGCTTTGTTGGAATTGTATTCTGCATAACTTTGTCAGTTCTAGGTGGAGTTTTTTTCCCGTTGTCGGCTGAAGAAAAACCAGCAGATGAAAATGCAAAGAAAAATGATTCGGATCCAAAATCTGTTGGTTTGCCAAGTTCGATTCGTTTTGGAGGATTTATTGATTCTTATTATCTATACAATCGAAATCTTCCTAAAGACACAGAACGAAATTTTACGACCCAAGGTGTGCGAAACGGCGAGTTTAATATAAATTTGGCCTACATAGATGCAAAGGTGGAAGAGAAAAACTATCGGGGACGCATTGCATTTCAATGGGGAACATCAGTAAACGCAAATTATGCGGCAGAATCCACAACGGAAAAATATTCGAACCAAAATTCTGTCAAGAACATCCAGGAAGCATTTACGGGATTTAAAATCGGAAATGATACATGGCTTGATGCGGGTATTTTTTTTGGAAATATTGGGCACGAGTCTTGGGTATCACAAAACAATGTCAATTATACGAGGGCATTTGCTCTCGATTATGTGCCTTATTATTCTTCAGGAATTCGATTATCCCATAAGTTTACTGAAAAATTAAGTGGTCAATTGCAGATTCTTAATGGATGGCAAAATATTACAGATAATAATAAAGACAAAGCTTTCGGCAGTCAGATAAAATACAAATTTAGTCCCAGTTTTATTTTAACACTCAATCAGTTTGCCGGAAACGAAGCGCCAAATAATGAAAGAAAACAAATTCGATTGTATCAAAACACAATTTTAGAATGGATCGTTTCTGAAAGATTAAGTCTTGTTGGGCAGTTTGATATCGGGGCACAAAAAGCAAAACAAAGGTTTGTCTACGAACCATGGTTAGCT
This sequence comes from Leptospira meyeri, assembly GCF_004368965.1. Classification (NCBI taxonomy): domain Bacteria; kingdom Pseudomonadati; phylum Spirochaetota; class Leptospiria; order Leptospirales; family Leptospiraceae; genus Leptospira; species Leptospira meyeri. The sequence continues at coordinate 995,606 of NZ_SORO01000001.1, read as the reverse complement.
GTTTATGATCCAAGTTTGGGAGAATATAAAGAGACATCATCCAATGCATTTCGCCAGTGGTATCATGGAACCGTTTGGCTTAGTTACAAACTCACTCCAGGTTACAGATTGAGTTTTCGTATCGAACGTTTTTATGATCCTCTTCAAGTGATGGTGAATACAGGAACTCAGAATGGATTTATGAGTAACGGTTATACTACCACATTTGATATCCTTAAGTTTGATCCTGGATTGCTTCGGTTTGAATATGTCTACCGAAGATCCGCAGATTCTGTATTTGCTTATCGAGACAAACAGACCTCGAAAAAAGAGGATTTCTTTGTCGTCGCATTTTCGATGTATTTTTAGATCTGCTGGCGGTTAAGGCTTTTTAAGGATTTTTATTTAAAAACCGAACCTTTTTTACTCCTTTCGGGTCTAAAATTTGTTCATAGATGTTTCTCCTTATGATACCCGCAGGGAGGGGTTAGTATCCCTGATTTTCTTTTTTTTCTTTCCAAACCGGTTCATTTTCCTAAATTCTCTCCATGTTCTTTCGGTTTCGTTACCCTGTCCTTTTTCTCCTATTCATAGGTTTGGTTCAGGCTGATTTCAGCCAAAGCCAACCAGCTTCAATAGAACTTTTCACTCCGAGCGGGTTTGTCAAACAGCCCAAACAGGTGACGGTTCGCTTTACTAAACCCATGGTCGCACTCGGTGACATCCGACCCAAGGTTGACATCTTCCAAATCAACTGTCCATTACCAGGGACTGGCCGATTTTTGGATTCCACTACCTGGGTTTATGAATATGAAAAAGAACTTCCTGGCGGAGTGGAATGTTCCTTCCAACTAAAGGACGGAACAAAAACTTTAAATGGAGAAACGGTCCAAGGGGAACGCAAATTTTCTTTCCATACGGGAGGACCTTCCGTTCAATACTCTTCGCCTTACCAAGGATCTTCTATCACAGAAGATCAAATTTTTGTTTTGCATTTGGATGCAAAACCGGATATGAGTTCTTTTCAAAAATATGTATACTTTCGATCAGAGGAATTAGGAAATCGAATTCCGATCGTTCTCATCACTGGTTCAGAGAGAAAATCAATTTTAAAATCCACTGGAGATCCAGACAAAGAAGAAACAGTTCTTTTAAAATCGAAACAAACATTTTTACCGGATAAACAAATCCAATTAGTGCTCGGTAAGGGAACCAAGTCTGTATGGGGTGGTGAAATCCGTGAAGAAGAAGTTCTCTCTTTTACGGTAAGGCCTGTATTTTCTGTTCGGTTTAGTTGTGAGAGAGTCAATGCTAAAGCAGATTGTATTCCCATTCTTCCTGTCTCGCTTTCTTTTAGTTCGGCGGTATCTAGATCTAGTTTACAAAAAATTAAACTTGTTTCAAAAGATGGCAAAGAATTTCCAATGTCTCCATTTGGGGAGAAAGGAAATGAGTTTTATGAATGGGTAAGTTTTCCTGGACCTTTTCCAGAGAATACCGAATTTGAAATTCGTTTGCCCGAGCTTGAGGATGATGCAAACAGAAGTTTATCAAACCAAGCATCGTTTCCTTTGAAGTTTAAAACAGATGAGTTCCCACCTCTTGCAAAGTTTAGTGCCAAGTTTGGAATTTTAGAATCAAAAGCCAAACCTGCGTTACCTGTCACTCTCAGAAATTTAGAAGCAAATTTACCTTTGAAATCAATCTCTCTTGGTGTTGGTGGAAAAACCCAAAAAACAATGGATATTTTAGAAATCCAAAAATGGTTTCAAGTATTATCAACTAGAGAAAGAGAACAATCTGTTTTCCAAAATCCACCGACAAATGCTGGTATCTCCTCTTTCACACTTCCGAAACCCAATGGAAAAAAACCGATGGAAGTCGTGGGCATTCCATTGGAAACTCCTGGTTTTTATGTGGTCGAACTAGCCAGTGATGTTCTCGGGAATAATCTTCTTGAAAAAAAGGGAAAGATGTATGTCTCGAGTGCAACTCTTGTGACAAACCTTTCGGCACATTTTAAATGGGGAAAGGATACTAGTCTTGTTTGGGTGACAAATTTGGATCAGGGTCTACCGGAAGCCGGTGTACAAATTAAAATCCTAGATTGTAAGGGAAACCTCCGAGGAGCAGGAATCACAGGCAAAGACGGAACCATGCTCTTTGGAAATTTAAATTTCCAAGAGGTTCCTTATTGTGGCTATCATGAGTTAGGTTCAGGTTTGACCATCTTTGTTCAAAAAAATGATGATATCAGTTTTACCTCAAGCACTTGGGATAAGGGGATTGAAAGTTGGCGGTACCAGTTACCTAGTGTCACAACGGGTCATTCCAAGGAAATTAAATCCATTGTCCTTGATCGGACCTTATTTAAAAAGGGGGAAACGGTTCACCTAAAGCATGTTCGTCGTGGATTTGGAAATAAGGGACTCACCGCAGCAGATCCTAAAGACAACCCGGAACAGGTTATCATCAAACATGAAGGTTCAGGTGAGTCTTATCCCTTGCCACTAGTTTGGTCTTTTCCTGGGCAAGCAGAATCAGAATTCAAAATTCCCAAAACAGCAAAACATGGAATGTACATTATTTATTATCCTTATTCTAATGAGGATTCGAGTTATGGGGAAACAATTGCTCAGTTTCGAGTGGAGGAGTTCCGTCTCCCTGTGGTCAAAGGGAATATACAACTTTCTGGCGACAAACAGGAGTTAATATCTCCAAAGGAGTCTAAAGTTTTATTTGGATTAGAATATCTTTCAGGAGGTGGAGCATCTAACTTCCCTGTGAAAATACGTTCGCAATTGGTTCCAAGTTTTTATTCTCCCAAAGAAGAATACTCTGCATTTTCTTTTTCACCCGAAACTTTGAAAGAAGGAAAATGGAAAGTAAGTGGTTATGAAGAAGAAGAGGTAGAAGAAACAAAACCAGCTGTTTTATCCACTGCGTTAAAAACAGATGAAAAAGGATTTTTACAGTATACCTTTAGCGGTTTAAAACCAATTCCTGGTTATGGAAAATTCCAAGTAGAAATGGAATATGCGGATCCGTCGGGAGAAATCCAAACCGTATCCAGAAGTTTCCCTGTCTCTCCTTCGGAAGTGCATCTTGGAATTTTGCCAGATGGTTGGTTATTTACAGAAGATCACATTAAGCTACAGTTAGTTGCATTGGATTCAAAAGATAAAATTATTCCTTCACAAAAAATAAAAGTCACTGCTTACAAAAGAGAATTTTATTCCAATCGCAAACGTCTTGTTGGTGGATTTTATGCTTACGAACATTATGAGGAAGTAACCAAACTTGGAGAGTTCTGTGAAGGAAAAACCGATTCTAAGGGAATTCTCATCTGTGAAGGAAAATCTCCTTCTGTGGGTGATATTGTATTTCTTGCAGAAACCAAAGATACAAACGGAAATATTACCAATTCTGGATATAGTGTTTGGGTGAGTTCAAAACAAGAAGCTTGGTTCGATGTCAGCGATCACAATCGTATGGACATTTTGCCTGAAAAACGTTCGGTTGATTCTGGTGAAACTCTTAAAGTCCAAATTCGTTCTCCCTTCCGAGAAGCAACTGCCCTTGTGAGTTTAGAAAGAGAAGGGGTTCTTGATTATTTTGTGACGCAAGTTTCTGGGAAAGATCCTGTAGTTTCGATTCCGGTCAAAAAAGAATATGCTCCAAATATTTTTGTCTCTGTATTACTTGTTAGGGGGAGGGTGGGCGATCCCAAACCGACAGGGCTTGTGGATTTAGCAAAGCCAGGTTACCGTTTGGGTCTAACCATGGTAAAGGTGGGATCAAAACCGTACACTTTGTCCGTATCGGTAAATCCAGAGAAAAAACTATACCAAGTCAGAGAAACGGCTAACGTAGAATTAGAAATCAAAACGGCGGAAGGAAAAGTTCCGACCGAATCCACTGAGGTTACACTTGCGGTGGTGGATGAAGCACTCCTTGAACTTTCACCAAATCCTACTTGGAATTTATTGGATGTGATGATGGGGACTAGGCCTCATTCAGTGGGAACTTCTACGGCACAGTCTCAGATCATAGGAAAACGTCATTTTGGACTCAAAGCAAAACCAGAAGGAGGAGGTGGTGGAAAACAATCCACTCGTTCTCTTTTTGAAACTTTAGTATATTGGAAGGGAAAGGCCATTGTGGGTAAGGATGGAAAACTAAAATTTAGTTTTCCATTAAATGATTCCCTCACTAGTTTTCGAATTGTCGCCGTTGCGTCATCGGGGGTAAAAGAGTTCGGAACAGGAATGGCCAAAATCCAAACCACACAAAAAATCCAATCTTTTTCCGGAATACCACCTGTTGTTCGGTTAGGTGACTCTCTCCGTCATGAAGTGACTCTTCGTAATGCGGGGGAAAGTAAGGAACAACTTCGATTGCGTTTGTCCGTTACAGATTTAAAAAATGGAGTGGAATCAAAAGAAGATTTGGAAACCAAATCTGCGATCTTGGGTTCAGGAGAGACCAAAGGTATATTTTGGGATTTAACTGTTCCAGAAAATACCACCAAACGTAAGTTCCATCTGGAAGTTTCTTCACCTAATGGAACAGTCCTTGACCAATTATCTGTGGAACAAGCCGTTCTACCAGTGGACAAAGAAAGGGTTTACCAAGCCGGTCTTTTTTTGTATGAAACACCAATCAAGGAATCTGTCCAAGTTCCAGAAGGATCACAACCAAACTCTGGTAAAATGGTCTGGAAGGCTTCGCCAACAATTTTGACTAGTCTTTCTGGGATCCAAACTTATTTTCAAAACTATCCTTACTATTGTATGGAACAGCGTGTTTCAAAAGCCATTGGCCTCAAATCCGAATCTATGTGGAATGATGTATTCTCTGATTTGAATTCCTTTTTAGATTACGATGGACTCGTGAAATACTTTGCTCGTATGGAATATGGAAGTGAAATTTTGACGGCCTATGTATTAACATCAGCGCAATTGGCAAACAAAAAAATTCCAGAAGAAACTTTGGCTAGGATGATTACTGGTTTACAAGGGTATTTAGAAGGGCGTGTGAAAGGTGAGAGATACAAATTTGGGGCTGATTCCATTGTGCGAAAGATCATTGTTTGGGAAGCATTGACCAGATACCAAACTTATGAATGGGAACAAGTAAGACCAATCTTTGAAGGAATTGAATTTTTACCAACTGCCTCTCTCATTGATCTATCAGAGATTTGGGGAAGAGTAAATGGAGGCGATAGCTCTGTTAAATCTCGTCTGACAAGTACATTACGATCACGACTTAATATCCAAGGATCGGAACTAATCGTTGCAGATTCTGGTTTCACCAATCCTTGGTGGATTTTGGGAAGCCGTGATTATACAATGGCTAAACTTTTATTATGGTCATTCTCAGAACCAAGTTATAAAAAAGATATGCCACGTCTTATCAAAGCCTTTGTTAAAATGCAAAAACGAGGGAGTTACGATACAACGCTTGGGAATGCATATTCCATTTTGGTTTTTGATCGTGTGAGCAAACTATTGGAATCAGAAAAAGTGTCGGGTGGAAAGTTAACCATCCAATCGGCAAAAGAGTCATTTAGCTTAGAACCTAACGGAAAACAAACGGTTTCCCAGGGCATTGGAACAAATCCTGAATCTGTATCTGTCAGTTACGATGGAAAAGGAAAACCATGGGTAGAATGGTCTGTAAAATCCATCTTACCTTTGAAAGCCCCCATCTCTAGTGGTTATCGTTTGAAACGAACATGGGAACCTTTGCAAGTGGCAAAACCAGGAGTTCTATCAAAAGGAGATACAATTCGGGTCAAAATCGAAATCCAAGCCGATTCTGATAAAACCTGGGTGGTGGTGGAAGATCCGATCCCACCAGGATCCTTACCTCTGGGTCGTGGGTTCGGTCGTGAGTCGATCATCGACCAAGATGGAAAACCGGGGGATTCCTCTTATTATTTGAGTTTTGAAGAGAAGACCCTTTCTCAGTACAGAGCGTATTTTGAATATTTGCCCAAAGGAACGCATACCCTAGAGCATAGCTTCCGATTGAACCATGCGGGGACTTTTCAAATGCCTGCCACTCGGGTGGAGGCAATGTATTCGCCGGAGACTCATGCGGAGTGGCCGAATGAAACTGTGAGGATTTCGGAAAATCTGGACTAGGAAAAGTTTACGGATAAAGAGGACTTGGAATTATGACTCTAATGGGTCCGAACCAAGCCCCTCTTTTCCCCATCCGAATCTTAAAAATTGCCTTTTGGTTTACCGTTTTTTTTTATCTATTTTTTCTAATCTTTAATACTAGTTTTACCATTATGGGAGTGGACGTTGGAGACTTCCTTAAACAGTATTTAGGTGCTTTTTTTGGGGTATATCTTTCTACCACGTTCAAAGTTTTTTCAGTTTCATTCTTTTTACATCTAACACTTTTTTCTCTTGTTTATCTAACTTACCATTTTCTAAAACGTTCCGATGTCTCTTGGTATGTATTATCCGCTTGGGTAGTCTTCATTGAAAGTTTTGCCTTGTTCCATTCTATGGTAAGTTTTCCACAAATATATGGTGAGTTCTTTTTCTTCAGGTATCCTTCCTTTGCTCCGTTTCTATATTTTCTCACGGATCACACAAGTCCTACTTACTTTAGTTTTGTATTGGGAATACTTATTTTAGGATTTGTTTTTGTTCTCTTGCGACAGATTTACCTTCATAAAAACAAAGAAAGTTTTTTTGCCATATTGCATGTATTAGTTTTGGGACTCATACATACATCTGGTTATTATATGGTAGGAATTCTTTATTTTGTGATTCTTTTTTGGCAAGGCAAACATTACCAAAGGATTCACATTAAATCTTATGGATTCCTTTTCCTATTCTTCCTTTTTCTTTATTTGGTTCCAAACATTTGGACGAGAATTGAAGGATTAACTCGCTTAGAAGCAAAAGGGAAACCACCCGTTTTTATTATTGCGGCAGACTCCCTTCGTTATGACAAAATTGGGCTTAAACTCGCAGGGAAAAGCATTACACCAAACATCGATTCATTTGCTAATGAAGGTTTTGTCTTTCATGACCATCATACCACGATTCCCCGTACCTTTCCAAGTTGGGCGGATTTATTAACCGGACAATATGCGATGAGCCATAAAGTTCGTGATATGTTTCCCTCTCCAGAGGAAAAACAAAGGATTGGATCTCCCACTTTTTCTACAATTCAACAAAAGTTAAGAGAGATCGGCTATCGAAGTTATGCGATAGGAAGTTTTGCTGCTGATATTTTTCCTCGAGCCAACTTTGGGTTTGATGAGGTACTTGCTCCGAACTTCAATGCTCGCATTATGACAGTACAACGAACTGCCGAATCCCAATTATTTCTTATGCCTTTTCTCACTGGATCTTGGTTTGCTGGTGGGATGTATTTGGAAGAAATGGACGGGTTGTCCACATGGGGAGATGGGAGTCGTATTTTGGATCGATTCCGATCGATATTAAATCGAGAAGGAGATCAAACATTTTCAGTAACTTACTTTTCAAGTGTGATTCATTTTCCTTATACTCCGGCTTATCCTTATTATAAAACTTTTACCGATCCAAACTATTATGGTAAGTATAAATACTTAAAATTTGTAGATCCAACTAACTCTGCCACTCCGAATGAAGAAGAAACAAAGCAGATTCGTGGATTATTCGATAGTGCCGTTTTTGCTTTTGATTCAGAGTTTGGTGATATCATTTCCGAATTAAAAGAAAAAGGAATCTATGATGAATCAATCATCATACTGACTGCAGACCACGGAGAAGCATTGTATGAAGATGTACATGGACAAGGACATGGGGAACATTTACGTGGGGAAGCAGTGACTCATATTCCTCTAATCATAAAATTTCCTAAATCAACAAGTCAGGAAAAGTCTGGCCATCAATTTTTCGGAATTACCTCGAGTGTTGATATCTATCCAACTATAATGGATTATTTTAGAATCTCCACCAAACAAGAGTTTCCTGGAAAATCCTTGTTGCCAATCCTTGGAAAATCCAATTGGGGAGAGGATCGAATGGTTTATGCGGAAACAGGAATTTGGTTTTCCGATACAGGGGACCATTTCTTTCAGAAACAACGAATCCCATATCCGAATATCCTTTCCTTGCACCAAGTGATCCCAGAAGAAGATTATCAAATTATGATCACTGATCCAATGTATAGAGAAACTATTGCGTTTTCAAAACACAGATCTATACAAAATTCTGATTACAAACTTATTTATATTCCCACACGCCAAGGTGTGCTTTTTGAATTCTATGATCGAAAAAAAGATCCTTATAATACCAAGAATCTTTATCCTAATCACCCGATGGCTGTAAAAATGAAAGACATGTTGTACCAAATGGTGGTAAAGTGGGAAGATGCATCTCTCGCAGGAGAGTATTTAATACCAAGTTCTTTATCTGATATCAATGAAAATTAAATAGGAAAAAAAAGAGGAAACTATGCCGCAACGTAACGACTTAAAATCAATTTTGATCATCGGATCCGGACCTATCGTCATCGGGCAGGCATGTGAATTTGACTACTCTGGAACACAAGCAACGAAAGCACTTAGGGAAAAAGGGATACGAGTGATCCTCGTAAATTCTAATCCTGCCACAATTATGACGGATCCTGATCTCGCCGATGCAACATACATTGAACCACTCACGGTTCCTGTATTGGAAAAAATCATCAAAAAGGAGAAACCAGACGCCATTTTACCAACCGTAGGTGGACAGACTGCTCTCAATTTGGCATTAGCTCTTCATCGTGAAGGAGTATTAGAAAAATACAATGTAGAACTTATTGGTGCAAAGGTTGATGCCATTCGAAAAGCAGAAGATAGAGAACTATTTAAACTCGCAATGGAAAAACTGGGAATTCGTGTAGCGAAATCTTTTATGGTTTCCGACATGGAAGCCGCAAGGAAAGCAAAAGATGTGATTGGCTTTCCAATCATCATTCGACCAGCATTTACACTTGGTGGAACTGGTGGAGGTACTTGTTATGATGAAGCCGAGTTTGATGAGATAACACAAAAGGGACTTTCTGCGTCTCCCATCTCGCAAGTGTTAGTTGAAGAGTCTGTAATGGGATGGAAAGAATTTGAGTTAGAAGTCATGCGAGATCTCGCAGACAATGTGGTCATTATTTGTTCAATTGAAAATTTGGATCCAATGGGTGTTCATACTGGTGACTCTATTACGGTTGCCCCTCAACAAACATTGAGTGACCGGGAATACCAAAAACTCCGTGACATGTCAATTGATATCATTCGAGAAATTGGAGTAGAAACAGGTGGTTCCAATATCCAGTTTGCCGTAAATCCAGAAAACGGGGATGTCATCGTGATTGAGATGAACCCACGAGTTTCACGATCTTCTGCTTTGGCATCGAAGGCTACAGGATTTCCTATCGCAAAAATAGCAGCACTTCTTTCCATCGGTTTTACCTTAGATGAAATTCGAAATGATATTACTCGTGTAACACCGGCTAGTTTTGAGCCATCGATTGATTATGTTGTTACAAAAATTCCTAGGTTTGCATTCGAAAAATTCCCTGGTTCAGATCCAACGTTAGGTGTTCAGATGAAAGCAGTTGGAGAGGCGATGGCCATCGGCCGTAATTTCAAAGAAAGTTTTCAAAAAGCACTCAGGTCACTCGAGACTGATCGTTTTGGTTTTGGAAGTGATGGTTATTTAAAAGAACTTTTGGAATGGGAGTCTGTTCCGAAAGAAGAAAGAAAAACTTGGTTAACAGCAAAGGTAAAAAGACCGACCGACAAACGTATTTTCTATGTGAAAATGGCATTTGATTTTGGGATGAGTGTCGAAGAAATTTTTGATATTTGTAAAATTGATCCATGGTTTCTTTATCAATTTGAAGAGTTATACCAGTTAGAAAATAAATTCCGCAAAGAAGGAAAAGTCATCATTGAAGAAATGAAGAAATCTGGTTTCTCTAACCGCCAACTTGCTTTTCTTTCTAAAGAGGAACAAATACTTGCGCAAGTTCGAAGCGGTGCCGCGATTGAAATCACAAAGGCAAAAGTAGAAAAAACCCTTCGAGAAGAAGAAGAGGCCATTGAAAAATATTTAGAAGAGAAAAATATCCAGCCAGTGTATAAGAGGATCGATACCTGTGCTGGTGAATTCGAAGCATTCACACCTTATATGTATTCTTCTTATGACGAAGAGGATGAAGCTGATGTCACTTCCAAAAAGAAAGTGATGATCCTTGGTGGTGGCCCAAACAGAATCGGTCAAGGAATTGAGTTTGATTATTGTTGTTGCCATGCTTCCTTCTCATTGCAAGAGGCTGGTGTAGAGTCGATAATGGTAAACTCCAACCCAGAAACAGTTTCCACTGATTATGATACTTCCGACAGGTTGTATTTTGAACCATTGAGTCTTGAAGATGTAATGGCGATTTTCAAAAAAGAAAAACCGGATGGAGTGATTGTTCAGTTAGGTGGTCAAACACCTCTCAAATTGGCAAAATCACTTGAGAAAAGAGGAGTTCCCATTATGGGAACAAGTCCTGATTCCATTGATAGGGCAGAAGATCGTAAACGGTTTGCTGAAGTTTTAGAAAAATTAAATCTAAAATCTCCTGACAACGGAATTGCAGCATCTAAAGAGAAAGCAAGAGAGATTGCAAGAAAAATTGGTTATCCGGTTCTTGTTAGACCATCGTATGTTTTGGGTGGAAGGGCCATGCTGATTGTTAACGAAGAATTGGAACTAGATAAATATATGGAAGAAGCCGAAGAGGTATCGGAAGATAGACCGCTTCTTGTAGATTCCTTTTTACAGGATGCAATTGAAGTGGATGTCGATGCCCTTTGTGATGGTAAAGATGTATTCATTGCTGGGATAATGGAACATATTGAAGAAGCAGGAATCCACTCGGGTGATTCTGCTTGTGTGTTACCTCCGCAGTCCATTTCTCAACGTATGTTACAGGAAATTGAAGAAGCAACTTATCGTTTGGCTTTGGAGTTAAATGTAAAAGGTTTAATCAATGTTCAATATGCAATTAAAGAAGAAACTCTTTATGTTCTCGAAGTAAATCCTCGTGCATCACGAACAGTTCCTTTTGTTGCGAAATCAATTGGTATCCCTATTGTAAAAATTGCCGTTCGATTAATGTTAGGTGAGTCATTGGCGTCGTTTAAGTTGGGAAAACGATTTTCTGCACCGATGATTACTGTTAAAGAGGCAGTCTTGCCATTTAGTAAATTTCCTGGCGTTGATACTATCTTAGGTCCTGAGATGAGATCGACTGGGGAAGTAATGGGGGTTGCTACTACCAAAGGCGAAGCCTTTGTGAAAGCCCAGATTATGGCGGGTGAGGAACCTCCTAAACATGGAACTGTTTTTGTGACCATCAATGATAAAACTAAGAAAGAGTTGTTAGAATCAGTTCGATCTTTATCTAACTTAGGATATAATATCATCGCAACGGAAGGAACACATAAGTTTCTTTCTGATAATGGAATTCTTTCTAGCAAAATAAACAAAATCTATGATGGTTATTTTCCGAATGTGATTGATTATATTAAAGAAAAGAAAATTCATCTGATCATTAATACTCCTTTATCAAGAGTTACACGTGAAAATGCTTTTACGATTCGACAAGCAGCGATTAAATACAAAGTTCCATGTTTGACAACAGCACAAGCAGCAAAAGCGTTAATTCATGGTTTGGTGGAAATGAAAGATAAAGGTTTCTCTGTGAATTCCCTTCAAGAAATTCACGCAAAACACAAAAATAATTAAAACTAATATGGATTTGGATTTTCTAACGAATGTTTTTGTTAGATATCCAAATCCTTTAGCAATAACTCTATTCGTTTTCGGTTCACACCTAAATCTGATTTCCCTAATCTGGATGCTGACCGAAAGTGAAGGAGTTTATTTTTATCGTCAAAATAGAATTCCACATCGTCCACATATCGCATGATAAGAGATGTAAATTCAGTATAAATGTAATTTGAATTTTCTTGGATGATTTTGGTCCTTGGAGATTGTTCGATACGATCTTTTAGAATTTTATAAGCTTCTACTAAAGGTTTTTTGTAAGTGATTGGGCTTCTATAGTGTACTGTGTCCGTAGGATCGGCAAAACTAGTGATACAATTGGGTGTCGCTGGACAATTGGTTAGTTTGTCAGTTTTGATTCCCAAATGATTCGGTCTTGTTCCTGTGCATCCAACAAAAAGAAAAAAAAGGGGGTAGAGGATGAATCTGGTAATTTGTTTCATTTGCTTCGGTTCCTACAGCGAGTTTCTTTGTATTGGACTGTTCTTTTCTCTAGCTGGGTAAAAAAGCAAGTGGGTGCAAAAGGTAAGTTAGTTACTTTTTCCAATCACTCACAAAAGAACGCCGATTTCAGTCGAAAGTCAGTTTCGAAATTTAGCCAATTAACTATTGGGATCCCCATGTCCCAGGGAATTCTAGCAAAATACCGCCCATTCCTGTTGGCCAAGTTTTGGCTCTCATCTGCACGGTTAGATCCAGAATACCTCTTGCATTGTATTTTGGCTTCGGTTTCTCGCTTGAACTTTCTTTTTACTGCTTCTTACTTGTTAGTATTCCGCCTAAAATCTGACTTTGTTGTCGTTTGGCTCTTGGAAGGACCGAAACTAAATGAAATACATTCGCAAACTGTGGAAATCCGAAGGAATTGAGAAAAAAAGATGGACAAAGTATGGTAAAAGTATTTATATAGAACAATCGTTCGATATAAAAGGATCTCACTTTTATGCCTAAGATAGTCGATCACGATCTTTACCGAGTTGAACTTTTGACTAAGTGTATGCCCATTTTTGTCACAAAAGGGGTCTCCTCTGTTTCGATGCGTGAATTATCAAAGGAACTAGGAGTTTCCACTGGAACTCTTTACCATTACTTCCCAACGAAAGAGATTCTCTTTGAGTCCATGGTAAAACAACTCGTTGCGATAGATGAAAAAGAGATTACTGAACTTTCAGAAAGTCACACAGGTCTTGCCGACATTATGGCTTTTGTTGCTAAACGCGAAGTGCATTTTACTAACCTAATGTTACTCGCAGTAGATGTTAAGCGTCACTTAAGTGAATCGAGTGAACTTATGCAACTAGTGGAAGATTCATTTACTTCGTATCGAACGGCTTTGGATCGATTCTTTCCAACCGATGCACAAACAAATAGTGGAAAGGCATTTCTGTCGTTTTTTTTGGGAGCGTTATTTTTAAAAAATAACGCAACAGAAGAAACTAACTGGCCGGAACTTTTTGAAGGTTTGGGGAACCTCATGGTATTGTTTCAAAGCAAAGAATAAGGAGATAGATTTATGACACTCACTAAAAGACTTAGTTTTTTACTTTGTTATATTTTGCCAATTTTAGTTGTTCTTGCAGAAGAAGTGGGTGGTGTTTCTTATTTGATCGTTCCAGTCACTGTATTTGTCATTTTACCATTGTTAGATTTTATTTGGGGAAAAGATCTTTCTAATCCTGAAGAAACAAATTTTCTTAAATTACAAAATGATTCTTATTTTCGATATTTAACTCAAAGTTGGGCTTACGTTCAACTAGCTTTTGTGGTTTGGTCGGTATATAGAATCGCAGTGTATCCACATACTGCAGTTGAGTTTTTTTTATTTGCAATTTCAGTTGGGATTGTGACGGGAGGAATTGGAATCACCGTTGGGCATGAACTAGGTCATAAAAATACTCGTTATGAACAATTTCTGGCAAAGGTGATTTATATGACTGTTTGTTATATGCACTTTTATATTGAACACAACCGCGGCCACCATACGAATGTTTCGACTCCAAATGATCCAGCATCCTCAAAAAAGAATCAATCTTTCTATCGGTTTTATCCTCAGACGGTAATAGGTGCTTATCAATCAGCTTGGGAATTAGAATCAAAACGTTTAAAAAAGTTGGGTCTTGTCTCCTTTCATTATCGAAATGAGATGATTTGGTATTTTGTGATTACAGTTCTATTTCTCACTTCGATGATCGGATTTGGTTCTTTATATTCTCTTAACGTAATTCGTTGGGATATTCTTGGATTTTTACTACTACAATCATTGATTGCATTTTCACTTTTGGAACTAACTAATTACATTGAACATTATGGTTTAAATCGAAAAGAATTAGGTCCTGGTAAATTTGAAAAAGTGCTGCCAATTCATTCATGGAATCAAAATTATTTTGTCTCCAATGCATTTTTATTTCATTTACAAAGACATTCGGACCATCATGCAAATGCTGGTAGAAGATACCAAGTCCTTCGCCATTTTGAAGAGGCTCCTCAATTGCCATTTGGGTATGAGTTAATGATTCTTGTTGCTTTGATTCCTCCACTTTGGTTTCAAATGATGAATCCTATTTTGGAATCTTGGGAATTAAAGAATCGATTGAAACATTAAAAATTGGTTGGCTTTTGACTTTTCGTGGAAAATGGACCCGCAAAGGAAAACTTTGCAGGCCCGTTTTGGTTTCATTCAGTTTCCAATAAAATTGACCTTTTTGATTTTAAAATCAAAAATAACAAGTACAACAAAGTAGCAACTCCTATGTAAAAGAATCCAGATGCAATGTATCCGGAAAGGGGAGGGTATAAAATGCTAAATCCAAAATCCGGGTTTTCTGATTCACTGAGAAGATTTGCTAATTTTGGTTCGTTGTTATTCATTTCATCTTCTGATGGATAAGAATAGGGATCAAATTCCGCCGGCCATTGGTAAGGGTTTCCATAGTAGAGTGAATAACCTTCTTTTGTCCCTTCTTGGTTGGCAAAAAAATAAATTTCTTCTAATGGCTGTACAGTAACCGCATTTGTTAGGTGGAGAGTTTCATTTTCTCCATCATAAACTTCAATTTCGAATTCAGAATTAATGGTTCTGGATAGTGGAATTTCAGTAAAAACTCCTTCTTCTTTGTTATGGCTCACTGTTCCTTCAAATACAGTATCCCATTCTTTTTTGTTTATTTTGCCGCGAACTGTGATTCTGCGTTCCCAATTGGTTTCTTCAAATTCTAATTTTAAAATTTGGAATGCAGATTGAGATTCGTTTGGAAATAAAAACTTACAATGATTTTCTGCGAGCACCGGGCTTGTGACCGAGTGTGATTTTTCCCAGTATAAGTTTTTGTTTTGTTTTGCCCGGGTTGCATTTGGAAATTTTAAATCGGAACCTGGTTCCGCTTCGAGTCTTAAAAAACGATGTTTTGTTCCACTTAAATCAATTTCACCTGAAGACTTGTTTCCATATTTATAAAGAAAAACAGTTTTTGAGTCCAAAAATTGGTCGGGATTATCACCTAACTTTAAAGTAATGGAGGTTTCGTAATCATATGCACTGGAAACTGATAGTTTTGTGTAATTCATTCCCTCTGGTAGTTTTGGAAGTTCCAATACATAGATTTCCATTTCATCTTTTTTGGAAAATAGGAGTTCAGGTTTTACTTTTTCCGTGTTTTTTGCGATTTCTTCAGCATTTTGGATACGGTATGGAATAATATCTCCGTTGTAAGTGATTCTTAAATCTCCGTAAAAAGAATGTTTGTAAATATCTTCATCTAACATTAGTTTTACAATGCCGTTTGGGGAAAGGTTACCCGAAATTTTTACATCTTTTTTATATTTGAAGTTTTGTACGGCAAGAGGCCTACTCATAACCTGTGTTGTAGTTGAAATAACGAATAGAATGGAAATTAAGTATTGAAGTTTCATTTTGTTTCCTTTTTGAAGTGATTGTATAAAGTTCCTGTTGCAATTAGAGTTAAACCTAAGAATAATCCTGCAAGAATGCGGTAACCTAAGCTTAAATTCCAAAAATCATATAAATAAAATTTTATGATGACTAATGATAAAGAGCCAAATCCAACATATTTGAGAGATTGGATTTTTTTTAGGAATCCTGATGATAAAGCAATCAACCCATACACGATCAAACTGAGTGTGTAGAGGAATAATTTTTTCTCTTCTGGAAATCCAAGATATATTTCAACAAATGTGCCAAGTAACCAATAAGGATAGGCGGCGTATAATAAGAGTTTGGAAAAGTCGGAGAACTTTCTGCTATAGAGATAAGAAAGAACTAAATAAACTGAACCTGTCGCAAATACTAAAAATCGGCCATTTAAGAAGGGGATTTCGTTTTGTGAACGATAGGTGAAAGCAAAAATATAGAACAAAGCAAAAAACCAAACTGGAAAGGCAGCCCAATACATATAAAGTTGTTTTGAATAGGTTGATGCAATTGTCACAAGAAAAGCAAAACTGATGAGACTAAATGCTAAAAGTTTTCCTGAGGTTCCTATTACGATTAGGCTTACAATGAATGGAAGACCAAATAATCCAATGACATCATACAATTTTTTCTTATCTAAACTTAAAACGGTTTTTCTGATGGATCGCTCATAGAGCCCGTAAAATAGAATGAGTAATAACGTGAGCAAAAATGGTTTTGCCGTTGGATAAAAAACGGAAAATACCCAAAAAGACTGAACAAATCCAAGTCCCAACGTTAATCCAATTGCTGTGATTGTGAGAATGGGTTCCTTTGATTTGGTTGTTTCTAAAGTCTGAAATTCTCGTAAAAGAAATAAAAGGAAAACACCCAGCTGGAAAACAATCGGAAAAAACGGCTTAGCATCTACTAGATTTTCATTTGCCCAGCCAACAAAGATTAGGTGATTTGCGCCAAGTAGAAGAAGTGGAATTACTTTCCAATTTGTATCTTTTCTTACCCAAAAGAATAAAACATTCCAGAGGAGTAAATAAGTGAATAAAAACGGATAGGAGTTTTGTCCTGTGGACAATAGTAAGGGTACTAAAAATGCACCAAAAGAAGCAAATCCAAATAACACTTCACTTTTTTGTGAATGAGCGACTGCTACTGTTGTTAAGCTGAGGATTAATAAACCAACAAAACAAGTTTCGGTAGAATACAAATCATACCACAAATAACCAGAATAGTATGCAGAAAACAAAACCGCAATTCCAAGACCCATAAGGCTAGGGGAAAGATAGGGCCTTGAATTTCGAACTTTGAATCCGTAAATTAATACTGGGATGGCCAAAAATAGTCCAATCCAAATTCGCACCGATTCATTGATCCAATACTCTTCAATAGCTAAATAGAAAAACCAGATGGATGCAAGAAGTAAAGAAAACACCCCTAGTTTTACGAATAAGTTTTCTCCAATCCATTGGATGAACCAATTTGGACCTTCGTTTAATGGAACATCCGTTTGGTGGACTAGAGTCGGAACTGGTTCCTGGGTAGTCCGGAGAGATTCTTTAACAGTTTGGGTTTGAGAGAGGGAAATAACTCTTTCTTTTAAAGAAGAAAGTTCCCTCTCCATCGATTGAATCCTAGTCAGGATCTCTTTGGTTTCTTTTTCTTCCACGGTGGAAATGGTTCATATACGTATAAAGAGGGGAACTACTTTTTATTCCGGATCATTCCACATTCCGTTTTCGCGAATGAGGTCAATGAGTAGGTCTGCAGCTTCTGTTTCGGAGACTCCTTTTTTTACAATTTCTTTCCCTTTGTAGAGATGAACCTTACCGATTCCAGCACCAACATATCCAAAGTCAGCATCGGCCATCTCTCCTGGACCGTTGACAATGCAACCCATCACAGCAATTTTTACACCTTTCAAATGTCCTGTTTTTTGTTTGATCATTGCCGTTGTGGACTGTAAATCGAACATCGTTCGCCCGCAAGAAGGGCAAGAAATGTATTCCGTTTTGGTGAGTCGAAGTCTCGTCGCTTGTAAAATATCAAAACTCAAATGAAGAGATTCTTCTGGTTCTCCATCGCCGTAAGACAAACGAACGACGTCACCAATTCCATCCAACAAACTTCCACCGACATGAATAGAAGATTCATATAAAAGTTCATCCTTGTCTTCAGAGTGATGAACAAGAACGATGGGGTAGTCGGATTCCCTTAATTGGTAAGACAATTTTCTGACCGTTATGAGGTCTCCATTTTTTACAGAAAAGAGAAGATTTTCAATCTTTCGTTTTTTAGATTCCTTTACAATTTTTTCTGTTAAATGAATGTTTTGTGATTCAATGTTCCACTCAACACTTCGTTTATCTTTCGCAAAACGAGTGACAAAATCCAAAAGATCTTCCCATGACTCTTCTGATTCTTGAAAGAACAAACTAGGATTGATGACCCACTTTTGAAATCGATAGATATCTTCCGCTAAACTATCATATTGATAAGTTAATTCTTTGGAGAGTTCCACTGAAACTGGGAGTGGAAAAGAACCTCGTTTAACGCTAGTTCCAAGAGAGATTAGGTCCATTTCTGAATTGATTTTAAAATGAATGAGTTCAGGGATTCGACCGGATTTAGAGCCTCTTTGGATTAGATGGAGAACTTCTTCTGCTGATTCCGATCCAAAAAATGGAAAACATGTTTCAATACGAACAGGTGAGTTGTCTCCAATTTTGGTTTCCCCAAATGTCAATTCTTTGGAATAGAATCTTGAATATTGGAATGGATCACGAAATTCGGAATAAATTTTTTCGTTTCCTTTGAATTGTGATTCTGATTTTGAATCGGAGAATCCTGAACGATTCTTAGATTGATAGAAAAATTCGTTATATTTTCTTACCAATTCTTTCGCCACAGGGATTTCATGGATGGCATCTTCTGTAAGTGATACACGAATGGTATCACCAAGTCCATCTTCCAATAAACTTCCTATTCCGATCGAAGATTTGATCCTTCCATCCTTTCCATCACCCGCTTCCGTCACACCCAGATGAAGAGGGTAGTCCATTCCTAAATCGTAAAATCGAGAAACCAACATACGATAAGCTTGGATCATCACTTGCGGATTTGAAGCTTTCATGGAAACTACGATGTCTCGATAAGAGTTTCTTTCTGCTATTCGGATAAATTCCAATGCAGATTCTACCATTCCGAGTGGAGTATCTCCAAACCGGTTCATAATGCGATCAGAAAGACTCCCGTGGTTAGTTCCTATTCGCATAGCCACACCCAGCTCTTTGGCGCGAAGGACTAAAGGTGTAAACACCTCTTCAATTCTTTCTAACTCTTCGTTGTAATCTTTATCCGTATATTCGATGATTTCAAATTTTTTTTTGTCAGCAAAATTGCCTGGATTGATTCTTACTTTTTCAACCCATTCTACACATTTTAATGCAACTTGGGGCGTAAAATGAATGTCTGCCACCAAAGGAACTTTTAGTCCTAGTTCTTTCATTCTCTTGCGTATATTTGGTAAATTGTCTGCGTCTGCTTGGCTAGGTACTGTTAGGCGAACAATTTCTGATCCAGCTTTTTCCAAATCAGAAATTTGTTTGATACTTGCTTCCGTATCTCTTGTGTTAGATGTAATCATGGATTGGATGCGGATTGGGTTTTTCCCACCAATTCCTACACCACCCACCATTACTTCCCGGGTGGGACGTCGTTTATAAAAAAATGGCGATTCGTTATATTTGGTGCTCATTTGAATCTTATGTTCTCATTATCTAGAAAATTAAATTCGAAATTTTGGGCAAGCAGTATGAAAAAAATCTGTGGGTTTCAATTTCCAACCTCCCTGGACCGAAAATCTATTTAGGAAGAATGCCGGGCTTTTTGATACGATGAATACGGAAGTAAAACAAGGTTTACAGCGAAAATACCGGGTGCAGGTCACTGTGGCGATCTACCGCGAGGGAAGTTTGTCCTACAAAAGTGAAATCCTGTCACCAGCTTATTATGATAAACGCCAAGAAGCTAGAGACCATATCCGTCAGGAAATACGAGAAAGATTAGCACATTCCAAATTCTTCCGATCCACTCGTTTGGACTATGATCTTGTTAGATATACAGAAGAAGGAAGTTGTAATACCTTCCTCCGTTATAGCATTCAAGATTCAGAAATTTGAATCCTCAGAAAAAATTATTCGATTGGTATCAAATCCACAAAAGGGACTTGCCCTTTCGAAAGAAAAAACAAGCATACCCTATCTGGATTTCCGAAGTAATGCTTCAGCAAACTCGCGTTAATGCGATGTTACCTTTGTACGAATCTTTTATCAAACGATTCCCAAATCCAGAATCATTGGCTTCAGCAGAGGAAGAGGAAGTTTTGGCTTTTTGGAAAGGACTTGGATACTATAGTCGGGCCAGGAATTTGAGAAAAGCAGCAATCTTTCTTGTCCAAAATTATAACGGGTCTTTTCCAAAAGATCTGAATTCTGTTTTAAAACTCCCTGGAATTGGAAATTATACAGCAAGGGCCATTCTTTCTATTGCCTATGATTTACCCTTAGCAGTGTTAGATGGAAATGTAAAACGGGTTTTGTCTCGCTATTATGGTTACTCAGAAAATATTTTAGGACCCAAAGCTGATCGTGAATTACAAGAGAAAGCGGATCTCTTTTTAAATTTAGACCATCCTGGTGATCATAACCAAGCATTGATGGAATTAGGAGCCACCTTATGTTTGCCAGAATCACCGAAATGTTTATTATGCCCACTAAAGGAATTTTGTTTTGCAAGAATCCAACAAAAAACGGACGAAATCCCGCTCAGAAAAAAAGAGAAAAAACAAATCCAACTTTTTTCAGAAATTATAGTTCTGTTGAACCAAAAGCAGATTTTATTAGTTCGTGAACCCAAAATGCGGTTTTTGAAAGATATGTTCCATCTTCCCTATGGAATGGTCGGAGATATCCCGGAAGAAACATATGCCCCAACTGCTTTTTTTCTTGCTCTGAAAGAAATCATAAAAGACCCGAGGCCGATCGGTAAATTCAAACACACAATCACCCACCATAAGTTGGATTTTTCCGTTTTGGCCTATCATTGGGAATTGAGGGGAGAAATCGAAAAATTGGCAAAGAAATTCGGTGTCGAAAGTAAGTGGGTTACTTTTTCGAGTCTGGATGCTGAATTTCCATCGTCTCTCGCCTCGAAAGTAAAAAAGTTTTTGCTTTACTTAGATTCATAATTCGATACGATTCACGGGCTATGCTCGAGATCATTGTTTGGATCGAACATGTAATCGCGAATATCCCTTTGCCAATCCTTGAGGTTTGGGGGCGGTTTTCTTTTTTATTAGGTTCTATTATTTCTATATTTGCTTTTGCTGGTTTTACCTTTCGGAATGGAAAAACCTTTCGGATTTCTCGAGAAGTTTGGAATTGGAATTTAACCAGTTTCTATTGGTTTGTCATTACCTTTGTATCTATCTTCCTGACTGGTTATTTGGGAAGTTCCATCGTTTTAATCCCTGGAGCCCAAACACTGGAAAGTCTCAAGGATCTTTCCGTATTCCTTTGTTTGAACTTTTTTGGATATCCTGCCCTTCTTGCAGTTCCATTTGCTTATGGACTCTCTGACTTAATTGAAGGTGTCCCACCAGAATTTTTATGGGACTGGTTGCCGGGATATTTTATCAACCCAACTATCTTTTGGTTGTCCTATCAAATGATTGGAAAGTCACCTAATTTTCGTAAGGTGAGAGTCTGGGTTTATTATTTTTTATTTGTTCTACTTTTTTTATCCCTCGAACCATTCTTGTGGGGGTATTTATGTTCGGAACAATTTGGCTCTGAAATTTCCTACCACACAGTTAGTTCTGCACTTTTATTTACCACGGGGATCACTTGGATTTTGGCTCCTTTGGTTATGTTAGTTACATTTCCGATAGTCAGAAGATTGGGCTTTTTTTGGGCAGAAGTTCCGGGGCAAGTCAAAGAAGTCACTTTGTCCGATCCACCTTGGATTTGGACTTCTGGACCAAACGGACAAAAAATTTCCGACAAAGAATCAGATTTAAAAACAGGAATTTCATTACAATTATTCATCGTGACACCTTTTGTTTGTTTGGTGCTTATTCTTGTTGGAATAACTTCTTACGTTACCTTAAAAAATGCAGAACAAGCTGCATTCCAAATGGTTGAGGTTCTTCACCGGCAGTGGTCAAAAAATATCAATTTAAGTTTGGATCGTTATTTCTCTGAGATTCCCAACACACCTGGAAAACAATACGAACAAAGTAAACTTGTGGAAGTTCTGGATGATTCGAAGGTGAATGCGCAAGGTAAGGTGTTTTTACTAGATGCACATTTGAATCCTTTGGCTTCACTTTCTTCGGAAACAAATAAATCCAGGGTATTGGAAGTTGTAAGAGTTGAACTTAAGAAATTAGAAAACGAAATCAGTGCTTCTGAAAAACGTTTCAGTTTTGCCATTGTGACAAAAAAGCCGCTTTCTCGTGAAAACTGGAATGCGATGGTTACGATTTATTCACACCCAAAGCTCAAAGAAAAAACATATCTTATCACTTTATTTCCATATTCATTTTATTTAAGCGGAGTGTTTACTGGAAATAGTAAATCGGCGATGGTATTTGCCTGGGCAATTTTACTAAGTTTAATTTTGGCGGCAGTCATTTCCGAATTTGTAACAAGACCTGTTCTTTCCTTTGCCAATGCATCAAAATCGTTAGCAAAGGGAGATTGGAATTATCCAGTGGGTGAAAGTATGATTGCCGAGCTAAAAGATCTTTCTGAGGCTTTTCGGTTTATGTCTTCGGAGCTTAGACAAAGTTTTGAACGAGTGGAGGAAAGCCAACGATTGGTCATGGAAACCAATTCCAATTTGGAAGAAAAAATTGTCCAAAGAACGGAGGCTCTGATCGAAAGCAACCGCAGCTTACTCGAGATGATCGAAACAAAAGAAAAAATCTTAATCGATTTACATAAAACACAAACGCAACTTTTACAGAGTGAAAAATTGGCAGCTCTTGGGCAATTTGCTGCAGGGATCACTCATGAACTAAACACTCCTCTCGGTGCGATCACCTCCAGTGTTCATTCTATGTCAGAAATTTTAAAAAATGATATAGCAAGTCTTCCTGATTTTTTAGAGTCCTTGGATGTCACCGAAAAAGAAGACTTCCGTTTTTTTTTGAATTTAGGTGTTTCTTTTGGGGCTCGCCATGCCGGGTTACTCAATCGTACAGAAAAAAAGGAAAGAATCGGAATATTAAATTCTCATCAAATAGAAAATCCAGAAGAAGTCATGGAAGATCTGACTTCACTTGGAATTCTTCAGCTGGACGAACCAATCTTAAAAGTTTTAAAAAGACCTAAGTCAGGGATCATTTTGCAAAATGTTTTGATTTTGGGGAGTTTGTATCGTTTGGCTTACGTAATTCAAACAGCAACTGAGAAAGCCTCCCATGTAGTCAATGCCCTCAAACATTATCTTTATACAGATCGATTAGAAACAGAAACGAATTTTCATAATGTTCATATCCCAACTGAATTAGATTCTATACTTACTTTATACCAAACAAAGATTAAAAATGATGTAGAAGTTACAAAATTATATAAAACAACTGATTATTGTTTGGCGGAAAGAGACAAACTGAATCAAGTGTGGATCAATATCATTAACAATGCTTTACAAGCAATGGAATATCGTGGAAAATTAACCATCTCTGTTTTTTCGAATGAGGATATGGTCATCACATCCATTCAAGATTCCGGCAAAGGCATTGCCCCGGAGATTCGTGATAAGATTTTTTTACCTTTTTTTACTACAAAAAAACATGGCGAAGGCATTGGGCTTGGGCTTGACATTTGTAAACAAATCGTAGAAAAAATGAAAGGTACAATTGAATTTTCGTCAGATGAGCAAGGGACTGAGTTTAGGGTGTACTTACCAAAGGTAATCGAAGGGGAAAGAGATTGAATATTACGCAGCTACAAACTGAAAAAAACGCAATCCTATGCGTAGATGATGAGCCGATCCTTCTCCTTTCCCTCGTACAAGAACTAAAACGGGAAATTGGTGGTGGTTTTACATACGAAACGGCACAAAACCCGGAAGAGGCCATGGAAGTGATCGATGACCTTTGTAGTTCTGGAGTAGAAGTCATTCTCATTCTCTCCGATTGGCTCATGCCAGGAATGCGAGGGGATGAATTTCTCATTCAGGTTCATCAAAAATACCCACATATCAAATCGATATTAATCTCAGGTCATGCCGACCGAGAAGCCATCAACCGAGTGAAAGAAGAAGCAAAAACGTATGCCATTTTTTCCAAACCTTGGAATACCAGGGAATTACTCGATGCAGTTCGTTTCTGTTGCAATTTGACCTAAGTCCATTTTTCTGGACGTAAGGTGCGTACCATCTACATCCGCAAACTCCGATTTGAAGAAGCTCGTATCAAACTAGAACGGGAACTCCATGATGCCTTTATGGATGGGGAGACCTATGTCGAAATTTTGCACGGGATCGGGGAAGGAATTCTTCGGCGAATGGCGATTGACTACGTAGAGTCTTGCGGTTTTCTGAAACTAGTGGAGACCGATCCGATGTTTCGGTCAAACCCGGGCGCGACGATTGTGGAAATTCTTGCCCCCTCCAAAGAATACATCAACCGATTGAAATCATGACCGAACCAAACTCTAGTATAGAAATCCTCGACGTCACATTACGAGATGGGGAACAAACAAACGGTGTCTCATTTTCTTGGCAACAGAAGCTAAATATCACAAAACACCTGTTAATGGATCTGAAGGCCAATCGAGTGGAAATTGCCAGTGCTCGTGTCTCACCAGGTGAATTCGAAGCAGTCAAAAAAATTGTGGAATGGGCAAAATCAGAAGGTTTGCACGATCGAATCGAGATATTAGGATTCGTTGATTTTGATAAAACTGTCGAATGGATGAAGGGAACAGGGGTTCGGGTTTTGAATCTTCTCACAAAGGGTTCGCTTAATCACCTAACGAATCAACTTCGAAGGACCCCGTCAGAACATTTTTTTGACATCCAGAAAACAGTCGAATTCGCCGCTGCTTCCGGTATCGCTGTAAACGTTTATTTGGAAGACTGGTCAAATGGATACATCCATTCTCGAGATTACGTATTAGAATATTTACGTGTTGTATCAAAGTTCCCTGTTAGAAAATTTTATTTGGCAGATACTCTTGGAGTTCTGTCTCCTTTGGAAGTTCGAACAGCCATTACCGATCTCGTAAAAGAGTTCCCGGATTTGTGGTTTGAATTCCATGGACATAATGATTATGATTTAGCAGTTGCGAACTGTTTAGAAGCTGTGAGTGCCGGAGTTCGTGGGCTCCATGTGGCAGTCAATGGTCTCGGAGAACGTGCTGGTAATTCTCCTTTAGAGGCTGTCGTCACTGCTATCCATGATAAAACAAAATTTAAAACTTCTATTGTGGAAAAAGAAATCACCAACGCCTCAAGGCTTGTGGCAGTTTTTTCAGGGAAACGTATTTCTGATAACCGACCCATCGTTGGCGAGGATGTTTTCACTCAAACCGCAGGTGTTCATGCTGATGGTGATAAAAAAGGAAATTTGTATGCCAATCCCATTTTGCCGGAACGGTTTGGTAGATCTAGAGTTTACGCATTAGGAAAGTTAGCTGGTAAAGCAAGTATTACAGAAAATTTAAAACAGCTGGGTATGGTTCTTTCCCCTGAAATTGAAAAAAAAGTTTTGGAAAGGGTGATTGAACTGGGAGACCAAAATAAAACCGTCACCAAGGAAGACCTTCCCTATATCATCTCCGATATTACAGGTGAAAATCTAGAAGCAAGTTTTCGTATTGAGACTTGTACAGTGACTAGTGGGATCGGGGTCAAACCAAAGGCCGAAGTGAAGGTGAATTTCCAAGGAAAACTTTATGAAGCAAAGGGAGAAGGGGACGGCGGGTATGATGCGTTTATGAATGCCCTTGGTAAAATTTTAAAAGAATTAAAAATCCAAATCCCAAAACTCTATGACTACGAAGTAAGGATTCCTCCTGGAGGAAATACCAACGCTCTAGTCGAAACTGTCATTACCTGGAAAGTTGAAGGTGCAACTCATCCCATTCGCACCATTGGCATTGACTCTGACCAACAAGTGGCAGCTGTTAAGGCCACGGAACGATTGTTACATATTTTACTTGGGAACGTATGATTCATTTTCTCATTGTGGGCCTCGGGAATCCCGGGGATAAATATAAAAATACACGCCATAACATTGGTTTTATGATTTTGGATGCACTTGCTAGTAGCTTTGGTGTTTCCTTTAAAGATTCCAAAAAGTATATGGAGACAACACATAGCTTAGAAGGGGACAAAGTCCATCTTTTGAAACCTTTAGAGTTTATGAATCTTTCAGGAAAAGCCACGCAAACTCTCGCCAATTTGTATAAAATACCTCCTTCCAGGATTTTAGTGATTCAGGATGAAGTTGATTTACCTTTTGGTAAGATAAAAAATAAAATTGGTGGCGGAACTGCTGGTCACAACGGACTAAAAGATATCGTGGCAAAACTTGGTTCACAAGATTTTCACAGGTTACGGTTTGGAGTCGGCAAACCAGAAAAAGGTGGCATGGAAGTGGCTGATTTTGTTTTGCAAAATTTTAATTCGGAAGAAAAAAACAGTTTGGATGCTCTTATCAAAGAATCTGTTACTAAAATTGAAGATTGGCTCCGAACCAATCGCAATTTAATCCGAAAAGAGAATGGAGATTAGAGTGGATCACACTCCAGACAAAAAATGGTAAATATACCATAGATCACATATATATGACAAAAGAAAAAGAAACTTCCATCAACCTTCGTGGTCTTATTTTTCAAACCATCCTTTCAATTGTGATTGTTTTAGCGATTGTATTTGGACTTGCTTTTTTCTTTCGAAAGGAACTACTCGGATTTAGCGAACACTTTGTTCGTATTTTTGGGTATTTAGGGCTTTTTGTAGGAATGATTCTTTCTGATAGTCTTCCAGCTTTTGTTCCTCCCGATGCCTTTCTAATGCTTGCCATCACAGGAGAAATGGATCCCTTAAAAACGATTCTCTCCATGTCCTTTGGGAGTATCCTCGGTGGATCCTTAGCATACTTGATCGGATTGTATCTCATCCCCAAGTTTCATTTGGGTAGACAAATGGTTTTACACTATGAGGATAAACTCCTTCCTTATCTGCGTAAATATGGGTTTGGTGCCGTGGTTTTAAGTGCCCTGACTCCTATTCCTTATTCTTGGATGGCTTATACGGTGGGAACATTTAAGATGCGTTATTCGCTATTTTTACTTGGATCTCTTTTTCGATTTGTTCGAGTGACAGTTTATTTTTATGCCATGTATCTTGGATGGATTACAGGAGGATAAATGTCAGACGACCGTTTGTTCCCTAAAACAGTTGATGAAGTCATTCTAGAAAAGACTCGATTTTTCTTTTTACCTGATAGGACCGCTGCATTTGTAAAAAATTTGGTTGAAGGAAAGGTTTCGGAAAGATCTCTCATTTGTTGTAATTCCGGCTGTGATGTTTGTAACGAAACCATATACAATTGTTATATGGCTGTAAAAAAAGAATTGGAAAAAAAGTAACTTGGATTCGCTTTTTTCACAACACAAACAAGTTCCTTTGGCCCATGCCTTGCGACCCAAATCTTGGTCAGAATTTGTTGGACAGGCGAAAGTCGTGCAATCACTCAGAGCCATTACCAAACCCACCTCCATTCTGTTTTACGGCCCACCCGGTACTGGTAAAACTACCTTGGCGCATCTTCTCACACAAGGTTGGAGTTTAGAAAAACGTTATTTAAGTTGTGTGACCAGTGGTGTGAAAGAAGTGCGAGAAGTTTTGGATGAAGCCAAACGTAGGGGAACCATTGTTTTGTTTTTAGATGAAATTCATCGTTTTTCGTCCTCCCAACAAGATGCACTTCTTTCCGCCGTAGAGGAAGGTGAGATTATATTAATTGCGGCAACTACAGAAAATCCTAGCTTTCGGGTCAATAAGGCTCTCCTTTCTCGGATGCTTGTCTACCGACTCACCACTTTATCCGAAGAAGAAGAAAATTCTATTTTTGAAACTTGCCTTACAAAACTAAACAATAAAGGAAATTTTTCAGAAGACCTAAAAAAAGAGCTTTTCCGTAGAAGTTCGGGAGATGCAAGAAAACTTCTCGGGTATCTGGAACGAATTTTAAGTTTTACAGAAGACACTGAACATATCGACGAATCTAAGTTAGCTGAGATTTTAGGTGAGAATGTAATCTTTTATGATAAAAACAGTGAGAGTCATTATGATATCATCTCTGCTTTTATCAAATCCCTTCGTGGGAGTGATCCCGATGCCGCACTCTTTTATTTGGCGCTGATGATCGAAGGGGGGGAAGACCCACTTTTTATCGCAAGAAGGCTTGTGATTTTTGCCAGTGAAGATGTGGGAAATGCTAGTGTCCATGCCCTTCCTCTTGCGATTGCCACCTGGCAGGCCGTGGAACGAGTGGGGATGCCGGAAGGTAGGATTCCTCTGGGCCAATGTGCCACTTTTCTTGCCTCAGCACCAAAATCTAACGCAAGTTATTTGGCAATAGATAAAGCCTTACAACTAGTTCGGGAAAGGAAGCGAGAGTTTCAAATTCCCAATCACTTACGAAATGCTCCCACAGCCACACATAAGAAGGAAGGGGCAGGAAAAGATTACCAAT
Organism: Leptospira meyeri; assembly: GCF_004368965.1. NCBI lineage: Bacteria > Pseudomonadati > Spirochaetota > Leptospiria > Leptospirales > Leptospiraceae > Leptospira > Leptospira meyeri. The sequence continues at coordinate 967,096 of NZ_SORO01000001.1, read as the reverse complement.
ACCCCCATGATTTTCCAGGTCATTTCCTAAAAGAACGTTATTTCCCAACCGATTTTTATCCTAACATCCCTCAGTTTTATGAACCGACAAATCAGGGTATGGAAAAGAATTTAAAGGAACAGTTGCAGCGTCTCTGGGGGGACCGGTATTGAGAATTTATCTCAAATTGGATGTAAAAATTGCAAACGATCGAAATTAACACGAAAACAAAGGGGAAAATCATTCTCATCTTGACAATCGAACCTAGTCGTGAGACCATTTTCATACATGGGTTCTGCACCAGATAGTTTTGCGCCAATCCTTCTACAACTTTTGCTCGGAGTCGGTTTCTCCGCTCTGATCTTGACCCTTGCCTTCCTCATCAACCCGAAGAAAAAATCGAAACCTCAAGATACGTTTGAATGTGGGGTTACGTATTATGGTGATGCAAGAGGACTTTTTAACATTAAGTTTTATCTTGTGGCTGTTCTTTTTATTCTCTTCGATATTGAAGCTGTTTTCCTCTATCCTTGGGCAGTGAACTTAATCGGTTTCAAAGAAGCCGGCCTTGGAACTTTCTTTTTACTAGAGATGTTTTTCTTTTTACTCATACTTGTTGTGGGTCTATACTATATATGGAAAAAGGGAGCTCTGGAATGGGATTAACAGAAACACTATCCAAACCGGGTGAGATGTTTGGCGATATGTTCCAAGTGGCTACACTCGACAATGTAGTCCAATGGGGACAAAGTTTTTCTTTATGGCCTTATCCTTTTGCCACTGCTTGTTGCGGAATCGAATACATGAGTACCTCTTGTGCTGATTATGACATTGCTCGCTTCGGTGCTGAACGTCCATCTTTCTCTCCTCGCCAAGCAGATATGATTTTGGTTCTAGGAACCATCACATATAAGATGGCTCCCGTCTTACGTCAGATATACGACCAATTAGCGGAGCCAAAATTTGTGATTTCAGTAGGTGCTTGTGCTTCCTCAGGTGGAATGTTTCACACCTATGGTGTGTTACAAGGTGTAGATCGGATCCTTCCTGTGGATGTTTATGTTCCAGGTTGTCCTCCGAGACCGGAAGCACTCCTTGATGCTCTTGTTAAACTCCAAAAGAAAGTACAAAGCCAGGGATTAGAAGCGAGACGCCAAGAAGTCATGCGGAAAATCCAAGAAATCAACGAACGCAACAAACCTCTCGTAGTGGCATGAAAGAAAAAATTACCGAATACTTAAACTCGCGTTTTCCGGAAGTTTTACTCCCGCAAAGGGACATAAACACCAATTTACTTTATTTTACGATCCAAAAGGAATCCCTTCAAATCGTTGTACAAGCGTTAAAGGATCATCCGGAATTTGCCTTCACTTATTTGAATGATCTTACTTCTATTGATTGGCTTGGAAAAAGGGAACCTCGGTTTGAAGTGGTTTATTTACTTCGTTCTCCCAAAAACAAACACTTCCGATTGCAACTCCGAGTTCCTGTGGAAGAAGGGGGAGAGGTTCCAAGCCTTGTCAGTATTTTTCCTGCAGCCAATTGGCCTGAGAGAGAAGTGTATGACCTAATGGGGATTTCGTTTTCAAACCATCCGCAAATGGAAAGGCTGATTATGCCAGATAACTTTATTGGACACCCACTTCGTAAAGATTATCCACTAGAAGGTCCAGGGCAAGATTATCTCATTGAAGATTTACTCACCATTCATGTGAACGAGGATATTGCCAGTTAGGCGATAGGAAATCATTATGGTAATGTACGAAAAAACAGCCGAACACTTTGGTCAAAAATTCAAAGACCTACCGGAAGGCCATTTACTTGTTAACTTAGGACCAAGTCACCCTGCGACACATGGAATTTTACAAAACGTAATCCAAATTGATGGAGAACGAGTTGTGGATACAGAATCCGTCATCGGTTATGTCCATCGTTGTTTTGAAAAATTAGGAGAACGATACGACTACAATCAGTTCTTAGTTTGTACGGATCGAATGAATTATGTATCCACTCCTCTTAACAATATTGGATGGATACTCACTGTAGAGAAGATGATGCAGATCCAAGTTCCCGATCGTGTTACTTATGTGAGAATGATCATTTCTGAACTTTCTCGGATCATGGACCATATCATTTGTAATGGAATTATGGGTGTGGACCTTGGGGCTTTTTCTGGATTACTCCATTTATTTCATCACAGGGAAAATATTTATCAGATTTTAGAAAAATTAACGGGCGCTAGACTCACAACTACATTTTGTCGTGTGGGTGGAATGGAAAGAGATATCTATCCAGAATTCCAATCGGAAATCAAAACCATTATCAAAGGCTTAAAGCCGGCCTTGGATGAATTCCAAGACCTTCTTATTAGGAATAAAATTTTTAATGAAAGAACCGCAGGGATTGGTGGTTTATCTGCAGAACGTGCCATTGCTTATGGATTTTCTGGCCCAAATCTTCGTGCGGCCGGTGTTCCTTGGGATGTTCGAAAAGATGATCCTTATATGTTCTATGATAAGGTCGATTTTGATATCCCAGTGGGAGAAGACGGATCAGCGCTCGACAGGACTCTTGTTCGGATGGAAGAGATGCGCCAGTCCATGCGCATCATCGAACAACTCATTGATGGAATTCCAGAAGGTCCATATCACGCTGATGTTCCTCACACTTTCCTTCCGCCGAAAGATCGTGTGTATCATAATATGGAAGAACTCATTTACCATTTTAAAATCATTATGCACGGAGTGAAAGTTCCTCCGGGAGAATACTATATGTCAACCGAAGCTGCCAATGGGGAACTAGGCTTTTATGTAGTATCAGAAGGTGAAAAATCTCCTTGGAGAGTGCATGTAAGGCGTCCTTGTTTTTGGTATTACCAAGCATTCCCTGAACTTGTCAAAGGGGGCTTACTTGCTGATACCATTGCGACCATGTCTTCACTCAATGTCATTGCAGGGGAGTTGGATTGTTAATGGCTTATCAATTTTCACAAGATTCAGAAAAACGATTCCAGAGGTTGATTCCGCAGTTTCCGAGCAAACGTTCATTAATTTTGCCATGTCTTTTTTTATTGCAAGCTGACAAAGGTTTTGTGGACCAAGAAGGGATGCAGTACATAGCTGATCGGATTGGTGAACCAGTGTCCCTCGCTCATGTTCATGGAGTTGCTACTTTTTACACCATGTACAATAAAAAACCGGTGGGAAAGCTCCATATTCAAATTTGTGGAAATATTTCTTGTTATCTTGCTGGTTCCGATTCCATCACCGAACATGTATGTTCTAAGTTAGGGATTGAAGCCGGGGAAACAACAAAGGATAAAAAATTCACGGTGGAAGAAGTGCAGTGTCTCGGTGCCTGTGGGTTTGGACCAGTGGCCCAAATCAATGACAAATATTATGAAAACCTAACACCGGAATCAATCGAAGCCATTCTTTCCGAATTGGAAAAGCAGGTATAAAATGGGATTAAAAACTCTTCTCACAACACATATTGGTGCCGCTGATTCCCATACTTTAAATCATTACCGGTCTGTCGGTGGATACGAAAGCCAAAAAAAGGCTCTCACGGAAATGACCGCCGAACAAATTGTAAACGATGTTAAAAACTCTGGCCTTCGCGGTCGTGGTGGTGCAGGTTTTCCTACAGGAAATAAATGGGGATTCATTCCAAAAACAGATAAACCAAAATATTTGATTTGTAATGGAGACGAAGGAGAACCGGGAACATTTAAGGATCGGCTCCTCATTGAGAAATTCCCACATATGCTCATCGAAGGGATGGTGATTGCCGCTAAAGCAATCGATTCCCACCAAGGTTATATTTACATTCGAGGTGAGTTCCATAAGGGAATTCGTATTGTCGAAGAGGCTGTCGAAGAAGCATACAAAGCAGGCCTTCTTGGAAAAAATATCTTAGGCCTTGGATATGATTTTGATTTGGCTGTGTATTCGGGAGCAGGTGCTTATATTTGCGGGGAAGAATCCGCACTTATCAATTCCCTTGAGGGAAGGAGGGGCCACCCACGACTAAAACCCCCATTCCCGGCCGTGTCTGGTTTGTATGCTTGCCCCACCGTTGTGAACAATGTGGAAACATTTTGCAATGTTCCGCATATCATTCGTATGACGGGCGAGGAATATAAAAAAATCGGGACAGAAAAATCACCAGGAACTAGGCTTTTTGCAGTCAGCGGACATGTGAAAAAACCAGGAATTTATGAAGTCGAAATGGGTACTCCCATGAAGGAACTCATTTACGATATTTGTGGTGGGATTAAAAACGATGGAACTCTCAAAGCAGTGATTCCAGGAGGGAGTTCGTCTCCCATTCTCACGGCAGAAGAAGCTATGACAGCCACTATGGATTATGAATCCATAGCTTCTCTCAAATCAATGTTAGGTTCTGGGGCAGTCATCATTCTTTCCGAATCGGCAGATCTTGTGGAAACCACTTACCGATTAGCAGAATTTTATTCTCATGAATCTTGTGGCCAATGTACACCTTGTCGTGAAGGTACACATTGGGTAAAAGACCTTCTTCATAAAATTAAAATCGGAGAAGGAACAGAAAAAGATGTAGAACTCATTTTTTCTTTGTCTAGGAATATGGAAGGTGGGACCACCATCTGTCCGTTAGCGGATGCTTGTGTCATGGCAGTGCGTCCTACGATGACAAAGTTTAAAGGAGAGTTCTCGGCTCGATTGAAAAAGGAAGTGAGCATCTCTCACTAAAGGTCATCGAAACAATATGGACTGGGCTCTAATACTTGCTTGGGGAATTAAAATCCTCTCACTCTTTTTTGTCATTCTAACCGGTGTGGCCTATTATACGCTCGCCGAACGTAAGTTTGCTGGTTTTATCCAAGACCGTCCTGGTCCCAATCGGGCCGGTATTTTTGGACTTTTCCAACCACTTGCCGACGGAATCAAATTCATCGCCAAAGAAGAAATTTTTCCAAAAAACGTTTCGAAAGGGATGTATCTTTTGGCTCCCACAATCTCTATGACTTGTGCCATTATGGCTTGGGCTGTGATCCCTTTTGGGGGAAGTCTTCCCGCGCCGGAATGGCTTACGGCACTTACCGGTGTCAGTACCATTGATTTACAAATTGCCAATCCCGATTCAGGGGTTTTATACATGCTTGCTATTTCATCTCTTTCTGTGTATGGGATTATGATTGCTGGTTGGTCCAGTAACAACAAATATTCGTTACTTGGTGGAGTCCGCTCAACGGCTCAGATGATTAGTTACGAACTTCCTATGGGACTTTCCATAGTTGTGATCGTGATTATGACAGGATCACTAAAGTTAACAGACATTAGCGATTCCCAAAAAGACATGTGGAACATTTTGTCCCCCCCTGGTTTTGTTGCCTTTTTTATTTATGTGACTGCGATGTTTGCAGAAACCAATCGACTTCCTTTTGACTTGGCCGAAGCGGAATCAGAACTTGTTGTAGGTTTTCATACCGAATACGGGGCTTTTAAGTTCGCACTTTTCTTTTTGGCTGAATACATGAACATGATCACCATGTCTTGCCTTACCACCTTACTCTTTTTTGGTGGATACAATGTTCCCTTTCAATTGGGAGCAGGTTCGCATTACCAAGCGTTTTATGGACTTGGATTTTTCATTTTAAAAGTTCTTTTCTTTGCCTTTTTATTCATTTGGGTTCGTTGGACTCTTCCTCGTTTTCGTTATGACCAACTCATGAAACTGGGTTGGAAAAAAATGATCCCTTGGGGTTTATTTGCTGTGATGTTTGCTGCCATTTACACAGTTTATTGGAAAGAAGGATGGATGAAATTATTTATATGAATATCGAATCTTCTCCTTCCTTTTTATTATTTATTTTTTTTGGAACTGTGACTGTGGTAACTGCACTTAGTGTCATCTTCCAAAAAAATCCAGTGGTTTCGGCAGTATCGCTTGTTTTTACCTTCTTTTCTTTGGCGGGGATATATGGAATTATGGGCGCTTTGTTTATTGCCACCATGCAGGTGTTAGTGTATGCAGGTGCCATTATGGTTCTCATTGTTTTTGTTTTGATGTTACTTTCGCAACGAGCAGAAACTTTGTCTCGGTATAGAAAACATCCAATCCGTTTGGTTTTGCTTTCTGTGTTTGCATTAGGATTTTTCTTTTTGTTATATAGCGCACTCACAACGGGAGTTCCTCATTCAGACCAGACGGGAAAAGGTTATGAACTTTCTGAGTATTCATTTCCTATCCAAGGGACAGGAAATGTGAAAACAAAGGGGAATGTGGCGACAGTTGGTGCCTCTACTTACTTGGACTATTTACTCCCTTTTGAAATGATTTCTATCTTACTTCTCGTGGCAGTTCTTGGAGCAGTGATTCTTGCCAAAAAAAGACTCACGGAAGTTGAACAAACCAAGGACAACGTGTTATGAACCAATTCATTAGTGGAATCCCTGTTACATACATCTTAGGTCTTGCTGGAATTTTATTTTCCATTGGTGTTCTTGGAGTTCTCATTCGAAGGAACATCGTCATCATCTTTATGTCTGTGGAACTGATTTTAAATTCAGTGAATTTAGTTTTTGTTACCTTTTCCAAAGCACTTTCCCATATTTCAGGGGAAACAATTGTATTCTTTGTGATGGCAATTGCTGCGGCAGAAGCGGCTGTGGGACTGGCACTTGTGATTGCCATTTTCCGGCATAAAAAATCCACCAATGTGGATGAACTCCAATCGATGAGATGGTAATCTTATGTTAGACTTATTCCCGTTAGTTGTCCTTCTTCCTCTCCTTGGTTTTTTACACAACGGTCTTTTAAAAGACCGAATCCCTCATCGGTTTGCCGGTGCCATTGGGACTTTGGCTGTGTTCATACCTTTTCTTATCACCTTAGCTGCGTTTAACGAATATCGACCTATGGAAAGAACTGCACCGCATTTAGTTCCTGTGTTTGATTGGATTGTGGTTGGCAATTTTAGGTCTTCTTTTGGTTACCAAATCGACCAACTTTCACTTTATATGACACTCATCATTACAGGTATTGGATCCCTCATCCATTTGTATTCGATGGGTTATATGAAAGGAAATGCGGGATATAATCGATTCTTTGCTTATTTGAATTTATTCATATTTTGTATGTTAAACCTGGTTCTAAGTGATAACTTGGTTCTTACCTTTCTAGGATGGGAAGGAGTCGGTTTATCTTCTTATTTACTCATTGGATTTGACTATGATAAAAATTCGGCCGCCGAAGCGGGAATGAAAGCATTTATCTTAAACCGAATTGGTGACGTTGGTTTTATCTTAGGAACTGGGTTTTTGTTTTGGTTAGGTGGTAGTTTGCAATATTTACAACTCCAAACCAATTTGAGTGAATTAAATGAGTTCGCAAATTATGCTAATATTGTAGCACTTTTTTTCTTTGTTGCGGCAATGGGAAAGTCTGCGCAAATTCCATTGTATGTTTGGTTGCCTGATGCGATGGCAGGTCCCACTCCTGTTTCTGCTCTCATCCATGCGGCAACAATGGTAACTGCAGGTATTTTCCTGATTGCTCGGCTTAACTTTGTGTTTTTACTCGCACCAGAAACTTCTTTGTTCATCGCCGTCATTGGGGCAGTGACCGCACTTTTTGCAGCCACCATTGGTACTTTGCAAAACGATATCAAAAAAATTCTAGCATACTCCACGGTTTCACAGCTTGGATTTATGTTTCTTGCGATGGGTAGCATGAGTTATGTGGCGGGACTTTTCCACTTAATGACTCACGCGTTTTTTAAAGCCTTACTCTTCCTTGGTGCAGGATCAGTGATTCACGCCCTACATCATGAACAAAACATCAAACATATGGGTGGGCTGTTCGGTAAAATCAAAGTCACATCGTTTACTTTTTTACTCGGAACTCTTGCCATTGCGGGATTTTTTCCTTTCTCCGGATTTTTCTCAAAAGATTTAATTTTAGAAAAAGCTTACACCTTCGGTGCGTTTGGTTCTACCCTTTGGACTATGGGTATTGTAGCTGCGTTTTTCACTTCGTTTTATATGTTCCGACTGGTCTTTGTTGTATTCTTTGGAAAGGACAACACCGATCCCCATCATAAAGTCCATGAATCTCCTTGGACCATGACCTTGCCACTAGTGCTTCTTGCCATCGGTGCTGTGATTGCCGGGTTTTTACAAACCCCACATTTCTTTTTACACATCGATACTTTAGAAAGATTTTTTGCTCCTGTATTAACAAAAGGGTATGAACTCGCTTCTCTTCATGGAACTTTAGCTGAACACAAATCTCTTGTCCATGAAGTAGAACTTTCGTTAGCTGGATTTTCCGTCTGTATCGCAACCATTGGATTAATCCTTGCTTATTTCCTCTACCAAAGAAAACCAAGTCCCATTTTGGAAGAACATACAGGATTTCGAAAGATACTTTTTCATAAATACTATATTGATGAAATCTATGATTTCCTATTTGTGCGGCCCTTTCTCTTTTTATCAAGAGGAGTGGCTTTCGTTTTTGATACTAAGATCCTCGATCGATTTTTTTTGGGAATTGGAGGGAGCTTCGGTGTGATCGCCAATGGCCTACGAAGATTCCAATCTGGATTCATTGGCGATTATGCCTTGTATGTTGTCATTGGTACATTTTGTATTTTAGTGTATCTATTAACGAGGGGGGTGTAAGGTGCCGGAACAAATTTTATCGATCATTATCTTTTTACCAATTGTATCCTCTTTACTCATTGTATTTCAAAAACGAGTAGGGGCGGTCGTTGTCATCTCGGCATTATCTTCTGCATTTACAACCATCCTCTCCGTGGGTCTTTTTTTCTTTTTCGATTCCACTAAGTCAGGATTACAATTTGTCCATTGGATTCCCGATTGGATTCTTTCCGGCAAACTAAGTGTAGACTATCACGTTGGGCTTGATGGGATTTCGCTTCTTTTATTTGCCTTAACGGCTTTTATGTTCTTCCTTTCGAGTATTGCTTCTTGGTCCAATATACCCAAAAAAATCAAAGAATTCCATATTTGTCTGCTTGTTTTGGAAACAGCAGTCCTTGGCGTTTTTGCTGCTGGAAACCTTGTCCTTTATTATGTTTTTTGGGAACTCATGGTTTTACCTATGGTTCTGATGATTGGAATTTGGGGTGGCGAAGATAGAACCAAAGCCGCATTAAAATACTTTTTATTTTCTATGGCTGGTTCCTTGTTTATGTTAGGTGGTATACTCACTCTATATTTCAAAACAGGGAAAACATCGATCGAATCATTGTCTACTGCAAGTCTTGGAATGTATTCCGAACCACTCCAATGGTTTTTGTTTTTTAGTTTTTTTCTAGCATTTGCCATCAAAATCCCACTTTTCCCTTTTCATACTTGGATGCCGGATGTACATACGCAGGCGCCTACTGTCGGTTCGGTGGACTTGGCCGGTGTATTACTGAAAATTGGTGCTTATGGTTTCATTCGGTTCTGTATTCCTTTTTTCCCAGAACCTAGTTTACTTTCTGGGAATTGGATTCAAATCCTTGCTGTGATCGGTATTGTTTACGGTTCGATGGCAGCTCTTGTCCAAACTGATATCAAACGAATCATTGCTTACAGTTCTCTATCACATTTGGGATTTTGTATCTTAGGTCTCTTCTCTTTTACGAACGAAGGGGTTGTGGGTGGGATGTTACAAATGGTATCTCATGGTGTGTCCACAGGGATGATCTTTCTTATGATCGGAATGATTTATGAAAGAGCCCATACAAGAAACATTGCTGAGTTTGGCGGACTGGCAGGACAGATGCCTGTGTTTTCCACTTTTTTTCTCATTGCTGTTTTATCTTCCGTGGGCCTTCCAGGAACCAATGGATTTGTGGGTGAGTTTCTAATCCTCATGGGAGCCATCAAATCGAATCTATGGCTTGGTGGAATTGCAGCTACGGGAGTTGTACTCGGTGCTCTTTATTTACTCTGGTTTGTGAAACGTTTTCTATTTGGCGTAAGTAAAACCATCCAAGCCAAGCCTTACAAAGATTTAACATTTCGGGAAGTGGGAATCTTATCTCCTCTTGTTCTCTTTATCTTTTGGATTGGAATCTATCCAAAACCATTTTTAGAGATATTACAATCTTCATCTAATGTCTATTTGAATTCGGCATCTGTACAATCGATAGCGGAAAGAAAGGACATACAAAAAGATTTCCTTGGTGGAAACACAAGTCGGCAATTTCCCGATTATACTAGTTTAGGAAAAGAACCTTTGTCTTTTGAAGAAAGGTTGGGTTCTTTCCAATCGAAGTATGCACTTCCTACTTTTCTTTCTGTAAAAGAAAACAAATCGAATTTAAACGAAAATTTGGAAAATTTAGAAAAGTCCATTGAGTCTGATTTTGACTTGGAACCAATCCAAAAAGAGACAATAGGAAACTAAACCATGTCATATACTCCTTCCTCAAATGATTTAATAGCAATTTCTCCCATGCTTATTTTATGTGGAGTGGCTTTACTTTCTCTCGTAGTTCAATTTCTTGTTCCAAAGGAAGAAGACTCCAAACCACTATGGGTGCTTTCTGTTTTGGGAATTCTTGGGGCTATGTATGCTTTGTATCATACAACTGGATCTCCTGGGTATGGTAAATTTTTTGGATCACAAATCTCTCTTAGTCCCCTTACTGTTTGGCTCAGTGGAATTTATTTGATTGCGGGGCTTATCACTTTACTCATTGCTCCACCATTTCTCGCACAACATAAAACTTTGTTTCCTGAATTTTTCCCTCTCCTTCTTTTTTGTTTGGCGGGGATGATGTTTCTTACCTCGGGATATGATTTTATTGTCATCTTTGTTGGATTAGAAATCCTCTCTCTTGCTTTGTATGTGATGATTGGAATGGCTCGTTCTTCTGTTTCTTCTTTAGAAAGTGCGATGAAATACTTTTTACTCGGAACCTTTAGTTCCGGGTTTATGTTACTTGGAATTGCCTTTTTATATGGAGGATCAGGAACAACGAATCTTGACGGTGCCCTTCGTGGTCTTTTTCTAAAAGGTTATGAATCCAATTTTTCTAAATTGGGTTTTGGACTCTTTCTTGTGGGAGTGTCTTTTAAGGCTGCTCTTGTTCCTTTCCATTCCTGGACACCTGATGTGTATGAAGGAGCGCAAACACCGATCACAGGCTTTATGGCAAGTGCTGGAAAGGCATCGGCCCTTGGGTTAATGATCGTCTTGTTCAATCATATCCCGATGGGTGAGATGGGAGATTCTTGGAAGGTTTTAATGGGAGTGATTGCCCTCGTTTCCATGACTTGGGGTAATATTGTTGCTCTCAAACAAGAGAACCTCAAACGAATGTTAGCTTACTCGTCCATTTCTCATGCCGGTTATATTGTGGCAGGAATAACTTGTGGGGCAGGACTTGAAGCCTTGTATTATCTCTTTTCTTATTCGCTTTTAAATTTAGCTGCTTTTGCTATTATTTCCTATTTGGAACAAGGCAAACACGAAGTGACTGTCAATGGAATTGCCCATTTAAGCGCAGAACATCCATTAACCGCTCTGTCACTTTCCCTTATCTTTTTAGCTTTTGCTGGATTTCCTCCCCTCATTGGATTTTGGACCAAACTTTTCCTTTTGCAAAAAATTGCCGAATCGGATTTATTATTCAACCGCATCCTTCTTTTTGGGGCAGTGGCAAACTCCTGTGTGGCCTTTTACTACTATATGAAGATCACCATCCAATCCTATATGAAACAAGAGACTGGAGCTGTGGCCGGAGTTCGCGACCTTCCGAGTATGCCCACTCTAGGTTTTTTGGTATTTCTATTGAGTTTGTTTTTTACTGTGGGTTGGGTCTTTTTCCAACCAGGGGCACTGTTATAGTTCAGTAAATCTGCTATAGCAGAAATACGTCTAGGATAGCGAAAAACGAATTGATTCATAGAAAGGGATCTAGAGGCTAGTCCATAAGTAGGTAATTCGCATGGCAACCATTCTCAGAAAGACAGAAACTCTAAAGGATCCCGTAGCAATGAAGGACTTCCTTTTTTCCAAGGGACTCGTTTATGAATTCTACAAAACCCCGGAAACTTTGGATTTAATCCTTGGCCAAAAGGGTTTAAATGATGCAGAAAAAGCAGAAGTTCTTTCTGGGTTAGAATATCGTTTTGACCAACTGAAAAAAGAGCATGGTTATAAAGCCAACGACCTGGTTGTCCTCCATGACGAAGTTCCTGGAATTCAGGACATGTTAGCAAAATTTGATAAACTTCATATTCATACGGATGAGGAAGTCCGTTATATCATTGATGGAAGTGGGATTTTTGGATTCATCATTGATGGAGAAAAATTCGAAGTCCATGTAAGTAAAGGCGATTTCCTTTCGATCCCTGCCAATACCAACCACTGGTTCACCCTCGATAAAAATTTAAGAATCAAAGCAGTTCGTTATTTCAAAGACAATTCAGGATGGACTCCCGTTTACGTGGATGAATCCCAAGTATTGGTTAACGTTTGATAAAAAGGGAATTCTTTCGAATTGGAAAGTATTTCCTTAAGTGCCGAACAAACAAGGTAAAGTGAAAACCTAAGTAACCGATTCGGTGGATTTTTTTTCTGCAATTCCAAACCACTCGACAATGAATTGAAGAGTGGTCCTTCCTTGGTAAAAATTTTCTTCTAAACTGCCCACCAAATCAAAACTTCCATGTTCTGACATAAATTTTTGGAATTCTACCCCCTTATTCCAAATCATATACTTTAAGGAGCCACTTCCAATCAAATGGAATCTGACATGTTTTCCCCCGCTAAGTGGTGTTAAGTGGATTGCTTTTGCATTTCGTATCCCTAGTTTGATATCTGGATTTCCTTGTCCAAAAGGTTCCAGGTCTTTCCATTCTTTTAGCAACCTCTCTCCCATTTCTTCTGTGAGAACAGTAAAATCGGTTTCGATGGAATGAACTTTGGGTTTGTCTTTGTCGACAGAAAGCCAATTTTTGGCAGCCGTATACAATGCCGATTCAAAGGCAGGGATTTGATCGATTTTAATCGAAAATCCTCCTGCTTCTGGATGACCACCGAAGTGTAAAAAATGTTCAGAAAGAGATTCTAAAAGTTCTAAAACATTTTCTGGACCATAGGAACGAATGCTTCCTCTCGCATCACCATTATCAGGTGCAAGGAATATGGCAGGTTTTTTATAGGTATCCACCATCCTTGTGGCAACAATTCCACTGACACCTGGTTCCATATCTGGTTCATAACAAAACACAATTTCTTTTGTCGTTCGCTCTGGTTTACGTGCGAAATAACGTTCGACCCGGTCCATATTGCGTTTGGTTCTTTCTTTTCTTTCTTCATTGATGGAAAGGAGTTGTTTGGCCTTTGTTTTTGCTTCGAGGTTTGTTTCTGATAATAATAAAGATACGGCTTCTTCTGTTTTCCCCATTCTGCCTGCGGAATTAAGCACCGGGCCAATCGACCAACCTAAATCTTTAGTGGTCACACCTTGGGGGCTTAGTTTCAGTTCTTTTAAGAGTTCCGACAAACCTTTTCTTTTTTTATCACCAACATAGAGTTTGGTGAGCGAGTTTAAGGCGAGTTTGACAAAGTGCCGGTTTTCCCCAATAAGGGGCATCATGTCGGTAATAGTTCCAATCCCTGCAAGGTCTGTTTCTTCTTCTAAACCGGAAAAAAAATCGGGGATTTTAGAGCACTGGTAATAAAAAAGTTTTCTTTCTTCATCCACGGGGATTGTGGTGATAAAGTCCTCTGGGTAGGGTGAAATCAAACTTTCATCTAACGAGAACGATGCGATTATTTCATTTGTCAGTCGAATTCCATTTTGAAAATAGGTGGTTTGGTTCTTGCCTGTTTCTTTCTGAAATTCAGTTTTTTTATAAACCTTTCCAAATTCGTCACTGAGTCGGAATAAAATGGCAGATACTAATTTAAAAGAAAGTACTGCGGTGCAGATTTTTTTTTCTGGGTATTGGGAGTCTGTCCTTCTCGGATTTACCAAAGCACAGTTTGTTGGGATACGAATGGGAACTTCATGGTGATCAAGAACAATCACCTTGATTCCTTTACTTGTCAGTTCTTCGATTTCATCAGCTTGGCTGGAACCAAAGTCGAGTGTTACCAGTAGGTCCGGTTTTACTTTTTTAATTTTTGCCAGTGCTTCTTTACAAAGTCCGTAAGGATCACTTTCCGAAGAAACCATAACTTCTAATTGAATGGAAGAAAATGCGGGATGGGATTTTAAAAAGAAAGCTAGTAAACAAGTGGAACTCACTCCATCTGAATCCCTATCACCATAGAGGAGGATTTTTTTTCCTTCCTTAACAAAGGATAGAAGAAGTTCCACCGCCAACGAAAGATCGGGAAGTGAGAAGGGTGAATACAGACAAGAAAAGTCAGAAGTGAGCAGTTCTTTCGGGTGAATGTTGCGAAAGCCCTCTCTTTTATCCACTAAGTAACGTAAGAGGGGGCGTTTGGAATCAACTTTGGTTCGAACTTCGGAAAGTAACGGTCCGAAGTGAACCTTCGTTACATGATGCAATTGCCAATAATTTTGGAACCGAATTCTACTTCGAGTCCCGGTGTTTTGATGTCGCCTACGACCTTACCATTTTTTTTAAGTTCTACTTTTTCTTTTGCGTCAACGTTTCCTTTGAGGTTTCCGTGAACTACAAGGCTTCCTACTTCTACGTCGGCTTCTACATCACCTGTTTCATCAATGATGAGTTTGCCTTGAGAGGTAATTGTACCTTTGAATTGCCCTTTGATTTTTAATGTTTGGTTGAAGGAAAGGGTTCCGCGAAAAGTGATATCGTCACTAATGATGGTGTCTATAGATTCGTCTTTCATCGATAGGGATAATCTTGTTTGGCTCCTAAGTTTTGGCAACTACACAAGTATTTGTCATCAAAAGGAAATGGAAAAAAGTTCATATTTTCGGGGTTTTCACTTGAGTCTCTAGGTCGATTCTTGAACCTGGGTCTCAAGTATAGGAAAAAACAGTGAAAATTAGGCGCTTCTGGAAGTCAGGGTTCATCCTACTTTTAGCGGTTTTCATCAATCTAAATCTGGTCGACGACCGGTTTGTTTCTCCTCTCGAGGATTTGGACTTTCAATACCAATCTTATGAGTTGGAGGAGACGACTCGTGTTCTTACTTCTTCTAAAGAATCCAATCAAGTTTTGAAATTGGTTCCTTCCCGAAGGGAAGAGTCTCCCGTGAAAGTTTCAGTCATTCGTTGGTCCACTCTTTCGACAGAACCTGCTTTTTTTCATGAAATTCTCATCTTATTCCATTTTCTTTACCTCCCGCCTCCTGTTTTGGCTTAATCGTTGCATGTAGATTAGTCATTAGTCCCCAATCCGATATGGGTTTGGGGGTGTATTCAATTTGAATTAGGAATTATGTTAGAAAAAATCATTCAATTTTCCATTCACAAACGAGCCACTGTACTCGTTTTGACAGTTGCGCTCACCATTATTGGTTTCTACAATGCGCTTCATCTTTCAATCGATGCCATTCCTGATGTGACAAACGTTCAGGTGTCGGCAGTGACTTCGGTCCCTGGTCTTTCTCCTTTAGAAGTAGAACAATTTATCACTTACCCCATAGAACTTGAGTTTAACGGGATGCCAAAAGTCACAGAGATTCGGTCCATCTCAAGAACGGGTGTGAGTTCCGTTACAGTGATTTTTGAAGATGGTACCGACATTTATTTTGCAAGGCAACTTGTGAATGAAAGGCTCAAACAAGCAGAAAACTTTATTCCCAAATCTTACGGAAGGCCAGAACTTTCTCCGATTGCCACTGGTCTTGGTGATATTTATGAATTTGCTCTTGTTTCGGAAAGCCATTCTCCTGAAGAACTTAGAACAGTGATGGAATGGGAAGTGGCAAGGCAACTTCGTTCCGTGAAAGGGATCATTGATGTAAACGTAGTCGGTGGAGATGCCAAACAATTTCAAATCAAAATTGACCCCAAACGACTGTTATCTCATAATTTGACTCTTTCTCATATCACAGAAGCATTGGAAGGTGCCAATGTCAACTTAGGTGGTGGCTACATCCAAAAGGGTGAAGAACAATTTGTCATTCGTGGAGAAAGCCAATTTAAATCCATCGATGACATTGCAAGACTATCTGTAAGGACATCGAGAGATGGGATTCCTTTGACACTGGGTCAAATTGCAAGAGTGGAAACTGGACCTGCCCTCCGTTTTGGTCTCAGTACCATGAACGGCAAACGCGAAGTTGTAGGTGGGACCGCGATGATGTTACTCGGCAGTAACTCCCTCCAAGTCGTGAGTCGAGTGAAAGAAAAAATGAAAGAGATTGAATCACGTCTTCCTCAAGGGATGAAGATTCAAGTTTATTATGATCGTTCTGAATTCATTGGAAGAACTCTTTCGACTGTCTTTACCAATTTGGTGGAAGCAGCCATCATTGTACTTGTTTGTCTCATTTTAACGTTAGGAACAGTAAAGGGAGCCTTCGCCGTTGCGCTTGCAATTCCAGTGTCGATGATGGTGGCTACGATTCTTATGAATGCCTTTGGGATTGTGGGAAATTTGATGTCTCTTGGAGCCCTTGACTTTGGTCTCCTTGTGGACGGTTCCATTGTGATGTTGGAATCCACTCTTCATGGATTTTTACTTCGTAAGAGTTTCCTGCTTTCGAAAACTTCGGCCCAGGACATGGAAGATGGGATGGAAGAAGTGATTATGGAGTCCTGTATCAAAGTGGTCAGGGCATCCGCATTTAGTGTGGGAATTATTTTACTCGTATACTTACCGCTCATGACACTTGAAGGTGTGGAAGGAAGAATGTTCCGTCCAATGGCGATCACCGTTGCTTTTGCATTAGGTGCCGCCCTTCTTTATTCCATTACCACTTTTCCTGCCCTCATGTCGTATATTTATAAAAAACCAATTCTACATGAGTCCGCCTTTTGGGAAAAATTCCAGTTAAAGTATGCGGAAGTCCTTACCTATGGGATGAAGTTCAAACGCCAATTTACTTATGCTGGGATAGGAGTTGTTTTGTTATCTTTTATGCTCGCATCCACTCTTGGTTCCGAATTTTTACCAAGGATTGATGAAGGAGAAATTGCCATCGATATCAAACGATTGCCATCCACTGCCATCAATCATTCTCGTGATTTGAATTTGGAAATGGAAAAGGTGATATTGAAATTTCCAGAAGCGGTCAGTGTAGTTTCGAGACAAGGTAGGGGTGAATCCGCAGCAGAACCCATTGGTTCGGAAGAAGGGGAGATGATGGTGAAATTGAAACCCAGAAAAGAATGGGTTTCGGCGCATGATCGAGAAGAACTAATGGAACTGATGAAAAATTCTGTGAATAATAATGTTCCTTCATCATATATTAGTTTATCTCAACCGATAGAAAACCGCGTCAATGCTTTGTTATCCGGTTCCAAGGCCGATATTGTAATTAAAATTTACGGTGATGATTTAAAAACACTCAAATCCATTGCAGACAATTATGCTTCCAAAATCAAAAAAATCCAAGGGGCTGCTGACTTACGAGTCCAAAAACTTTTAGGTCTCCCTCTTCTCGAAATCAAAATGAATCGTGGAAACATGGCGCGATACGGAGTTCGTGCAGAAGAAATTTTGACAACGATTGAAACACTACGTGTGGGTGCCAATGCAGGAAAGGTTTACGAAGGTTACAAACGATTTGATTTGATTGTTCGTTTAGATGCTGATGTAACAGACATTGGTGTCATTGAAAACGTTCCCGTAATGACTGAGCTAGGTGGGACGGTTCCACTTGGACAAGTCACAGATATTATGATGACGGAAGGCCCAGCTGCACTTTACCACGAAGGACTAAAACGAAGGATCCTTGTCGAAGTGAACGTACGTGGTCGAGATATGATTGGATTTGTGAATGATGTCCAAGCAGCTACTGAGTCCATCGAATCTGGGTTGCCACAAGGGTATTATGTAGATTGGGGTGGCCAGTTTGAAAACTTCACTCGTGCGAAGAATCGTCTTGCCATCGTGATTCCGATTGCTGGTGCCATTATTTTTGCGATGTTATTTATCGCCTTTGGAAGTGTTTATTACGCATTGGGAGTTTTTATTTTAGTGCCACTTTCTCTCTCAGGAGGAATCCTCTCCCTTGTGCTTCGAGGGTTACCTTTTTCCATTCCTGCTGGGGTTGGATTCATTGCTGCTGCCGGTATATCGGTGTTAAACGGGGTCGTTTATGCCTCAGCCCTCAAAGACCAATTGAAAGTCACCCGTGATCCTTCTAAAGCTGTAGTAGAAGCGGCCGTATATACCCTTCGTGCAGTAGCGACCACAGAGCTTGTAGCTATTATTGGATTTTTGCCTATGGCCATTGCCTCTAGTGCGGGAGCAGAAGTCCAAAGACCTTTGGCAACGGTTGTAATGGGTGGAGTGCTTGTGGCGACCATCTTATCACGTTTTCTTCTTCCCATTGCTTTCGAATTTTTAGTCAAACTAGCACAAAGACAAGAAATTAGGCAGATGGAAAGGGAACGTAAGATGAATGAATACTTTGTAGAAGAGATGAAAAAATACAAGGCAACAGAACTTCACGATACCCACGGACATTCACATCATTACGAACCGGATCATCACGAATCACATACGGAAGATGATTCGAAACAAAATAAACAAAATCAGAAATCTAAAAAAAGAGGACTTAAATGAAACCTAATTATTACGTAGCACACCCTTGGCATGGATTGGAACTTGGACCAAAAGCTCCAGATGAGTTGGATGTATTTATCGAGCTGACTCCTCAAGATACAGTAAAATATGAAATCGATAAAGCCTCTGGTTTTATCCGTGTGGACAGACCTCAAAAGTATAGCAATCGTTCGCCGACTTTGTATGGATTCATTCCTAGAACTTATTCCGGTGAAGCATCCGGTAAACATTGTTCTGATGTCGTGGGAAGACCTGATATTATTGGAGACGGCGATCCGATCGACATTTGTGTTCTCAGTGTTAATCCTATCACCCATGGAAATATGATTCTTACTGTGATTCCAATTGGTGGACTTAGAATGATTGATAAGGGAGAGGCAGATGACAAAATCGTCGCTGTTTTAAAAGGGGACGAAGTGTTCGGTCAAATTAAAGACATTTCAGAAGTTCCGAAAGCTCTTATTAACAAACTTCACCATTACTTTTTAACTTACAAACTAGATCCAAACTCTCCTTCTACAGGCACAGTTGAAATTGCAGAAGTATATGATCGAAATGAAGCCATTAAAGTGATCCAGTTTGGAATCGAAGATTATATAAAGAAATTTGTAACAGTATGAAATCGATAACGAAGTTTTTGATTTTATTCCTCCTTGGAATTCATTCGTATACAGTTTTTCCAAAGGAAAAAGCAGTGTATGAACTTCATTCTAAAGATGAATTGTTTTTTTTAGGTGAAGATTCCCGTGCCCAAGATTCCAAAGAAAAATGGAATTTAGAGGAATTGGAGACCTTTGCTGTCACAAGCAATCCTCTCTATTTACGTGAAAAACAAAATATTGGAATGGCTCGTGGTGATATCATTACGGCTAGTTTGTATTATAATCCCATAATCAATATGCAACAGCAATTTATGGGGGCTTCTGCCAATGCAGCAACAGGGAAACCAGAAACATCACTTATATACAACCAGCCATTTGATATGAGTGGGGTGATCCCTCAACGTGAGAAAGTCGCCAAACAAGAGTTTTTGGCAACAATTGCTAGTTTTCGCGACTTCGATCGTTTATTTCGATTACGACTAAGACAAAACTTTTGGACTTATCTTTATGTCACTGAACAAATTAACTACCAAAAGGAGTTTTTGGAAAACTACCAAGACCTTTTGGACTTAACCAAACTCAGAGCAGAAAAAGGAGATATTTCTTTTTTAGAATATGATCGTTTGGCTTTGGAACGTGTTCAGATTGAAAGGGAATACCGAAATGCGAGAATCCTTCGGGCGCAAGTGGTAAAAAACTTAAGGGTATTGATTGGGATTTCAGATATCAATTCTCCATTGAATATCAAAGGAAGATTGGAGTTTATTTCCACACGCGAATTTGGGATTGATTTAAACGATTTTGATATTGAGGAAAGACCTGACTTGGTGGCTTTAAAAATTCGCCAACAAAGGGAACGAATGAATATCGAGTTAAAAAAAAGAGAGATCATTCCACCATTGACCCTGGGTGTTGAATTTTTAAACAAAGGAAATGAAAATGTCACGGGTATTTATGCAGCCACTCCGCTTCCTTTATTTGATCGCAAACAAGGTGAGATCTTAAAGTCGGAAGAATCTTATAAAAAATTGGGATTTGATGTGGATGCAAAAAGGAACGAAATTCTTTCCGAGATTTCAGCAGCCATCAAAGAATTGCAAGCTAGAGAATCCCAACTATTGGATTACCAAAAAATGGGGCTTTTGGAAAAAAACAAAGAGGTCCAAGAAAAGTCAAGGCTTGCTTACATTCGTGGTGCATCCAATTTGGTAACTTTTTTGGAAGCTGAAAAAAACTATCTCAGCGTTCTTCGCAGTTATTATGAAATCATTTATCTCTATTACAATGCTTTGGAAGGATACAAAGCTTCTATCGGAAAGATGGATAGCTCGGAGTTTTAAACTTATATGAAAACAGAATTCAATTTTAAAAATATTCGCTCTTTGAGTATACTAGTGCTCGTTGGAAGTTTGACTTACTTTGGATATACCAAGTTCTTTGGATCTGGTAAAAAAACAGAAGCATTAACCGAAGATAAATCAAAGTTCATTATCTCCCAGGAAATTCAAAAAAACCATCCATTCTCCGTTGTTTATCTTGAAGAGAAAGCTTTGGAAGAAGAACTACAACTTCCGGGAACTGTATCCTATGATATGAACAGTGTAGCAAAGGTTGGTTCTCGTGTTAGTGGACGAATCGTACAGGTGTTTGTGAAAGAAGGAGAACATGTAAAAAAAAGCACTGCTCTTGCATCTATTCAATCTGTAGAACTGGGAACCACAGAAGCAAATTATCTAAAAGCAAGGGCAAGGCTTGAGGCATTAAAGGTGCAAGCAGACCGAGCCAAAGATCTATATGAAAGAAAAGTAACATCTGCAAAAGAATATGAGATGTCCTTAATGGATTACAAATCAGTGAAAGCAGAAATGGAGACATCTCGAAACGCACTTGAAAATCTAGGTCTCAATGAAGTCGAAATTGCAAATTTAGAAGCAGGAAAATATAATTCTAAAAATCTATACATACGAACTCCAATTTCGGGAACAGTAACCGAAAGGGAAGCGATCATTGGTCAGGCGGTAAATGCTCGTGATAATCTTTTTACAGTGGCGGACTTAAGTGTCCTTTGGATCAACTTGGAAGTTTATGAAAAGGATTTAGCATCCATTCGAATGGGAAACGAAGCAAAGGTAATCCCGATTGGATCTAAAGATGACTCCTTAAAAGCGGTGGTATCACATGTGGGTGATGTGATTGATCCAATTAAAAAAACGGCAGAAATTCGTTTGGAAGTTAGAAACTCAAAAGGCAAACTTCGTCCCGGACAAAGTGTAACGGCAACAGTTGTAGGAGCTATGGTAGAATCTTCAGTAAACAAAGCGAAGGTGATTCCTGCGGATTGTATTCATAAAATTGAAGGGGAAAATTTTATCTTTGTGCGAAATAGTGATGGATCCTTTTCTGCAAAAAAAGTTGGTGTCGGTAAAATGTATGACCATTGGGTTGAGATTACAAATGGTGTAGAATCGGGTGAAGCAATTGTGGAAGAAGGAAGTTTTGTTTTAAAAAGTGAATATTTAAAATTATAACTCCTAGTTTTTTGTTGACATAACGCCCATTTCCTAGTTATCTGTTTAGTATGAAAGATCTCACGGAAAAACAAGAACAAGTCCTACAATATATTTCGGACACAGTCCGCGAGAAGGGCTTCCCTCCAACCATTCGTGAAATGGGCGACCAATTTGGAATCACTGCAAAGGGCGCCTACGATCATCTCAAGGCCATTGAAAAAAAAGGGTACATTCGGACTTCCAAAAACCAAAGTCGCGCCATTGAACTTTTAAAAGGAAATGCGGAAGAGGCGCTCCTCGTCCGAGCCTCCGGAATTCCACTCCTTGGCCAAGTTGCTGCTGGTTCTCCCATCCTTGCAGAAGAAAACATTGAGGAATACATCGCAGTTCCAGATGGAATGGCTGCAAAACCTGGTACCTTTGCTCTTCGGGTCAAAGGAGACTCTATGGTAGAAGCGGGGATTAGCGACGGAGACATTGCCATCATCCAAAAAAAAGATACAGCAAGGAATGGCGAAATTGTAGTCGCAATGATCGAAAACGAGGCCACTCTCAAGGTCTTTTATAAAGAAACAGATATGATTCGTTTAGAACCAAGAAATGCAAAGTTAAAACCCATTCGTACCAAAAAGGCTACGATAATTGGAAAACTAATCGGTCTTTATCGTATTTACTGATTGACCAAAGTTTGGTTGGGCATGAGTTTAGAAGGGATGTCGAAACATCTCTTCTTTCTTTCCAATCTTCTCATTTTATTCCTTATCTTTTCTTGCGCCCCCAAAAAACAAGATATCTCTGCGTATGACCTGAAACGTGTTTTGGAACGATTTGCTCAAAACAGAGTCCAGACGGGACTGATGGCAGATACCAAACGACCTACACCAACCGATATGGCTCTTTTTGAAGAAGCATGTGAGGTGTACCGGTTATCCATCCCTGAAGCAAAAGAAATGTTAAAAAAAGAAAACAAAGACCTATACGAGTCAATTTATGGAAATGAATAAAATCAAAGTTTCGGAACGCCTAATTTGGGGAGCCGTTACCTTCTGTTTGGTGGCGGTTGTTTTTTTGAGTAGTGCTGAAAAAGCAAAAGCCATATCCACCGATGGAGAGAAATACTTACAGATTTTGCATGAAGTCGTTTCTTATATTGAAAACGATTATGTGGACCCACAAGAAGAGAAAAAAATCTATACTGGGGCAATACTTGGGGCCTTACAGAGTTTAGGTGATCCACATACACGGTTTTTGGACACAGATGAATTTGGTGAATTACAAAATGAAACCAAAGGTAGTTTTGGAGGAATTGGTGTTGAGATTAGTTTTCAAGAAAACGCATTTATCATCGTGGCACCAATTGAAGGGACACCTGCTTGGAAGGCCGGACTCCAACCCCAGGATAAAATCATAGAAATCAACGGAAAAAGTACGAAGTCAGTTTCACTATCGGAATCAATTGCGATGATGCGTGGGGAGGTTGGTTCTTCTATTTCTATGAAGATTGAGAGAAAAGGAATCAAAGATCCTTTTGTGGTCAATTTGGTTCGAGAGCTCATTCAAATTCGATACGTCAGGTCACATTACCTTCCCGAAACAGAAACTGGTTATATCAAACTGGTTCAGTTTATGGGCAAAGAAACTACAACTAAAGAATTTGCTTCAGCTGTGACTGCTATGAAAGAAGCAGGAGCCAAAAAACTGGTGATTGATCTCCGTATGAATCCTGGTGGCCTTTTGGATTTAGCCATTGATCTTGCCGATCTGTTTTTACCACCGGATGCGGACATTGTGTCCGTAAAAGGACGAGGTGGAGTTCTTGTAAAAAGTTATAAAGCGGATAAAAAAGAAAAAAAGTTTTTAGATATCCCAATCGCTATTTTGGTGAATGGGGGCTCGGCTAGTGCTTCAGAGATTTTAGCAGGAGCCTTAAAAGATAACAAACGTGCTGTCGTGGTTGGTACCCAAAGTTTTGGGAAGGGGAGTGTTCAGTCTATTTTTCCTCTTTCGGGAGGAACCGCAGTTGCCATTACCATTCAAAAATATTACACACCTTCTGGAATTTCTATTCATGGAAAAGGAATCACTCCTGATTATGTTGTGAATCCGATTGCCGCAAGTGAAGATGAAAAATATGCTTTGGAAAAATTGTACAAGAAAAATTTAATTCGTCCATTTTTAGAAACACATACGGAATTCAACGAAGCCACCCTTAATGATTTTTCTGAGATTTTAAAAAAGGAAAATTTAAACATCTCGGATTCCGTCACTCGTATCTTTCTCTTTAATGAAATGAGAGTTGGTTCATCTAATACGAAACCAAGATTGGATTTGGACACCCAACTAGCCGAAGCCATTCGTATTTTGAAATAATGGCCTACGGGTTAGGCATCGAATCTAGTTGTGATGAAACTTCCATCGCCATTGTTCGGGATGGAAAGGAATTAATTTCCTTAAAAGTTTATAGCCAAATTGATTCCCATTCCCCCTACAGGGGGGTGGTCCCAGAAATAGCGTCCAGAGCTCATTTAGAGAAAATTAATACCCTTCTTGCCGTCTCGATGGAAGAGGCGGGTTTATCCTATTCGGATTTGGATTATGTGGCAGTCACCAGCTATCCAGGGTTAGTTGGATCTCTAATGATAGGTGCACAACTGGCTCGATGTATTTCTCTTGTTTTCGGAATCCCTATTGTTGCTGTAAACCACTTGGAAGCACATTTAGCTGTGATCGGGTTAGAAAGGGAACTACCTCCGTTTCCTTGGCTCGGAGTTCTTCTTTCTGGAGGAAATTCTTCGATTTATCTCTATAGAGGGTTTGGTGATCTGCAGATCCTTGCAGATACTCAGGATGATTCTCTTGGTGAGGCCTTTGATAAGGTCAGTGCTGTTTTGAACCTGCCCTATCCTGGGGGTCCTTATTTAGAAGCAAAGGCTGACTCCTACCAACCCACCAATGGAGAACCCAATCCCTTTCCCAAACTTTTAAAGGAAGATGGGGAAGACCGGATTCGTTTTTCCTACAGTGGCCTAAAGACAGCTGTTTTATATTTTTTGAAGGCAAATGCAACGGAACCCCCCGTTGAAAAAATTTCTTATTACTTCCAAAAGACAGCCTTTGAGCTTGTCACTCGGAACATTCGCAAAGCGATCCAGAAAACGGGAATTCGGACAGTGGTAGCAGCCGGTGGGGTTCTCGCCAATGGAACCCTTCGGGAGAATTTGGAGAAAGAAAAAGAAAGGTCTCGGTTTGACCTATTTTATCCTGGCAAAAAAATTTACTGCACAGATAACGGAGCGATGGTCGCATGTCTTGGATACTATCTTTGGAAACAAAAATCTGTAGTAGGGCTCGACTTTAAAGTAAGCCCAAAACGAAACTTTGAACAAATAATATGAAACTTAAATTAACTTGGATTCCGAATACACTCACTTTAGGCAACTTAACGTTGGGATTTGTGTCTATGCTTCTTGTCGCAGAAACCAATCCTTCTCAACCAAATTCCCATGAACTTTATTCGCTTGCGGGAGTCTTTATCATCTTAGCTGCGTTATTCGATGGTTTTGATGGAATGGCAGCTCGTGCATTGAATTGTACAAGTGAATTGGGAGCTGACCTAGATAGCCTTGCCGATTTAACAACCTTTGGAATCGCTCCAGGATTTTTATCGTACAAAATGTTCTTTTATGATATTAAATTGGATATCTTTGACAAACCAGATTATTTTCCCTTAGGAATGTTCATTGCGGCACTTTATCCGATATGCGCAGCTTACAGGTTGGCACGTTTTAATGTGGCACATGACCCAAAATCATTTAATGGACTTCCGTCTCCAGTGGCTGGGGTTGTGATTGGAATTTTTCCTTTGGTATTCTCCGTGTCACAAGTTCCTGTATGGATCGCCGTTGTATTTTTTGTATTCACTGCACTTCTTATGGTTTCCACCTTAAGATATAGCAAACCACAAGTGGCAATCCGTGGTCTTTTCTCTTGGAAAAAATTAGGGATTAGTATTTTGGGATTAGGGCTTTTGTTACTCACCATCGGATTTTATCAATGGCCTTATGTAATGTATGGTGCGGTTGGGTTTTATGTATTTTCTGGAATTGTTTCTTTTCTCATCCAAACCATCCAGGACTACCGGGTGTAGTTTTAGTCTGATTCTTTGAGTTGGAAAATATCAAGAAGGTTGGCTACGGTAAAGATCGTTTTTACTTCCTCTGAAAGATGGATGATACGGACTTGTTTTTTCTTTTCCTTAGTCCAACTGTAGGTATGGAGGAGAATTCCGATCCCGGAGGAATCTAAATAACTTAAGTTTTTAAAATCCAATACGAGTTCCTTGACATCTTCTGTATCAATCAAGGATTTGATGTCAGCTTTTAGTTTTGGTGTGTCTCGAAGGGACAAGGACCCTTTTAAGAGGACTATGGCTTTGTCGTTTTCTCGATTGATTTCATACTGAAACATAACTTCAGTTAAGACAACATCTGAAAGAACCAAATACAATCAAAAAACGTTTGATTTTTCAAAAAAGGACTCTAGAAAAAGAACAATGAAAATCAAGTTTTGGGGTGTCCGCGGATCGATTGGTTCACCCATTCGGCCTGAAAGTGTTAAACATAAAATTGAAAAAATTCTTTCTTTGGCAAGTCCCACCGACATTCAAAACGAACAAAGTATTCTTAGTTTCTTAAATTCTTTAAGTTTTTCTTCTTCATCAACTTACGGTGGTAATACGACTTGTGTTGAGATTCGAGATAAAGATGGAAATCTAATCATCATTGATGGGGGAACAGGGCTCCGTGAACTTGGCAACCAGATGATGGCTTCCGAATTTGGAAAAGGCACAGGCCATGCCTACTGGATCTTGACGCATACTCATTGGGATCATATCCAAGGGATTCCTTTTTTTGTTCCTCTATTTTTACCAGGTAATCATTTTGAATTTATTTCATGTATGAATGATGCTGAAAAAAGACTCGAGCACCAATTTGTATTCACCCATTTCCCAGTTTCTTTTGATCACTATACTGCCAATAAAACTTTTCAGTATATAGAAGAAGGAGAAACAATTTCTCTCGGCCCAAATATACAAGCCTTTAGCAAAGCGGTACGTCATCCTGGAGGAAGTTTCTCTTACCGATTTATGGAAGAGGGGAAGGCAATTATTTTTGCCTCAGATGCAGAATTCAATTTAGAAGAAATGGAAAATATTGATACCTATATTGATTATTTTCGAGATGCAGATGTTTTGGTTTTTGATACACAATATACATTCGAAGATTCACTCCAAAAAATTGATTGGGGTCATAGCTCGGCATCCATTGCCACTGACATTGCCCTACGTGCAAAGGTTAAAAAACTAGTCATGTTCCATCATGACCCCTCTTACGATGATGAGAAGTTGGATTTAGTATACTTACGAGCTCTCAAATACAAAGAGATGTTTGATCCCCATGGAAAATTAGAAATCATTATGGCTTATGAAGGTTTGGAAATAGAGGTTTAAGATGGCTAAAAAAAATTATATCATTGGAATTGATGCAGGGACTACTGGAATCAGGACATTTTGTTTTAACGATAAAGGAAAAGTCATTTCTTCTGCTTACCAAGAATTCAAACAGTATTATCCAAAACCAGGTTGGGTAGAACATGACCCTGAAGAGATCTGGGTCAAAACACAAAAACTTATTGGACAAGCCATTAAAAATGGAAAATTAAATCCGAAGGATGCTGTTGCTATTGGGATCACAAACCAACGAGAAACCTCTGTAGTTTGGGATAAAAAGACCGGCAAACCTGTGTATAACGCTATCGTCTGGCAATGCCGAAGAACATCTGATATTTGTAAGGACTTAAAAAAACAAAGTCTCGAATCAAATTTTCGAAACAAAACAGGTCTTGTTTTGGATGCTTATTTTTCTGGAACCAAAATCCAATGGATCCTTGATAACGTAAAGGGAGCTCGTGCGAAAGCAGAGAAGGGTGATTTGTTATTTGGAACCATCGACACTTGGTTGTTATACAAACTCACAGGTCACAAAGAACATAAAACCGATCATACCAATGCTTCAAGAACTCTCCTCTTTAATATCCAAACCAAAGAATGGGATGAGGAACTTTGTGAAATTTTACGTGTACCAATGTCAATGCTTCCGAAAGCATTTAACTCTCGAAATTTATTTGGATTCACATCGAATGTAAAATCCCTTCCTGATGGAATTCCGATTTCTTCTCTTGTTGGAGACCAACAAGGGGCTCTCTTTGGACAATTATGTACAGAACCAGGGGAAGCCAAAAATACCTATGGGACTGGATGTTTTTTACTCTTCAATGTTGGGGATGAATTTAGAATTTCAAACCAAGGACTCATCACCACATTGGCGCTCGGCCCTGAAGGTAAAACAGTTTATTGTTTGGAAGGATCTGTGTTCATCGGTGGAGCAGTGGTTCAGTTCCTTCGTGACAACTTAGAATTTTTCGAATACTCTAAGGATTCTGAAAAATTAGTTAAGGCCATCAAAACAAAAGATGATTTGGTTTTTGTTCCTGCGTTTGCGGGTCTTGGAGCTCCGCATTGGGACCAAGAAGCTCGTGGTGCGATCTTTGGACTTTCCCGTGACACCACTCCTGCGCAAATCACAAGAGCAGCCCTCAAGGCCATCGCTTTACAATCGTATGAGCTTGCCAATGCAATGGAAAAAGAAACAGGGAAACCATTGAAGTTCTTACGAGTTGACGGGGGAGCCACTTCGAATGCTTGGCTCATGCAATTCCAAGCTGACATATTAGGAACAAAAGTAATTCGTCCACAGAACGTAGACACAACCGTGCTCGGCGCCGCATATCTAGCAGGCCTTGAACGTGGGTTTTTTAAATCGGTTGCAAGCCTTAGAAAAGAAGAAACCAAAACCACTCAGTTTATCCCAAAAATGAAAGAGAATGAGAGGAAAGAGGAAATTGATAAATGGAATTGGGCCATAACACGGGTGAAAACGGGAAATTAAATTACTGCATTCACTGGACCTTGGCGGTAATGGATTTCGATTGTTCGTTGGTATCAATTGATACTGATAAAAATTTGAATCTAAAAAAAAATCATTACCGCTTGATTTCTTTTTTTTGCTGAATGTAACATAATCATTTGCGTTAAAGAAAAAATTAAAATGACTCTACCGACTGAACAAGAACCAACCAAATGGGAAAACTCAGTTGGCAAAAGAGTAACACCCCTGGCGAAATGATCCAAGAATAACTGGCGAGGATTTGAAATCCAAAGGTAAAAATTCCAAAAACAAAAACCAAACCGCCCCCCTTTCGTTTTCGAAAAGAGAAACTGTATAATAAAATGGCAAGAGCCAAAACGAGGGAGACCAAATGCATAGTTCCCACTTGCAAACTAAGAATGAAAACAATTGTCTCTACAGTAAGGGGATAAACATTCACTGGGTAAACCAGACGGCCAATGAGTAAATCGACGAGCACAAACATCGGCACAACCAATAGAAAAAACAAACCAGAGGCAAAGAGGGCAGAGGGTGACTCCTCTTTTTTCCAAGGATTTGTTAATAGATAAATGGATGGGAGTAACGCAAGAACCGCAAAGATTAAAATCTCATCGGCGATTTGTAGGTAAAATTTCGAATCCAAAATCCATTGTTGTAATTGGTTGATTTCGTTTGGTGGCGAAGGAATCTGAAATGATACAAAGTAATAACTGGCAAATAACAAACTACTCAGAAGAAAAGGGAGTCGTTTGTAGTTTCGGAAAGGATAAATTGCCTGATTCATGGCTTAGTATAGAACTAAAGAAACATTTGAGTCTAGAGAAAAAGTATGTGGTTGTGATTAAATTTTAGTAATCAAACCACAGAAGAGAAAACTCAAAAGGTTTCCTTTCTTTGGTTATCCCTCCACCTACAAGAAAAATCCCTGTAGGGTAATAAGGAATTTCAATGAGTAGGTCAGGGGGAAGTCTGTGAAATTCTTTTGATTCGATTTCTTTTCGTGATAAAAAGAAATCAAATCGTAAACTTTCCATCCAATCATTTGTCTTAAAATAAAGTTTTGTAGCCGTCCTCCCGTAAAAGAGAAGAGAATTCCCATCAATAAAAAATTGGAATTTGTCTGCATTGGTAAAGAGAACCTCTTCCTTTTGTTCCTCTTCTCCTTTTTCCCTGTAAGTAAAGATGGATCCTTCTTCATAATAAATATTTCTCGCAAACCGTTTGTAAAGTTCAGTCTCAATCAGGGAAATTAAATCTTCGCCTTCTTGAGGTTTTTTTGTTGGTCCATCTAAAATTTGTTTCATTTTGTTTTTAGAAATAGAAGACCGAATCACCTCATATACAGGTTTTGAAAGACTAGGAAGAATGTATTTGATAAAACGTTCATCATGATCGCGAAGGATTTCTTGTAAAAAGTTTCCATGGATCATGGGAATCATTTCTACGGTAAACATCTGTTTGTTTAAAAATTTTGCAAATTCGGGTTCATGGCGAAATAAATTAGAAACAATGGTTTCCTCTTCTTTTGGGGTTCCCGAAAAAAGAATGGTGACCAACCGAAAGAGAAAGGTTTTACTTTTGGCATCAAAGTATAAGGATTCAATTTTTTCCCGCACTAAGTTTTCCGACAGTTCTGG
Source organism: Leptospira meyeri (assembly GCF_004368965.1). NCBI lineage: Bacteria > Pseudomonadati > Spirochaetota > Leptospiria > Leptospirales > Leptospiraceae > Leptospira > Leptospira meyeri. Next base: position 936,669 of record NZ_SORO01000001.1, on the reverse strand, counting down.
ATGGATGATGTCTCGCAAAGATAAATACTTTGCCGCTTGGAACTGGTCTCTTTTCCCTCTGTATAAATAGGAGGGAGAATTTCGGATTCCACCTATCGTTTTGGTTATCGAAGAAAAACCTGGTTTGGGTTTGGATTCTTGGTCCTTGGAAACCTTCATACTACCCATGTAAGTTGGTGTGACTACAGGTTTTGCAACAAAGGTTTGCCTATTGTAATGCAGCTCATATAAAAATTGAGGAAAAAGAATGGGATCTGAGGTGACAGAGGGAAGTTCTGGAATCTTTTTTTTAAGGATTGGGTAGAATGGAAGAATGGAAGTCTGGATGCGGGCCACTGAGTCCGCACTGGCTAAAAAAAAATGATAATTGTTTCCTTGCCTGTAAATCAAAGGGGTGGAGATTTTTTTAGTTTTTTCTGAATTCTGATTCTAAAGTGTTCCCAATTATAATCTGTTTTTAAAATTTCCAACTCATTTTCCACCCCGAACCGCATGAAGTCATAAATCTCTTCATGATCCATTCCCACAACGATCGAAAGGTCTTGGATGACTCGTAACAATCGTCTCGCATCGCGATCACTGAGTGCAAAGGTTTCTAAAAGTCTTTTTTCGAATTCCGTTAGTTGGATCAAGGGAACCTAAAACGCAGCCACAAGGATGGTTTCGATTTCATTTTTGGGAAGTTCTCTAGGAAGACAATCAAGAAACGAGTATGTTGCTGCCAAGGTCGCAATCCCCGGTAAGTCGATTTTTTTCACTTCGTATTCCGACAACCTTTGTGGAATGCGAAGTTCCAAATAAATTTTACGAATTCCTTCTACCGCTTTGATGGCAGCTTCAATCACGGAAATATTCGTGACATCTTCATCCAGAGCTCTTGCAATCATTACATATTTACCTGCAGAGGAGGTCAGGTTGTATTCCATAACATGTGGGAGTAGGATCGACATACTTTGAAAAATATCTAAATTCGTTACAGTTGTGACCGCAAGTGACAATGCATAACAGAGTCCAAGACTACTTGTGGATTGTGCAATTCCCGCAAGGAGACTTGCCGCATAAATTGAGTTTTTTGGTCCTAAGTTTCTTGGTTCACGAATGGCGGGTACAATGTTTTTGGAGATAAGTTCGATGGAACGTAGGGCGGTCGATGAGGTAATCTCATTGGCATACTTAGAAAGGATACTATCGACTGCCGCCGATAAAATGGAAATTCCGGTTTTCGCAGTTTCGGAACTAGACATCCCAGCCCCAATTTTAGGATCAGAAACAATCAATTCCGGGAAGGCCCATTCGTGAGCAAAGTATTTTCTATTTTTATCTTTATCATCCACAATCGAAAAGAAAGGAGAACATTCATTTCCGAGTAGGGGCTTTGTGGGAACAACGATTAAAGGAAGGCCTTTTTTCTTGGGTTGTTTTTTTCCGATGAGGAGTTCTTCTGCAAAAAGATCATTGGTTGCAAGTAGTGATGCCGCCTTACCTGCGTTTACTGATTCAAACGAGCCATAAGCAACAACACAATCTGCATTGGAAATTCTAAGGAAGTGGGCACATGAATCTAAATCTTTAAAATGGACTCGGTCTACAATATCATCGTAGATGATCACACCTTCAGCGTGTTTTTCGAGACTAGTTTTGATGATAGAAAGTTCTTCTGCGTTCTCTAATTCTTTTTGTGTCGTGATGAGAACAACACGAGAACCAATGTTTTTAACAAATGATCCAAGTTTATATCCACAATCGATTTCGAAGTGAATTTTGGGTGGGAATTGAAAATTGATCCATTCGGGGAGAACTGGCATACGATCCCCTAATTATGATTCGGCGGAGTTAGAGAAATCCTCGGAGAGGACAATAAAAAAGGATCCCTCACCTCCCGTCCTTTTTACTGTTGTCCGAGGAAAGTTGACGCGATTTGGTCGGAGATTTTGTCCAACATCTCTGTGGAGAGATTGTCATAGTCACCGTTTTTCAATCGTTCTTTGATCGCTTTGATTTTTTCCGTACGATCTTCTTCTGGAGGAGCCTGTACGATTTGTTTTGCGATTTGTTTAACTTCAGCTTGTAATTTTGCTTCCGATGCAATTTTTTTGGCAGCATCAGAGATCGAAATTGTATCTACAGGTGCTTGCGTTTCGGTTTCTTTTGGGCCTTGAGTTTTTTTTGGTTCGTACCCGTAACCACCAACTCGTCCTACTTTGTCGACGTTCATATATTTAGTCCTCTTCCTACATCACATATCGGAGGAATCTGAATTTCCCTTAAGTGTTTTTTTTCGATGGTTTAAGAGAAAAACAAACTCTCCCTTGGCATTTGGCGGATCTTTTGCCAATTCCCTAGGATTTGCATAGTAAAGTACCTCTTCAAAGGTCTTTGTCAACTCCCTTCCCACAAGCACTTCCGTTTCCGGAAAGAGCTCTTCGAGCATTGGGTAGAGTCTCGGAAGTTTGTGGACAGATTCATAAAAAACAACAAGTCCATCGATCTCAGAGGCTCTTTCTAATTCTCGGCGTTTTTTACTCGGTTTTTCAGACAGGAAACCCAAAAAATATGTGGGATTGACCTGAAATCCAGAAACAGACAAAAGAGCCGTGAGAGCGGAAGCACCTGGAACCGGGACGATCCGAATTCCCTTTTCCCGGGCGATGCGGACCATCTGGCTACCGGGATCCGAAACCCCCGGGGTTCCTGCATCGGATACCAAGGCCATCGATTTCCCTGCCTTTAGTTGGTCTAAGACATTGGCAAATGGCGTTTCCGAACTGTCTTTATAAAGGGCAAGTACCGGAGTCGTGATTTCTAATTTGGAAAATAGAGAACGAGTTTCTTTTGCCGATTCGCAAAGGACTAGGTCCACCTCTTTAAAGATTTCTAAGGCACGTAGTGTGATGTCTCCCAAGTTTCCGATAGGAGTTGCCACGACATAAAGAGAACCTGTTTCCCGTTTATGGGCCAACGTATTGGCATCCTGGAGGTGATTGGCCCGCAGGGCATGTGCAACCGAGATCGTTATTTCCTTTGGTGCAAGGATTACAGGCAGTTCCTAGAGCACAGGCACTGGGTGTGCCGCAAGCCGGATTGGCGCAAGTAGATGTATTACAACCAGCCCCTGTGGCACAAAGTGTTTGGATGTCATTTACCCGGTTGGGGATGGCACAGGTACTCACTGCCGTGGAAGGGTTGGAGATCAGTCCACCTGTGAGCATAGACCGCATCGTAAAATTGTAAATTTGGCATTTTTGAAAGAATTCTGCCCCAGGAGGAGGAACCGCAAACCGAATTCGTTTGGTTACAACTTTATTGGAGGAAGTTGAGGCTTCATAAGGGAGGTGGGGAAAACTGGGTTGAACCCCATCTTCTAACCACTCTCCTTGGATGGTTTGGATGATTCCAGGGAAAGCTGTGGTCACATAGAGATTGTACCCCTGAAACTGGGGTTCTCTGTTGGTGACAAAATAACGTAAAATAAATTCAGGTCTTGGGTCAGCATTGTAATTGAAAAAATCGGTTTGGTAATCGTTGGTAATGTTGCTATTGACCGCCACAACCGAAAGAATCTGTGGCACATTGGGCGGAACCAAAAAAACAAAGGGTGCCACGGGTGTATCTGTATTGATCCCGCAGTGAAAAAAAGAGAGAAAAGATATGCAGATTAAGTAAATTGGATGTAAAGAGGGAAAACGCATTCTATTTCTCGTTTCCCTTCCAAGTTTTCAGGAATTCAATCTATGGGAATCCAAAAAAAATTACTCTTTGTCTCTATCGCACTGATTGGGCTTTTTTTTCTCATCTTACTTGTAATGGGTGGAGAGGATGAAGAAGAGGCTCGCCGTAAAAAAGAAAGAGGGTCTCAAGCCCTTGCCCTATTTGGAGGTGGAAGCAGCAACCCGAAAGGAACCAATCGTTTGGGGGTACGTGGGGAAGATGCAGGTTCCATCTTCGATTCCGACTATTACAATGCTGGTGGGATGCGTTATGAAGAAGATGGCAATCTTGCAGGCTCAGAATCGGGCGAAGTTCCCATCAATCCGCAAACTGGAAAACCATATCCTCCCGAGGCCATGCAGGCTTTTGAAGAGCTGCGAGAACAATTTCCTGATAATGATTTGATTCCGAAACGAACCACCGCCGAAGAGAAAAAAAAGGCAGCTGAATTTAATCAAAAACTATCACGAGCCACAAACTCCGTATTTGGCGGAAATGCAAATGCAACGGATGTTGCCTTGTATTATAACCATGTTCGAAAACAAGGAAAAGATCGATTGGAAATCATTAACTACCTGATTGAATCTCAAGGCGGAGATGATCCAGAGATGGATAAAAAATTCCAAGAAATTTTGAAAAACATTCAATACCAAAACGAACAGGTGGAAAAAGAAGCAGCTGGCGCTTTTGAAAAAGCAGGCCTTCCTCCTCCAAATTAAATTTCGCCAGAGAGGATGGGATATCGGTAACTGGATTTTGGATCTAGGCCATACACATCCAAATGGAATGAGGGAGGGAGCCTCTCTCGTTTCCATTGCGAAGTCATAAATAATTTTTTAAATTTTTTGATATAACCCAAGAGGGTCTCTGCTGATTCCCATGGGAATTCTTGTTTTAACAATTCAAAACAATTTTCTTCCTTTATGCTTTGGTACACTAGTTTCTCTTCAATCGATTGTAAGATGGGATAAGGCATTAAGTCTTTCTCATCTTCTTGGTTTTCTGAGAGTGGTTTTAGTTCAGCAGTTGGTTTTGTATTTCGTAAAACTCGAATGGATTCTTTTGGTGAGATAAAACGATTGTTCCCATTTTGGATATCGTCCAAAAAGTCTAATAAAAATTCCTTACTAACGCCTGCTAGTGGAGCGATTGATCCAGAAGAATCGCCATCCATGGTTGTATATCCAACGGCTGCTTCACTTCTATTTCCAGTCGAGATTAACAAATGCCCTTCCAGGTTGGCAAGTAACCAAACCAAAGGAGAACGAACCCTTGCTTGGATATTTTGTAAAGGTAAGTCGTGTTCTTTCCAATTCAAAGTTTTTCCAAGTACGGATTCAATTAATTGGACTGAGGCAGATACTGCAGAATCGATTGTAATGGAATAAAAACGACAACCAAGTTCTTCGCTTAAGGTTTTTGCGATTTCCTCGGTAAGATTCGAATTGTTTTCTGTTTTTTGGTATATTGTTACTAGAAGGTGTTTCTCATCTATACCAAGAGAACCAAAGATCGAATCACTATTTTCTCGTTTTGCGATTTCCTTCATTGTATGGACAAGTAGGGCACAAGTGGCACTGTCAGCTCCTCCAGATAAAGAAAGGGTGAATCCTTTTGTTTTTGATTTTCGCAAATAATCGTAAAGTCCAAGACAAACCGCTTTTGTAAACTCTTCGTAATCACTAAGATGGATAGAGGACAAATCTTCCATTTTAGGAATCTCTTTTCGTTTGTCTAATAGAGAAAATCCATGAGTTCTTTGATTCTTTTCATCAAAGAAATGTTTTAGTTCGATTGTAGGGATTTCTCGACTCCCATCCTTTGGTTTTGGACTTCGAAAAGACCTGGCTTTCGATGCACGGAGTTCGATTGGATCAAAACCATAAGAAGTTATTTGGAAAGGAGAAAAGGAAAGTCTTGGGCCTTCTTTGACAATATTTCCTGCAGAAGCAAAAATGGCTCCGCCTTCAAAGATGATCCTTCCTGATTCATTTCCAGTAAGGTTTGTAAACACTTGTAAGTTGCACTGATTTCTACTGGATTCTGTAAAGATTTGCCTTCGAATTTTTTGTTTCCCGATGGCAAAATGGGAGGCACCAGGGGAAAACAATACATCGATTCCTTGTAGAGAATAGAAAGATGAAGGTTTTTGGACGGACCAACTGTCTTCACAAATCTCCACTCCAAACTTCCAATCTTTCGTTTGGAAAATAAAATGCCCAAAAGGAACTTCGTCACCTGCAAAGTTAATGGTTTTATTTAAAAATTCTGATTCGGAATGAAACCATCTTCGTTCATAGTGTACGCCTGTATTGGCTAAATTGAGTTTAGGGATCACTGCGATTACCTTTCCACCAAAGAGGACTGCCATGCAGTTATATAAAAAAGAACCAACAAATACGGGAAGACCAACAAGGATGATTTGGGTTTTTGAAACAGCCTTTAATTTTTCGATGATTTCTTCGGAACGATTCCAGACAAAAGGTTTGTAAAAAGCATCCTCACATCCGTACCCTGAAATACAAAGTTCTGGAAAAAGGATGCAGTCTGCGTCCGTCGCTTCTGGATTTTCGATTGCCTTTTTAATGGATTCATAGTTCCCCAAAAAGTCAAGGGGAGTTGTATTCAATGTTACGGCGGCAATTTTAATTTTGGGCATTGGTGAAAACTCGGTTATAAATCTTATCCGACGCACCTCTGTTTTCTACAACAAAGTTTCGATTCCCATTTCCCATCTTTTCTCTTAAGGTTTGATCTTTTGTAAGTAAGTGAAATTTTTCAATAAATTTCAATCCTGTCTCGGTTTGAAAAAGTCCACCTAACTCTCGCATGACGATTGCTTCGGGCGCATTGTAAATTTTGGGTCCAGTGATGACGGGAAGTCCTAAAGCAGCAGGTTCGATTGTATTATGAACCCGGTGTAACCAAGCACCACCTACATATGCAAAACTTCCATATTGGTAGGCAAATGCCAAAATTCCCATAAGATCAAAAAGAAGAAATTTAGGCAAAGGGTCACCTTGGATTCTTTTTGAAAACACTCCCACCGATCCATATTTTTCCAAATTCGAAATAAAATCTTTCATGCGAGTTTTTTCCCATTTATGAGGAAAAATCCAATAATAAGAATCATCAGAATGTTTTTTTAAATAATCTGTAAAATGTTCTTCGCAAATTCCATATGTGGAACCAAGAATGATTGGTTTGTTTTTGGATAAAAAATCTTTTTGTTCTGAAAGAAAATTGGTAAACAAAGGGTTTGGTAATTTGGTTTCTAATTTGTTCAGAACAGATTCAAATCTTGTATCACCTAATACACAAAAGTCGGTTGTTTTTGTTACAAGGCCTTCGAATTCTTTTGCCATTAGTTCATGGCTTGGGTAAATTCCCGTTAGATAACGAAAGGAGGCCTTGGTTAGGGTACGAATGAGTGGGTTTTTTCTGGAAGACCCAGAAGACAAACTAGCGCAGGCAAGATAAGACTTGGTTCCCATCTGATATGCTTTTTTTAAAAGATTGGGCCAAGTATCCCAGGCCATCACAAAGAGAACTTTGGGTTGGAAATGAGAAAAAATTTGATCATATGCGCCTGCTCTATCTAGAGGAAGATAAAAATACACATCAGCCAATGGATCGTGAAAGGAAGTTTCTTTTACGGAAGAAGAGAATACTGATTGGATGATAAAAACATTTTTGTTTTTTTTTCGGATGGTTTCTGTCAGGGCTTTCGCCTGGTCGAGTTCACCCACACTGGCCGCATGAAGCCAAACAACAAATTTTCCATTTGCAGATTTGGAAAAAATTTGATGAAGAGAACGATTTCTTTTTTCTAATTCTTCTCTTATTTGTTTTACGAATAAGGATAAAAATTTTAAAATCCAATCAATTTTGAAAACAAGAATGTTGTAAAAAAAATATGCCATTTAGCGTTTGTTACCCCAGGTATCGTTCACTTCCGAACCAGGGTAGATGAAAGTTCTTTTATCAATGACAAAACTCAAATTGTCAAAGTATAAATGAAACTCTCCTTTCTTTTGTGAAGCTAAACTTTTTAGTCGAAAGGAGGCAAAAGAAATGGGAAAAGACATCGATTGGATGAGCCTAGTGTTTTCTTTTGGAAGGTTGATGGTAAATTCTAATCTTCTCCATCCCACAAAATTCAAAGTCCCCAAATCAAAATACAAATCCTTGGATTTTTTTTGTGAAAGCCCCATACTTAAATTAATATGATGGCCTTCTGAATACACCCAAAGGATTCCTTGGATGGGCATTCCCAGTGGCATCAGAATAGGCTCTTTCGGTCGAATCTCCCAATGATCAAGCCTTGGATTCTCTACATAACTTTGGACAAGGAAACTGGTTTGGTTTTGGAGGTTCGGATATCCCGATTCTTTGAGAATGTTTGTTTCCTGCAAAAATGCCTCTGATTTTGGAATGGAGGCTGTAAACTGTGTGAGGGTCAAAAAGGAATCCACTCGGTAAAAATCCCAAGGCCTTTCTCCTTCAAAGTCCTCCACAAGAAAGAGAAGGTAACTTGTATCGATGGTGAGAGCTGATTTTAAAATTTGAACTCGGCCCAATTCATCGGGATCATGTGGCCTCGGAAGAGACAAAAGACGGGAAATCATGAGTAGGAAACCCAAACCGATTGTGATTTTTTTTGCAAAGTTCATGATTTCTCACTTTTCGAAAACCCAAAAACGTGTACTCTGTTTTTATCAAAGGAAAGGAATCCGCACGTCATGGGCCGCCGCGACAATTTGAAAATACTCACAACTGCCATTCTAGTGGTCCTACTTCTTTCATCGTTCATTTTTGCATTTATCTATAGAAACGAAATTTACCAAAAACTCCAAACCATCGGAAAAAACCGTGAGGTGGAGATGGTGGATCGGGAAATCGCAAGAGAAAACCAAAGTATCCCGGCACCCAAAGAAAATTTTTCGAAATCAGAATCCAAAGATACTTCTGAAGATCGTTCCAAACTTCCAGAACTTCCTAGTTTAGAGGATATGGAACCTGAGTCAGAGAGGCCTCGTTCTGTATCTGTGGCAGCTTCCACTAAATCAAAAGAAAAGGTGGAACCTTCTTCTAGTTTGCAAGAGAAGTTGGACCAAGTAGAAGAATCCTTATCACCTAAAGAAGAACCAAAAAAAACAAAGAAACCTTCTAAAAAAGAAGACTCACTCTCTGAAGGAATGGAACCTACTTCCTCCACCAAACAGCCGAAAGTGGATGCTACGGATTCTGTAAAACCGACAAAACAAACAAAATCCAAAGTTGCCAAAAAAGAAAAACAGGTGACTTCTCTGCGTAACCAAAAGAGTCGTTCTGCGACTTCTAAAAAACCAGGAACCAAATCACAAAAGTTAGCTGATTCACAAAAATCCACAAAAAGGACATCAGAAGAATCTGGATCTTCTTCAATGGAAGTTCGGATGAGGAATGTGGAACAGAAACTCTCTAGCCAAAATGACAGAAACGAAAAACGATTTGTGGAAATCGAACGTCGGATTGAGTCTTTGGAAAAAGCCTTAGCTAAGTAAGCGTGTCCGATTACGGTTTTTATTACCGCTCCATCCAATCTTCTTTAAAAGATTTGTTTCCAAACAAATCCCCCGTTCTCATTGCCGTATCCAAAACCAAACCTTATGAAGTGGTAAGAGAAGCCTATCTGCAGGGGATTCGCGAATTTGGTGAAAATTATATTCCAGAAGCCATATCCAAATTTACAAAACTAAGAGAAGAGTTTCCTGAAGCAGCTACGTCAGTCAATTTACACCATATAGGTCCTGTCCAATCAGGAACCTTGCGAAAGTTATTTGGAATATTTTCGTTTACTCATGGGGTCGGATCCATTTCTTCCTTAACGGAACTTCTCAAACGTGCCGAGAAAGAAAAAAAACAAATTCGTTATTTGATCCAAGCAAATCTCACGGGAGAGGAGACCAAACATGGTCTGAATTTGGAAACCCTTCGTTCCATGAAAGATACTCTGAGCGGATACCAAAATGAATTTTGTATTTGGGAAGGTTTTATGGGGATGGGACCGTCTAGCGGCGATTTGTTTGCAACAAGAAGAGTTTTTTCAGATTTTGCCGAATTACGTGATACATATTTTCCGGATAAAAAGTTATCTATGGGAATGAGTGGTGATTATGAAATTGCCTGTGAATTGGGAGCTGACTATTTAAGGGTTGGTTCAAAGATTTTTGGAGAGAGAGATTATGCAAAAGAAACCATTTGAAGCGGTTGGGGTTGTAGGCCTTGGAAAGATGGGTGGGGCCATTGCAACGGCCCTTGTCGGAAAAGGTACCAAGGTATATGGATTTGATCCCAACATAAAAGAATCTCCTATTTCAGGAGTGACACTCCTGGGAAGTTTGACCGCCATGTCAGATGTTGCTGAGTTGATCGTGATTGCCGTAAAACCCAATTTAGTCGTTCCCGTCTTAAAAGAATTTTCAAAGCCGACCACTTTTGTTTCCATTGCTGCTGGAATTTCTTATTCGCAAATGGCGGATGTGGCACCAAAAGGATCAAATTCGGTAAGAGTGATGCCAAATCTTCCTTTGGTTTCTGAACGGGGTGCGTTTGCGTATTTTTGTGAAGATCCATCTGTTTCTCAAGTAGAACGATTGTTTGATGGAATGGGAACAGGAATCCGTGTTGCCAAAGAATCTCTCATGGATGCGGTCACGGGACTTTCTGGATCCGGCCCAGCCTATGTGTTAACATTTTTGCAGGCAATGGCAGAGGGAGGATTGCAAGAAGGTTTGAGCTACGAGGAATCTTTGTCTTTGGCAATGGAAACCATAGAAGGAACCCTTGTGTATTTTAGGAATTTGCGAAAGGCTCATCAAAACATTCATCCTATGGAAGTGAGAAATTGGGTGACATCTCCCGGCGGTACAACCATTCATGGTTTAGATGCTCTGGAAAGAGGTGGATTCTCAACCGCCGTAAGGGATGCGATCAAACGAGCGACGGAGAGAAGTAAGGAATTAGGGAAAGGATGATAACGGTTGCGCGGACAGGATTCGAACCTGTGGCCTTTGGGTTATGAGCCCAACGAGCTACCAGCTGCTCCACCGCGCGGTATAAGACCATTATTTTTAAGATTGGTAAATTGTCAACGTAAACAATATGAAAACTTTGCTATTTTCTATCGATTGTAAATTTATCGATTTCCGCCAAAATCTTACTTTACAGTAGTCAAAAAAGACGAATGATTCCTATCTTATACAGAATTCTGGCGGTGCGTTTTGTCTTTTAAAGAAAACACTGATATCGTTTTTGAGCATTACGAAAAAAAAATCTACGACCAAAAACAGCTACTGGAAATCTCTCGTGCCCTGAATTCCACGTTAGACTATAAATACTTAATTGATGCAATTCTTAACATTTGTTTGGCGCAGCTACAAACTTTACATGCGGCTATGTATTTAGAGCCTGAAATTGATTTAGGACTTTTTAAGTTGGAGCCCCAATCCATCAAAGGATTTGAATTAAGTGCTGAGGAACAAAACTACGAAGTAAAAATCGATAGCCCTCTCATTCATTATTTTGAGGAAAAACCCAAAGCCATTACCATGGACCAAATCCTTCAAATGGATTCTTTGAAGTCTATTCCTGATATTACTTACCTCCGTAAGATGGGAGCAGAGATTCTTGTACCACTCAATGCCAAGGGAAAGGTGAATGGACTTCTCGTTCTTGGGGACAAGATGACTTCCGAAGAGTTTTTGGAAGATGAAAAAGAATTTATGACTACCCTTGCGAACCTTGCAGGGATTGCTGTGGACAATGCTAGGTTGTATGAACTGGCAACCGTAGACATGATGACGGGTTTAAAAATCCATCACTACTTCCAGACCAAACTCAAAGAAGAAATGGAACGTTGTCGCAAAAAAGGAACCAAACTTTGTCTATTATTTACAGATGTAGATCATTTTAAAAGTTTTAATGATACTTACGGACATCAGGCAGGTGATGTGGTTCTCATTGAAGTCGCAAAACAGCTGATCAATGCTGGCCAACGACATCATATCCCGGCTCGGTATGGTGGGGAAGAGTTTTGTCTGGTAATGCCTGGAGCTTCAGAAGAAGAAGCCATGGCAAAGGGAGAAGAGATTCGTAAAGCAGTTGAATCCATGGTGGTCAAAAATCCAAATGATGGATCCGATCTAAAAGTGACTTTGTCTGTTGGGGTATCAAGTTTCCGACCAACCGATCGAAACAATAAGGATTTGATCGAAAGAGCGGATAAAGCACTCTATCAGGCAAAACATTCTGGTAGAAACCGCACAATTTGTTATAAAGATTAGGAAATTTGCCGATGGGTAGAGTATGGCAGAGCCAGCATACTTACTCAATGACCTTTCCCCATCGGTTCCTTCTGATGTCTACGAATCCATTCGCAACCGGGCCTTGGGTCTTTCCTCGTATGATTTTCAACCATACTCTTGTTTTATTGAATACAAGACAAAGGATACAATTACCGGGATTGAATACCGGGATTGTATCGTAGACTATACCAGATGCACAAACTCTCGCTGTATCAAAAAGTTAGTTTAGTAGTATTTTTAACTTATTTTGGGGCTTGTCAACCTAGCCCCATTCCATCCCGCCAAACTTCTGTTTCGTATCAGTTTCCTACATCCAAAACTCTACCTCCTCATACCAATATCACCGTAATCGATACAGGGACTCATCTTCTGCTTTCGGGTATCAAATCCAATCAGGGTGATGATTCTTTTTTATGGGATACTGGGTCTGAGCTGAGTTTTTATGAATCAGCGGGCCCCGAAGAAAGTTCTACTTTCACTTTAGGTGGTCAAAGTTTTACTTTGAAGAACATCAAAGGAATTTTGCCAAAATCGATTCCAGGACTCCTCGGAATCGAATTTTTTTCGGAGAATTGTATCTTATGGTATGGCGAAGAGTTGAAACGGTTTCCACGGGATTCCCCATTCTGTGAACATCCAGGTGCATATCTCTCTACCGATTTTAAATTTCTAAATACAAAGAAGAAAGGGAGGTTTTTCTTTCTGCAATTTGAATATCCCGAAGGCCATACATCCTTTGCAGAAATAGACACGGGTGCTTCCCTAAATCTTTTGCCAGAGGGCCCAAATGACCTGTTTCTAGGAGAAAGGAAGGTATTTCTTGCAGGAAATAGAATCAAAATGGCAAACCATAGGGAATCGGCATCTCCTCTCTATCTAGTGACTCAATCGGGGATTCGGGAAGAATATAAACAAGTCCAATATCTCACAGGAATTTCACTTGAGAATTTCCATTTGCCAGGGGACAAGGATAGGGAAGAGGTTTGGGTGATCGGTCTAAACACTCTCCGGACTCGTCCCTTGTTTTGGGACTTCTTTCGGAATCGTGTGGGTATTGTTCGTTTCAAAAACTAAGGTGAAAGAAAAAGAAAAAATCATAGTAGCGATGAGTGGTGGGGTAGATAGTGCGGTAGCCGCAGGGCTTCTGATGGAAGCAGGTTACGACGTCATCGGGGTCAACCTACGCACTTGGGAATATGAAGCCCCTGCCTGCGATACCACAAAAAAATCCTGCTGTTCTCCAGAAGACATTCGTGATGCTCGCGATGTAGGTCTTTCTTTAAACATTCCGTTTTATGTAATCAAAATGGAAAAGGTGTTTGGGGAACGAGTCATCGATCGTTTTATTAATGATTATAAAGATGGAAGGACACCAAACCCTTGCGTGGAGTGTAATACCTTTGTTAAGTTCGGTGCCCTATTCGAACAAGCCAAAACTTTGGGAATCGAAAAAATTGCAACTGGCCATTATGCTCGTGTCATAGAAGTTGATGGGCGTTATGCGATTCGCAATGCAGTGGATATGAAAAAAAACCAAGCGTACTATTTGTACGGTTTGTCCCAAGAAAATATAAAAAATACGGTTTTCCCACTTGGTGAAATGGACAAAGCACAGGTTCGTGAAATTGCAAAACGAATGGGTCTCCCTGTGGCTGAAAAACCGGAATCACAAGAAATTTGTTTTATTCCAGAAAATGATTATAGAGCTTTTTTAAAGAAGAAGGGAATGGAATTCACTCCAGGTTTTTTTAAATTAGCATCTGGACAAATCATTGGCAAACACCAAGGAAAAGAAGGATTTACGATCGGTCAAAGAAAGGGTCTTGGGATCGCATGGAAAAATCCATTGTATGTTTTGTCCATAGAAGATGATGGAACGGTTGTACTTGGGGAAGAAGAGGAAACTGTTTCAGAATCTTTCCTTTTAGAAGAAATTACCTACCAAGCCTTGACTCCTATGGAAGTGGGTGAATCCAAAGAAATGAAAGTCCAAATCCGTTACAGAAGTGCACCTGTACATTGTAAGGTGACTTCTCTTGGAAACACCTGGAAAGTTGAATTTTTGGAAGATGTAAAAAGTGTAACTCCGGGACAGTCAGCGACCTTTTATCCAACAAATGGTGATTACCTACTTGCTGGAGGGATCATTCAAAAAGGTTCCATTACAAGAAAGGTAAAAACGAATTTTGTTTTAGAGGCAGAGAGCGTTACCATTTGAAATCGGTAGAAGGCAAAACCATTCTCATTATCGGTGGGGGATTGTTACAAGTTCCCATCATTCAAACAGCAAAAACTATGCGACTCCATACGGTCGTTGCCGATATGAATCCATCTTCTATCGGTTTTCAAATTGCAGATGAAGCCATTGTTATGTCCACAAAGGACGTAGAAGGAATGGTTCGAGAATCCAAAAAATTTGTCCAAAACACACAGATACATGGAGTGATCACTGCTGGAACCGATGCGAGTATGACGGTTGCTGCTGTGGCTTCCGCCTTACAACTTCCAGGAATCCGATTTGTAGATGCAGAAGCAGCATCTAATAAAGTGAAGATGCGACAAAGACTAAAAGAGTTCGGAATGCCAATTCCTCGTTTTGCAGCTGTATGGTCTTTGCAAGATGCTAAAGATGCTCTGGACTCGTTGACCTTTCCGCTTGTCATGAAACCGGCAGATAATATGGGAGCTCGTGGGGTCATCAAGGTCAATCATAAGGATGACCTTACCAATGCCTTCCGTCATGCCAAAAAGTTTTGTCCTACTGGAGAATTGATTTTAGAAGAGTATATGGAAGGGCCTGAACTTTCCGTAGATGCTTTGGCATTTCAAGGCCAAATTCGAATGACTGGGATTGCGGACAGGATCATCGAACGGGAACCGTATTTTATTGAAGTAGGGCATAACATGCCTTCGGCGATGCCCAAGGAAGTTTTGGATGAAGTGGAACGAGTGATGGCTGGAGGGATGCGGGCTCTCGGAATTCATCTTGGGGCAGGTAAAGGAGACATTAAGGTTACAAAAGAGGGAGTCAAAATTGGGGAAATCGCAGCAAGACTTTCTGGTGGTTTTATGTCTGCGTTTACTTACCCTTTATCCACAGGTGTGAACTTAAACCGAGCAGCTTTATTGATTTCTCTGGGTGAAACTCCAGATAATTTGGATCCAGTGATTAGTCGCGTTTCCATCGAACGTTCGTTACTTTCTAAACCTGGAAAACTTGTTTCGATTGGAGGGGTGGAGGAAACTAAAAAAATCGATGGAGTGTCAGAGGTTTTTATCCAATCAAAACCAGGTGATATTATTAAAGAACCTACAAATAACATTGATAAGTCTGGGCATGTTATCATCGTTGCTGACAATTTGAAAGAAGCAAATCTTGTTTTTGAAAAAGTAAAAGAAACTATCAGATTCGAAGTGGATGAACAATTTTCGATTACCGAAAAAGAAATAGGAGACCAAGCACGAATTCGGTTTGGAAAAGATATTTGTTGGGTTTGCAAACAGTGTGACGGAAGCAATTGTGCCTCGGGAATTCCTGGAATGGGTGGGGTGGGTCGTATGGATACCTTCCATGACAATAGCGTTGCTCTTTCCGAATATTCGATTGTGCCGGGATACATCCGAAACCATGTATTTCCTGAAATCCAAACTCAGTTTTTGGGTTATGATTTAAAAACACCAATTATGGCCGCTCCTATGACAGGAGTCGGAACCAACATGAACTTTGTGATGACAGATGCCGATTATGCCAATCTCGTCGTTCGGTCCTTTGTTCAAAATGGAAGTCTTGCTTGGCTTGGTGATGGTGCTTCCCCAGAAAAATATAAAATTATGTTAGAAGCCCTAAAAAAGGCATCTGGAAAAGGAATATTCATCTGTAAACCAAGGGAAGATGAATCCATGTTAGTGGATCGATTCAAACAAGCAGAAGCGGACGGAGTGTTCGCTCTGGGAATGGACATTGATGCGGTAAATTTTAAAACAATGGTGCAAAAGAATTTATCAAGCATTACCAGGCCTTTGGAACGTTTGATCAAACTTAAAGAAAAAACAAAGTTACCGTTTATCCTCAAAGGTGTTATGAACCCGGAAGATGCGAAATTAGCTTTAGAAGGTGGGTTTTCTGCCATCGTGGTATCGAATCATGGAGGAAGGGTTTTGGATGGAATGCCTGGAACAGCACGAGTTTTACCGAAAATTGCCGAAGCGGTTAAGGGTAAAATTCCACTGCTTGTGGATGGAGGCATTCGTTCCGGGATGGATGTTTTTAAAATGTTGGCTTTAGGGGCTGATGCAGTTCTTCTTGGAAGGCCTGTTGCCATTTCGCTTGTTGGTGGTGAAGAAGCAGGGATTCGTTTTCTATTACAAAAATATTCTGAAGAACTAAAACAATCAATGAGTGTTACTGGAGCTAAAACTTTGGTGGACATTAAGCGAACGATGTTGCTTCATAAACTTCACGGTTGATTATGGATAAGGAAATCAAAGATCCGGAAGGTATTTTAAAGGTTATTACCGCATTATTCGGTAAACTCCCTGCATACATTATTAATTCGGAAAAAGAACTTCCGGTCAAGATCATTGCCTTAAAAAATAAAGCTCTCATCATCAATACAAATTTAAAATTCCCTAATAGGGATCGTGTTCTTACCGTTGTTCACAATGGCAGTAAGTTTTTGGCTCATTTTTTAGTTGCTGGTGGTGACGGAAACGGAATTGAAATTTTAACACCTGTTAAAATACAAATAACCCCAGCTTCAAGACAAGGATCGCGGGTTGATACAAGCCAAATCCAATCGGGGATGGTGGTTTCCAATATTATCAACGTTAACGACGTTTCAAAAGCAATTGGATTTGATGATAAAAAAGTAGATGCAATCCTTCTTGCATATCGAACCAAACTCACAAAAGCATTCCCATTATCCTCAATCTTTTTTGCTGGTCGTATGGACAATCGACTTCGGCTCATGCACCACTACGACAAAGATATTTTTATAATCGACCGTAAGGAGAAGTCTACTGCATCAGCAGACTTTTTTCCTTTTGATGAATACTTAAGAATTTTCGATAGTTCTAAAATTCCAGATACTTATACTTCTGAAATTTGTGTCCCGATCAAATACAAAGGTTATGTTCATCTCGGATATGTTCAGGTTTTATCAGAAAAACCACTCGACTTAGAAATTTATAAACAAATTCAAACATTTGCGAATGCTGTGAGCCGCGATATTATCAGTACGGGAGTTTTCCAGGAATCACGTGATGTTTGTCAGGTAATGGATTTAAGTATGGGTGGTATTAGTTTCATCCATGCACCTTCCAGATCATTTTCAAGATCGGTTACTTTAAACGGAACCATACTTTTTGATTTAAATTTGGAAAGTGGTAAAAGAGTTACAATCCGCGGGATCATCAAAAACATCCGTAACCAAGAAACTAATTTTCGAGTTGGTTGTCAATTCTACAACCTAACAGAAAAAGACGTAGAAGTTTTGGAAGTTTTCCTAAATGTCGGAAAGGAAGAAACTTCAGCAGATGAGACTCTGCTTGAATCGCAAGAGTCCAATGCTTTTCAAGAAGAAGAAACCAAAGAAGAAACAACTTCTGTGATAGGTGCTGTGGATGAACCGGATGATCCTTTTGGTGGTGCCATGGATTCTGATCTCAGTTCTGAAGAACCAAGCGCTGAATCCTAAAGGATGTCTTCTTACCAAACATTGATTCGTTATCCATTTTCTGGAAACACGATCCTTGTCTTTCTTACCACCAAGTTCCCTTATCATAGTAAGGATGAGTGGCAATATCTTTTGGATATGGGTCGCATCCATGTCCAAGGGAAAGTGGCAAGTGCAGAACTTGTGCTCCAGGAAGGGGATAGCGTCGTGTATGAACCCATCCCAGGCAGAATCCAAGAACCAGAAGTCGATACCGATTATGTGGTTTTAAAAGAAACAGAAGAATTCCTTTTTATTGATAAACCGGGAAACTTACCTATGCATCCAGCAGGTAGGTACCGTACAAGAACTCTATTGAATCTTTTGGAAGAAAAGTATCCCTTGGTAATCCCTGTCCATCGGTTGGATCGCGAAACCTCTGGGATTGTGATCTTTGCCAAATCCGAAGAGAGTCGCACTTGGCTTCAAAAGAAATTCGAAAAGAGAGAAGTGAAAAAAGAATACCTTGCAGTGGTTCGGGGGAAATTTCTGAACTCAATTTTTCTGGATGGTTATATTGGGAAAAATTTAGATTCTGCCATCCGAAAAAAAATGAAGTTTTCTCTAGAAGAATTTTCTGATTCAAAATTTGTTTCAACTGAATTCATTCCTTTGGATTTTATTGAATCACAAAACTTAAGTTTGGTACTTGTTCGCCCCTTAACAGGTAGAATTCATCAAATCAGAGTTAGTCTGCTGTATCTAGGTTATCCTATTCTTGGAGATAAATTATATGGTCCACGAGAAACTATGTTTTTGGATTTTGTCCAATCAGGGCTTTCTCCTTCCTTATTAGAAGAACTTGGGGCAGAAAGACAAATTTTACATGCACATAGCATTAGTTATACTGATGATCGAACTGGTGAAAAGATAAAAGTAAGATCAAATCCTTTAAAAGAACTTCTATCCTTCTTCCCAAATTATGAAGACTATGTCCCATAACTTTCAATAAAAAATCCAATTTAAGATTCGCCTTTCCTCCGATCTTTCTATAAAGAGAGAGGAGGCTTTTGCAAAGGATGGCAGGAGCAGGCAGACTATTAAAGGATTCCGATAAGATTGTATTTGGTGAGTTTTGGACAGCAAAACAACGCCAAGGACATCCAATTCATCATACCGTAAGTTATAGAGCATCATTTAAGCCGGAACTTCCTTCTTTTTTTATGAAGGAATTCTTAAAAAAGAAAAATAGAGTCGTTTATGATCCGTTTGGTGGTAGAGGAACTACGGCCATCCAGGCCAATATTGAAGGTCATGTTGCAGTACATAACGATATCCATCCGTTGTCTATTTTTCTTGCGAGTGCGAGACAATATGTTCCTAAACTAGAAGACTTGGAAAAAAAGTTAAATTCTTTGGATTTGGATAGGGAAGTAGAAGATGATCCTTTTGATGTAAACTTACTTCCTTTTTTTCATCCAAGAACATTAAAAGAAATCAAGAATCTTAAAATGTATATGGCGGAAGATTTGTCTATAGAGATGAAGTTCATTTCTCTGATTGCTCTTTCACGTTTACATGGACATAGCACTGGATTTTTTTCTGTTTATACTTTTCCACAAGTTTCGATTCCACCGGAAGCGCAGGCAAAAAACAATGCCAAACGTGGGCAAACCCCGGAATACCGGCCAATCAAACCAAGAATTTTACAAAAAATGAAACGGGATCTGGCTCTCCCCATCCCGCCATTTTATCATGAATTTTCAAAAAATAATTTGTATTCACTCAATTCAGCGAACTCTGTTCCCAATTTAGAATCAGAATCAGTCGATTTGATTGTAACTTCCCCACCTTTTCTTGATAAGGTGGACTATGAAGGTGACAACTGGTTACGCCACTGGTTTCTCGACATCCAAAAATCTAAGGATAGAAAACTAAGTATTTTCAGTAATCTCAGTGATTGGAATGCATTTATTCGTTCGACCTTAAAGGAATCAGCAAGAGTTCTTAAAAAAGGTTCCTATATGGTGATGGAAGTTGGCGAAGTCAAAAAAGGAAACTCTATTCTTTATTTGGATGAAGATGTGGTTCGGATGGCGGAAGGGACAGGCCTTGTCTGGAACAAGACTTACGTCCATACCCAAAGTTTCACAAAACTTTCAAATTGTTGGCAGGTTTCTAACAACGAAAAAGGTACAAATTCCAATCGTTGTGTGGTCTTACGAAAGGTTTTATAAGTCTAATCTTTGTATGAAACAAATTCGACTTTTGGTTCTCGTTTCTTTTTTGGTAACTTTGTTCGTTGCTTCTGGTAATCATTCAGGATTTGGACTCAGTGCAGATCCTTTAGACTCTCATCCAATAGAAATTTCGATCAAACAGAAATCCGTAGGGAAGTATGAGTTAGAATTGTTTTTACCAAAGGACTTTGGGTTCCAGATGGAAGCACCCCATCGTATTTTTTTGTCAGGTGCAGATGGACTAAAGGTTTTGAACGCAGACCTAAAACTAAAAGGACCAGTTCATCCCAAAAAACCGGAATACTTTGAATATCTTAAACCCTTAACCTTCCAAGTGGAAGGAAAAGGGAAGTTGCAGTTGGATGCGAAATTGTTTTATTGTAACTTTCTAAAAAACATTTGTATCCCCGCTAAGGTGAACAAATCATTTTCCATTTAGCAAATGTTAGGAAATTATTCCAGGTCTTTGGTTACAAGACGTTTCAAGTTGGACTTTTGAATTTGGTATAAGAAAAAATACCTTCCTCCAACGGAGACGTTTTTATCCACAATCTTTCCTTCTTTGGAAATATCTCGGAGTTCTTTTCTTCCCTTATCAGAGAGATTTGGGATTGTATATGTTTTTAATAAGTTCAGAGACTTTTGTTCGGCAATTGTTTTTGCTTCTTCGATTCGTTCTGATTCACTGGGAAGAACGCTAGACACAGCAACCTGAAATAGGGATTCAGAAAGAAATCCTTCTTTTGCTTTCGTAAATTCTAAAATTACTTCGTTTTCAGTATCTTTGGTTGGTGGGACTTCTTTTGTTTCTTTGGATTTACAATTCCAAACAAAAGCGAGAATCGTGAAAGACAGGATCATCCTTGATAAAGTTTTGTTCATTTACAGTTTCCTAGGTTCTAAAAGCGGAGTTTTCTCCACACGTTCCATTAATTTAGGTTGGATATTTCGGAATAGGAAAGCACATTTTGTGCGATCCGAATAATCTTCTTTATAGAGAACAAGGCCATCAAAGAACCAAGAAAAACTGTGAGTATTTTCGATTGTGTTCTCTTTTTGCGTTTGGGTGGTATTTGTAGCGGTTTGCCCTTGTTGGGCGGATGGTTGCGGGCTTGTTGTTGTGGTAGTGGGACTGACTGCCCCAATCGCAGTCGTTGTTTGAGGGGCATTCGCGATGAGACGTGCTTGCCTATCCTTTCCTTCCAAAGATTTTGAGTATTCGTCAATGCTTTCACCGAATTGGTGTTTTTGTCTTTGGATTTGTATGAGGTAGGGCAGAGCCAATCGTTCTCTTTCAACAAAAGCTCTTTGTTTGCAATCATTCCGTCTGGCGACCCCTGATACCTCTTTGTAGGTAACCGGAATTTCCACTTTGATTTGAAAAAATTCCCGAGAGATAAAACCTTCGTCACTTTCATTTTGGAGTGCTCGTTCCACATAACTGGGATCGGCGATGGTAAAGAGGCGACATGAACAAAAGAGACTTAAAATTAGAAGTTTACGAACCATTTCCAACTTCAAGACTAGTAGATGATGTCGAAATTACGAATCTTTTTCCTTTGTTTTTTCCTACAATTTTTGCCTCTTTTTTCCCAGGACCAATTCTTTGGAACCTCAGAATCACAGTTTCGTGAAAAGATAAAAACCGTTCGTTTGGACAACGGACTGACGGTTGTGATGATGAAGCGGGGAACTTCTCCAACAGTTGCTTTGTACATCAAATTTCTTGTGGGTGCTGTGGATGAAACACCAGAGGAAGCAGGAACTGCCCACCTTCTGGAGCATATGCTTTTCAAGGGAACA
This sequence comes from Leptospira meyeri, assembly GCF_004368965.1. Lineage (NCBI taxonomy): Bacteria > Pseudomonadati > Spirochaetota > Leptospiria > Leptospirales > Leptospiraceae > Leptospira > Leptospira meyeri. Next base: position 914,916 of record NZ_SORO01000001.1, on the reverse strand, counting down.
AAAACAGTCGGTACCACAAACTACGAAAAAGAAGAAAAATACCAAAAACAAATCGAAGTTTGGGGAACGGAGCTCGATAATCTCAAACTAAAAATTCGTGATTTGACAACTCGTGGCGAAGCCATTCCTAGATCATTGGAAGAGGAAAAAGAAACCTTAGAGCGTCGATTAAAAAACCTCATCCAATTACAAGATGAGTTTATTGTAAAAAACGAAGATTCTTATATTTATGAACAGAACGGTGAAGTAGGATTCAACGCTTACACTTCGCAAGATGTCACCAATTACCAAATCCAACTTCCCAACAACCGAATTGAAGTTTGGGCAAAAATAGAATCCGATCGCTTAAAAAACCCTATTTTACGTGAATACTATACGGAAAGAGATGTTGTGATTGAAGAGCGTAGAATGCGAACCGACGATAACGGTGGTGCTGTTTTGCGAGAGAAGTTTTTTTCTTTGGCATTTGAAAGTCACCCATACCGTAAACCAGTCATTGGTTATTCAGCAGGTCTTCCCTTCTTAAAAATTGACGATACAAAAGCCTTCTTTCAAAAACATTACACTCCAGACCGAATGGTGATTTCTGTTGTTGGCCAATTTGATTTTGAAGAAACGGAGTCCATTATCCGTAAGTATTTTTCTGAATTAAAACCAGGGAAACCAAGACCGACTTACAAGGTGGAAGAAAAATCATTTCCTGGTGAAAAACGATTCAAAGTTTATCATCCATCTGGAAGCCAAATGATGATGGGGTTTCTTAAACCTCCATATCCTCATAAAGACAATTCCTCTTTTGATGTATTATCAACAGTCCTCACTTCAGGAACTGGTTCTAGGTTATACAAACGACTTGTATTGGAAGAAAAATTAGCTCTGAGTGTCGGGGCAGCTAATGGTTATCCAGGAGAACGATATCAAAATTATTTTGTGTTTTTTATAAAACCGAATGAAGGAGCAAAACCAGAGGTTATCGAAAGGATCATATGGGAAGAACTTTCGAAAATCCAAGAATCCGGTGTTCCGAAAGAAGAATTAGATAAAGTTAAAAATCAGATGGTTTCTGATTTTATCAAAACCTTAGATGAAAATGCAAGCATTGCTGATTTGCTGAGCTATTATCAGCTGTTATATGGTGATTGGTCGGGTTTATTTCGTCAATATTCTACCATTATGATAACATCATCAAAGGATATCCAAACCCTTATCCCGACATATTTAACTAAAGATAAAGTTGTGATTGGTATATTGGAAGATGTAAGGAAAAAATCAGAATGAAACGTATTTATATATTTTTAATCGGAATTAGTTTTTTTAATCTCTCTGCTCGTGAGATGGGGGAGTTTGTCCGCGATTTACAATTTAAACCCTTGGAATTTGAAGTTCCTGAAATTAAGTCCATTAAACAACCATCTGGCGTTGAGGTTTTTTCTTTAAAAAATGCTGAGTTCCCCATCGTGTATGCGGATATCTATGTTTACCATGGTAGGAAAAATTTAGGCAAAAGATCTGTGGAGATCACAAAACTTCTAGAAGATAGTTGGGAATTATCAGGATCTAAAACATTCCCCAAAGAAAAGTTTTTAGAAACTTTGGAGTTTTATGGGGCATCATTTTCTGTTTCCATCGATTATGAAAAAACAATATTTAGTTTTGCTTATTTGAAAGCGACAGAAAAGGAAGTGATCCCAATCATCCAATCTTTTTTCGATTCACCTAACTTGGATGATACCTTAGTTGCGACAACAAAAGGTAAGCTCACAGAAGAACTCAAAAGAAGAAATGACAATCCTACTGCCCTTGGCACAAGGAAGGCAAAAGAGTCTTTGTTTCGTGGAACCATTGCCGGAACTTCAATGCAAATATCTTCCTTGGAAACAGTAAGATTAGTTGATCTTATAGAATTCCAAACCGAAATTTTAAAAGAACCCAAACGAAGATTTCTTGTGACTGGGGATTATGATCTCAAGTCGTTCGACAGTTTTTTTCCTAATTTAAGCCCTAGTGTTGAAAATAAAAACGTAGAAGTCATTACACCAGTCGCTCTTTCTGAAAATGTAAAAAAAGAAGGAAAAAATATACGACTCATCGAAAAAGATGTGAGTCAAACCTTTATCTCAATGATGGGAGTACTTCCCGAACACAACCATCCAGATTTTTATGCCATTCAAGTTTTGAATTATATCATTGGTGCAGGTGGATTTAACTCTTATTATATGAGAGAAATTCGAAATAATCGGGGGCTTGCCTATTCTGCCGGAAGTAATACAGATTTCCAGGAATCCTACGGAACCATTCAGTTCTTCGCAATGACCAAAAAGGAATCAGCAAAAGAAGTTTTATCTCTTATGCGAGAACTCATACAACCAAAACTAATTGATTCACTGACAGAAGAGGAACTCGTTCGTGCAAAGAACGCCATCATCAATCAGTTTGTATTCCAGTTTGAAGATGATAAAAGGACTCTGGCAAGTGAAGTCCGAAGACGCGATCATAAAATGCCAGAGGGATACTTACAAAATTTTAGGAAAGAAATTGACCGATTAACTCTTGCTGATTTAAAACGAGTTGGCAAACTATATTTTCGATCCGACAAATTGATTGTTACCATTGTTGGTCCGAAGGTTCTTGAGTCATCTTTCCAAGAAGCAGTCAAGGTAATAAATCCGGAAGATTGATGTTAACTGCAAGTTTTGAATACAAAGGAATTAAATTTGAAGGTTTGTCCGAAGGAGGAATTCGAACTTCCATCATTTGTCCTTCTCTCGACTTTATGTTTGATTTTGGATTTATCAATCCAGATAAAATTCACATTGGAAAGATCTTATTATCTCATGCCCATTTAGACCATTCTTGTGGTATACCTTACTATGTTTCTCAAAGGAGCCTTCGTAAACTTCCTATTCCCAAAATTTATCTTCCAAAATCTTTGGAACCAAAAATGTCTCAAATTTTAAAATTATATTCTGAAATTGAAGATTTTGATTATGAGTGTGAACTGATCGGTTTAGACTTTGGAGATAGGGTTGAATTGAAACCTGGATATTTTTTTAAACCTTGGCAAAGTTTTCACCGGGTTCCATCGCAAGGTTATACAGTATATGAAACGAAACGAAAATTAAAGAAAGAATGGACGAGCCTCAGTTCCGAAGAAATTCGCAATAAAAAAGATTTAGGCGAAGATCCCACAGAAGAAATTTCCATCCCTTTGGTTTCTTTTTCTGGCGATACAAAAATAGAATACGTATTAGAAAATGAAGATGTTCGTAAAAGTAAAATTCTCTTTATGGAATGCACTTACTACTGCGAAAAAAGAGATGTAAATCGTGCTAGGGAATGGGGTCATACTCATTTCGATGAAATTGTAGCAAATGCCTCTTCTTTTGAAAATGAAGCCATTGTTCTCATTCATCCTTCCAAACGGTATAGTTATCGTGAGTTAAACGAACTTGTTCGAAAAAAAATACCACCTATTTTAAAAGATAGAGTTTCTCTTTTTTTACCTCCTAAATCATGAAACCAAGACCCAGCATTTACATTCCCGAACTTGAATCTTATATTGATACGAGTTTGGTGTACAAACCAAATCCTGTTTTTGCAGAAATGGAATTTTATGCCAAAGAAAAAAATATCCCCATAGTCACGGCAGCCACTGGGGCTGTTTTATCCCATTTGGTTTCTCTCATTAACCCCAGACAAGTATTGGAGCTGGGAACCGGGCTTGGTTACTCTACTCTTTGGATGGCAGTGGGTTCTCCCAATTCAAAATTCATTACCGTGGATCGACACAAAGAACAAGCTGATTTGATGGATGGGTATGCCCAAAAAATGGAAATTTTAGATCAAATTCATGTTAAACGAGTGACTGATTCTGTGATGGATTATTTGGAAAGGGAATATGCAGAGTGGGTAGGATCAGATCTTTTTTTTGTGGATTGTGATAAAATTACCTACCTGGATATCTTTCGAATCCTATGGAAAGAAGCAAAACCAGGGTCTTATTTTTTATTCGATAATATGTTATGGCATGGAAGAGTCCTTTCTCCCGATCCAAAGAAACCTTCTGATTTAGCCGTGATGGCTCTTTGGAATGAGGTGAAATCCCAAGTTTTAGGTTATACTTTGTATCCCGTTGGTGATGGATTACTCTTTTTTCAAAAGGATAAAAAATAGTAGTCAAACCTCCTCTTTTCTGTGTATTCTGCTCCTTGGTTTAAGGAGAGCAAGTTTCGTGTTAAAAAATAGTTTCATCTTCCTTTTGTTTTGTATCTTTAGTTTGTCAGTTTTTGCCCAAGAATCAGGGGCGCCGGAAAAAGGAAAAGAGTCCTTCGAGGAACTCGATAAACTGGACCAAGGAAATAATTTAGAACGTAAACAATACAAAAATATTTCTGAAAATAATAAAGATAGAGCCATTAATGCAATCAAACTTCTAACGATTGTTACAGCTAACTTCGGAGATGAAGTTCCTGATTCTAAAACCGCTTTAGAAAAAATCAAAAAAGACTACCAAGTGGTTTTACGTTATTATTATCGTCGAGCTTACATTGCTTCTGGAAAAGCGATGGTCGCTTTGGAAAAAGATATATCCACTCTTCTTGGAAAATTTTCAAAAAATTACGATACTAAAACACAAAACCTTCTTGCTGAATGTGCTGACTTGATCACAAACCAAGAACAATCCCAACTTGTTGAGACTTCTGGGGAAGGGTCTAAAGCCATCATCCCTTACCGCGAGATTGCAGAAGCACAACAGAAACTTAGGATTGCGTATGGACAAATGGGCCTTGCCACTGACATGTCCCGGGAAGACAGGTTTTACGATGCCATCGTACATTACCGAATTGCAAAAGATTATGGAATTAAAATCCTTTCGGACTTCAAAGAAGCAGAAGTGGATAAAAAAGCCATTTCTGATAAGTACGGAAAAGACTTAAGCGATAATAGAAACCAAATCTTTAACCAATCGCAAAACGCAAAATAGATTATAAACTTTTTCTTTTCTCCGTTCCCTGGTGAGCGGAGAATGACCATCGTGGTCTCTTTGTCTTTTCGTAACTTACAAAAATATTTATCTATTCTCTATTTTGTATTTATTTCCTTTTCCTTGGAAGCTGTTCCTGTCTTTCGGATTGTGGTAGACCCTGGCCATGGAGGGATTGCCAAAGACCCCAAGGCACAACATGGAGATAAATACGATAGTGTCACCCAAACTTATTTAGAAACATACAAACAAGGAACCGAACACGGGAGTGTAACGGAAAGAAAGGTGGTTCTTGACTTGGCCAAAGAAGTCCACCGAGTTTTAAAATTGACAGAGACCGAAGCAGGTTGGAAGGAATTTGAAGGTTATCTCAAATTATTCTCTAAAAAATCAGATTTTCAACGAGTGATCTTGGAAAGTAAACTCACGCGTGAGTCTTCCTTTGATGATGACCCAAACTCTGATGATCCCAATGCTCTGTATCGATTGTATGATTTTCCGGATCAGAAAACAGGTGTCAGGCGAAAGGGTAGGCTTTCCAAAATCAATGAACTAAAACCCCAACTTGTTTTGTCCTTACATTTGAATCCTGCCAGTAAAGGACAAACGGGTGGAATGGGAGCTGTCCTCACTCCTGGCTACAAAACCTTCTCAAAGTTAAAAAACATTTCAGCGAAAAAGAACTCACCGAACGGATTTACAAATGGTCCTTGGTCGGAATGGTTAATATTTCAATCCGGTTGGTCAAAACTAGAAAATGCCATTGCTGACACTTGGATTTATTTTCATGGGTATTGGCCTAAAAAAAATGGCAAAGATACAGATCTGACAAAATTTGAAGGCTACCGCCAAAATATGGTTAGTTGGCGTTACGCAGATGATCCCAATTGGGAAAAACAAATCGGAAAACCGGGACCGTATGCCACAGATCATGAAACTTTTTCTGAAACGGGAAAGTTTTGGGAAAGGGAAAAAGGGAAAAAAGAAGAGTGGAGAAGGGAAGGTGGAAGAGAAGGGTTTGGTGGTGACAACCATTTTGTAACCAAAGAGCTCATGCGTTTTGTCCAGTATGGACTCCCTGTTTTATTGAAAGAAAAGGACTCTCCTTATCCAGAACTTGGTCCCATTCAAAAGCCGTACATTTCTACATATAGTCTTCCGACATACACCAATGCCCTTTGTGCCTTCATCGAAATTGGATATGTGAACCGAAGCCGTGATGTCAAATACCTAACCCAAAACAAAAAAGAGACTGCCATTTCTTTGGCTGTGGGCATATATTCTCTGTTTGTTGGTTTGGAAGTCAAAAAAATCCCTTCGCTTCCATACAATCCTAAAGGTAAAAAAGTAAACTGGGAACGATATGAGACCTATTTTGATGAAGTTTTATAAGTAACAGTTTTTTCCATGAAACCCAAAAAAGAATCTTCTAAAGTTCTCCAACATCCTCTTTTCCAAGAGCTGATTCTAATGTACCAATCTTCTTTAGTGAAAAGATACTCTTCTGAAAATTTGAAACTTTATCCAGAATTTAGCTCCATTTCACGCTCAAAAATTGACCAATTATTACATTTTTTTTTAGAGTATCTTTATCCAGAGTATTCTAAACGAAAGGAATTAGACGCCGCCTTTGATGCGTTATCTGGCTTTGTCAACCATCCCACAAAAATTTGGGGGATTCTTGGGAACTTGGCAATGTCTATCTTCCGATTTGGAAAACATTTTCCTATGGCACTGAAAGCGGGACTTGCTGCTTTACATTCCTATGTAACAGCCCATCAGTTTGAAGAAGAACTTGTATTGGAGCTTGACCGTCATGAAAATCAAGTTGGTTTACTCAATTCCGAGTTTGCGATGGAATTTCTAATCTCAAAGGTTGAAAAAGAAAAAGCAGATGCTTTCCGAAAGGACATTAGTGGACTTTTCAAAGTGTTTTCGAATGCAGAACTCATTCGAAAGATCATTCTCATTATGGAAGATATTCTTGTAAGGATGGAATCGAAAGGAGGTCTTTACACGGAAGAAGATCGAAAGGGGATTTCTCTCGGAGTTTCAATTTTAAAAGAAGGGCGAGAGATCTTTGATGATATGAAAGAAGAGGAGATTTCCCTTGTCTTACAAGCCATAGACAGAATCGAAGAAGATTTTTATCTAAAGGCTTGCGAGAAGAATTCGAACTAAATTACTGTTGGTACCGATGGCCGGAATCGAACCGGCATGATGTTACCATCGGTGGATTTTGAATCCACTGCGTCTACCAATTCCACCACATCGGCATAATCAGTCTTCAGCTTCGATATATTTACCTTTTCCGCGGGCCACTATTTTGCCGATCTCATTTTCTATTTCAGCACGGTTTTCTATGATTTTTTTATTCTTTTTCACAAACCAACCACGTAAGTGCAGTGGTTCGTTTACCTTTGCAGGTTGTAAGAATCGAATCGTCAATTCACCTGTAGTGGTTTCGAAATTCATCGCTTCGTTGATCTTGACCATGATTTCGTCTAAGATAGTAGAAATAATACCTGGATGGATTTGGTCCGGTAAACCCTGGTATTTTTCGGGGCAGGTGTAATCACCGAAGGCAGTTTTTGTGTCTTCGTCGAATGTGATCTTTAACTGCAACCCGTCTGCATTGTCCGGTGAGGAGGCAAAGCTGAGATTTTTTTTCGCAACGGATTTCATGCCACCATGGAACGCAAGAATTTCTCTTGTGTCAAGCAGAAAAAGAACTTGCGGTCATTTTGGCCTAAAGACTTGCGTAAATTGCTGAGAAATTGAATATTCTTCGAGTCTACCTTAAGTTACAGCATAGCAAACCTCGAAAATATAGAGTAGAACCCTTTTATGTTAACCACCCTCATGATGTTACTCGGTCTCTCTGGCACTGGTGCCGACCTCAATGATATCGCTGGTAGCGAGGGGGGAGCTAGGCCATCAGGAGATATGAGTCCCCGCCAAAAAAGGCGGAAACAACAGAGAGAATCTTCGCAAGAGGAAGAACCAAAAAAAGAATCTAGGGCAAAGTCCACAAAACAAGAAAGGCCTTCTCGTGGCGGTCGCGGAGAAGAATTAAATTTCCAAACAGATCCGGGAGAACCTAAGTCCAAACCCAAACCACTTTCAGAAAGGTTGTCAGATTTAGAATCAGAAGACGAAGAAAATTTGGGAGCATCTGGTGGTGCCAGTGGTGGGAAAGATTCAAAACCAGGAAGGAAACGCCGAGAGAAACCGAAAACTCCCAAAGACATCAGCGATCTCCCGTTAGGTGATTTTGGTGAAGATGGGGGTGATGTTTCTTCCTCTTCATCTGGCGAAAGGCCTAGACGAGATACTCCAGATATCAGTTTCTCTGCAGATGATATCATTTCAAAAAACTCTAAGTATAGTTTTCACCGAAGACCGCTTCTCAACGCAGAAGCACTTGTGGAAGCGGAACAGGTGGAAGAGGCAATTGAGATCTTTGAGCGGACGGGGAATCGAATCCCTGACCAAGAGATCAAAGAAAAAATCAAAAAAAACATCCAGGATCTAGAAGAGTTTTTAGAAGACAATCCTCCACCGGGAAAGGGGACAGAGCCAGGTAAGGGTGAAGCAAAATCGGATCCTTCTGGAAAAGAGAACCAAAAGAAAAAAGATGCTAAACCGAAAGCCGACAAAGACTTAGGGGATCTTGTCAGTGCATTAAAAGAAGTTTCTGAACTATTTGCCGAATCCATTGCTCGTGCCATTCAGTTTGCGCAGAGCAGTCCACCACCGAATTTTCCGCAACCAACCAACCAACCCTCTTCCCAACCACCTTCGCAATTGCCTCCACCTCCGCTTCCGCCGAGTTCCACAGAAAAACCCGCCTTGGGAGATAAACGTGGACAAGAGAATTCGATTTCGACACCGCAACTGAACCAAACTGTTGCCGGGGGAAACCAACTGGTTCATCCCATTGTGTACCAGTTTTTACAATCAACGCCGGGAGGTCCCGGAGTTGATCCCAAGGTCATCCAAAACCAAGATCAACTTTTACAATCGTTAAACCAAGGTTTGACGAGCGGTGGTCTTGCGGGAGCTCTGCCTGGGTTTCCGATGGCACCCCCCGGTTCAGGAATCGTTGGTCCATTTTATGTTCCACCGGATCTTCAAGGCCAACCGGGTTCGCCTGGTGTATCAGGAAGTCCTGGATCCGCTGCTGGTCCGAGACAACCTCTCGACTTACAAGCGCTCGCTGATCAAATATCTAAAAAAGATGTATCTGAACTTGATCTTCCGGAAGATACTTTTTTCTCGAACGACTGGAAACAGTTTAAGGATCTTCCTCTTGTTGATCGAAGGTCAGGGGAAGAAAGAAGAAAAAATCCAGATAGACGAACAAATATTGCAGGAAGAAAAGATAGACGATCTGGAGAAGACAGACGGAAAAAAGATCGTTTCCAAGAAAGGGAAGATTTTTTAAAAGGCCAAGCCTTAAAGAAAATTGAAAAAAAGGCAAAGGATCTCGAAGCAAAGGGAGAAGAAGCCTCTCTTAATGATTTACTAAAACCTTATTTTCCTGACCAACCAGGTTTAAAACTTCCAGATTTTTCTGATTTAGAACTGATTGGCCTTCCTGATCCCAACGATTTACGTAGAGATGAAAAAGAACCACCACTTCATCCCCAAGAACGTTCGTTAGATGAAGAACCCAATTGGTTGGAGGCAACAACTGATTCTCTCCGTAAGGAATTAGAACTCCCGGATCCTGTTGATCCGCAAACTGATAAATTAATAAAACCAAAAGCTGAGCCTAAAGAACAAGCGGATTCCAATAAATCTGAAACCATTATTGAAACAGATGTACCTATTCAGGTGGAACTCACAAACCGTCCGCTTACAAGTGAAGATTTAAGGATTGGTCTTCCCGATGCTGATGAAGTCTTTCGAGATCGTAAACTAAAAGAGGAAGCTGGTTTCCCTGGAGAAGGCCCTTCGATCGAAGATGCAGAAGCTCCCGAAATAGAAATTGTTGATGGGAATTTGGGTGAGATTGCAGAGGAAGAATCTCCTATCCCTCTGGATGAGATGGCGGAAAAAGCCACAGAAGAGGAACCTGAAAAAATCATTCATGGGGTTTTGGAACTAAAACCTCCAGAAGCAGACGATGCTCCCTTTTTAACGCTGACCTATGACTTTGGAAAGATACCGCATGCATTCCGTTTGTCAAAGAATTATTCTATTATGGAGTACTCTTATTATAAATACAAACCGATGTTAATGAAGGCTCAAGAGTTTGCGCGTCGGAAGATGTTAAAAAATGCTTTGAACTATTACCGCGTCATCAAATCGCAAAATATCCCACCAGAGTTAAGGAAAATGATCAATCGAAACATCAGAGATATTACAGAGTTTATGGAAAAATTCTTAATGGCGAAAGGCAACTAACTCTTGACAACTTTTGATCATTCATTCAGTCTAATGAGCATAGTAGAGGTACACTCCGATGAGACTGCGGCTTAAATCAAATAGGTAAGCAAAAAATAAATCACTAAATCCCCTCTTTTCCTAATCTCTTAGGACTAGACTTGTTTGCCTATTTCCCCCTTGGAAAATACAGGAGCTTGTCGCATGTCCGATCATATTACCATTCAAAATTTAACATTTCAGTTCGAATCTCAGTCGGAACCTCTGTTCCAAAACTTAAACCTACACTTCAGAAAAGGTTGGACTGGTATCGTTGGAAAAAACGGAAGTGGGAAATCCACTCTAGCCAAAATTTTGGCCGGAGAGATTCTTCCCGACCAAGGCATTGTTTTGGGAAATCAGTTTGTTTGTTCTATCTCTCAAGGAACCGATCTTTCGGAGGAAGACTTGGGCGATTTTCTTTATGATGATACCAAAGAATCTGGGTTTTGGAAGAGCCTTCTTGCAATTACCATCCAATCGGTAGAAGATTATGAGTATCTTAGTTTTGGTGAAAAACGAAGGATTCTTTTGGCAATGGCTTTGTCAAAAAATTCGGATGTATTGATTTTAGATGAACCCACAAATCATCTCGATTCCCAAAGTAACCAAATCATTCGAAATGCCATTTTGTTTTACCAGGGAATTGGAATCCTCATTAGTCACGATAGGTTATTATTAGATGAAGTAACTACCTCTTGTGTATTTTTGGAAAAAAACTTCTTCTCCCATAGACCAGGAAATTACTCCGAAGGCAAAAAAGAAATGGAAAGAGAAGCAGAAGAACGGATTCACAATTGGGAAATTGCAAAAACGGAACGTAAAAAACTGGATGCCGAACTGAAAAGAAGAAGGGAAGAAGCAAGCCTCTCTCATAAGCGCAGATCAAAAAAAGGTTTAGATCTGAATGACCATGACGCAAGGCATAAAAAGAATCTCGCAAGGGTGACTGGTAAAGATGGCCAAGCAGGGCGATTGAAAAATCAAATCGAAAGAAGAACTGAACATTCATTTGAAAAAGAAAAAGAAATCTGGGAAAAACTTCCAAAAAAAGAAAATTTAGGGATCGTTTGGAAGGTCTCTCGTTCGAAGAGAAACACCTTATACTCGTTTGATGGCAAGAAACTTAATTTGGATTATTTGTCATTTTCTTTGTCGAATCATTTGAAAATTCTTCCGGATTCAAAGATTGCCATCACAGGGACAAATGGATCGGGTAAGTCCACACTCCTTCGGCATTTGGTCCAATCCATCCGAGAGAAAGGGATTTCTTATTTGTATCTTCCTCAAGAATTTTCAAAAAAAGAATTATCAATATTCCATTTGGAATTTCAAAATTTATCTGATGAGAAAAAGGCCAAAGTGCTTTCAGGCATACATAGGCTAGGAAGCGACCCCAAACGATTTTCTGAATCAGAATCGATCAGTCCAGGTGAAGGGAAAAAACTTTACCTCGCACTTCATTTGGAAGAAAGTCCGGAGGTACTTTTATTAGACGAACCAACCAACCATTTGGATCTCAAATCTTTGGAAGCATTAGAATCTTCTTTGGCCACACTTGGTTCTGCACTCGTTGTGGTAAGTCATGACCGTAGGTTTGTGGAAACATTGGCAAAGGAAGAATGGCGTTTGGAAAACCTGTCGCTCGTTCAAAAACATCTAGACAGAATCTAAGGATTGTACTTAGAATAATTCTAAGGAGTGACTTTATGCCACAAGTGACATCACATGCCCCAGATTTTAAAGCAACTGCAGTGATCGGGGACAGTTTTAAAGAAATCAAATTGTCAGATTACAAAGGAAAATGGGTGGTTCTGTTTTTCTATCCGCTCGATTTTACATTTGTTTGTCCGACAGAAATTATTGAATACGATGCAAAACTCGAAGATTTTAAAAAGATCGGAGCTGAGGTTTTGGGAGTTTCTGTTGATAGCGAATTTTCACACTTAGCTTGGAAAAAAACTGCCAGAAAAGAAGGTGGTATTGGAGAGATCAAATACCCACTCATCGCTGACAAAACAAAAGAAATTGCAAAGTCTTTTGGAGTTCTCATCGAGTCTGGACCTGATGCAGGAGTTGCGTTACGCGGAACTTTTATCATCGATCCAACGGGAGTTATCCGCCAAGCAACTGTTAACGACCTACCAGTAGGACGTAACATTGAAGAAGCACTTCGTCTTATCAAAGCTTTCCAATTTGTGGAAAAACATGGTGAAGTTTGCCCTGCGAATTGGGACGAAGGAAAGAAAACGATGAAAGCTGATCCTACTGGATCCAAAGCTTACTTCGCTTCTGTGAATTAATAAAAAATTCTCTAGAGTAGAGAAGGGAGAAACAATGGAATCAACTGCCGATCTAGACAAGGCACCTTTCGAATTTTATAAACCTGATAATTTTCCAAAGGGACTCACTCGTAAGGTTGTTGAATCGATTTCTCACATTAAAAATGAACCAAGTTGGCTCGCAGAATTTCGTTTGAAGGCTTTTGAAGTCTATGAACAGAAACCCATGCCAACTTGGGGATTCATTCCGCAATTTCATATCGATATTGATGACTATGTGCATTACGTAGGTTCCAACCAAAAAAAGAAAAAATCTTGGGACGAAGTAGATCCAGAAATCCTACGTAGTTTTGAAAAATTAGGAATTCCTGAACACGAAAGGAAATACCTTGCCGGAATCGAAACCATGAATGATTCCGAAACGATTTATGCGAATGTCAAAAAAGAACTCACTGATTTAGGAATTATTTTTTGTGACATTGACACTGCCATCCGTGAATACCCCGAACTTGTACGGGAATATTTAGGAACTGTAGTAACGATTGGTGATAATAAATTTTCTGCGCTGAACTCTGCTGTATTTAGCGGAGGATCATTTGCCTATATTCCGAAGGGAGTAAAAACTCCGATGCCTCTTCAGGCATATTTTAAAGTTACCGCAGCAAGTTCTGGACAATATGAACGCACACTTCTGATTGCAGATGAAGGTGCTCATTTGGAATACAGCGAAGGTTGTACTTCTGTCCAAGACAAAGGAACTAACTTTCATACTGCAGTGGTAGAGCTTGTTGCCAAAAAAGATTCTAAAATTTTTTATACCACCATCCAAAACTGGAAAAAGAATATGTACAATTGGACCGTGAAACGGGGGATCTGCGAAGAAGCAGCTCACATCACTTGGACAGATTGTAACATCGGTGCCAATACCATCAAATACCCAGGGATCATTTTACAAGGGGATCATTCGACAGGGGATGTTTTGTCTTTGGCCTTTGCTGGAAGTGGGCAAGTGCAAGATACGGGAGCTCGGATCATCCATGTCGGAAAAAACACTCGTTCTAATATCCTAGCCAAAGGTGTTGCCTTAGATGGAGGAATCAATTCCTACCGCGGTCTTGTGAAGTTTGAACCATCTAGCAAGGGTTCGTATAGCCATATCAAATGTGATGGACTGATGATGGACAACCGTTCTCAGTCACATGCATATCCTTACAATGATGTATCAGGAGAAGAGGGCACATTGAATTATGAAGCCACTGTCTCCAAAATTGATGACGACCAATTATTTTACCTCCAATCCCGAGGGATGTCTGAAGATGATGCGAAGTTACTCATCATCAATGGATTTTGTGAAGGGGTCACCAAACATTTAGATGTGGAGTATTCTGTTGAGATGACAAAACTTATCAAAATGATTTTAGAAGATGGAAAGGTGATTGCCGAAAAATAAATTTCGGCAATCCATTTTCTCTTAGTTCCCTTTTTGTATTTCTTCCCGTTCCTGCCACAATGGAAAAAGAACTACCGGTAAAGTTTGAAACCGAATGGTCTTTATTTCTTAAAAACGAGAAGTGCTACCGCTGCACAAGCAATCAGTAATCCTAAAAATTCTCTCACTTCTTCCACTTCCATCCCAAAATACGGGCTGTGAGCAAAATAATATCCGGCTAAAACAAGATAAATGGGTATTAGAATCCATCCCACAAACTTGGGAACGGGGTAAAACAAACTGGCAAAGGCGATGAGCGCCACAAACGCATAAATGGGAAACCAAAGGTAAGGATCAGGATCGTTCAATTGCAAATAAGCAAAGTAGAGAAAAACGGGAATACAAAGGATTCGAAAGAGTTTCATAGTTGCGGTTAATTTTTTTGATTGCGGAGAGAAATCCAAGCCAATTATCTTAATGAGGGAACCTTTAGTAGTATGAAAATCCATATCTTTGTTTTGTTTTCCTTTCTTTCCATGACTTTTTCTTGCGACGATTTGATTCGCGGTGTAATGAAAAATTACAATAAAAAGTATGAAACCGATGGCCAGGTGCTCGGATCCAAACCTCTTTTTATTGGTGTCGATTCCGGTCGCAAACAAGTTGCTATTTCCTTACAAGAAGTAGTGAAGGTAAAAGAGCCAACAGACATCCAGTTCCCACCGGGTGACAGTCCCTTTTTATTTGCTCTTGAAAAGGCAGGAAATATGATTCTTTTTCATAGGGAGAAAAAAACAAGCCGGGTGCTTGCGAAATTTCCTGTGATCACAGACAGCGAAGAGGGTTTACTTGGCCTCACCTTTCATCCTAAATTTCCCAAACAACCAAAGTTATACACAAACTATGTAAAGTCGATTGGCAGTAAAGATGTCACCATCGTTTCCGAATGGGTAGTAGAAAATCCAACTGATTTCGATAGCATGAAGCTTACAAACGAACGGGTGTTATTGCAAGTGGAGCAACCTTATCCTAACCACAATGGGGGGCAGTTGGCATTTGGCCCAGATGGACATTTGTACATTGGGTTTGGGGATGGAGGTTGGAGAGCTGACCCGAAAAACAACGGACAAAATCCCAATACTCTTCTTGGTTCTATTTTAAGAATTAGTCCCATACCAGATCCAAACTTAAAAAAAACGTATTCCGTCCCTTCCGATAATCCTTTTGTTGGAAAAGCGGGATTTGCTCCGGAAACGTTTGCTTATGGGATTCGAAATCCTTGGCGGATGAGTTTTTCGCCTGACGGACGTTTGCTTGTTGCTGATGTGGGACAAGATGCTTACGAAGAAGTGGATGTCATTTTATCCGGTAAAAACTATGGTTGGAACCAAACCGAAGGTTTTCATTGTTTTACTGACGGTTGTAATACGGCACTATACGAACCTCCTTTTTATGAATATGGCAGAGAAGAAGGTCAATCCATCACAGGTGGATATGTTTACATGGGATCTGCCATTCCTGAATTAAAAGGAATGTACGTATTTGGAGATTTTATCCAAGGTAAAATTTGGGCGATCCCAGTTCCAAAACCAGGAGAAAATACCAAGGTCACTGAAACGATCGCTCTTGGAAAATGGAACATACTCATTCCCACATTTGGACGGGACAATGATGGGGAAATTTTTGTGGCAGATTACCAATCAGGAACCATTTATAAAATGGTAAAACCATAACTGTACAGTGATCAAAGACCTGCGGATTCATCTATTTTAGTTTTATGGAAGTTACTATAAGTTTTATTTATGAAAAAACTATTTTCTAAATTGCCGTTTTACATTCGGTTTCATTTACTCCTTGCGAGTCTTGGGATTGTATTTCTTACCATTTATCGTGTCGCTTTTTTTACCATGTATTCCTACAGGATTCATGATAAATCAACTTGGATTCTATTAAAGGCTTTCGTAAAAGGGGCTCGGTTTGATATTTCCGTCTTATGTGTGTTACTTGGTGTCAGTTTACTGTATTCAAGTTTGCATTTTTTTAATCGCAATAAAATATATAGGGCAGTTTGGCGAACCTTACCGGTAATTTTTATTATTCTGCTGCTATTTCTTCTCATTGCAGATCTGATTTATTATGAAAACGGAAACAAACATTTGGGATACGAGGCCTTTGCTTATCTTGGGTTTGAGATGTTGCCACTTGTTGGATCTGCTTTTTCCCAAAATCCTTTCCTATTTTTACTAGGAATTCTTGTGATTTCCGGCATTGGGTTCGGAATTTACAAAATCCAATCCAAGTTTCCCTATTCTCATGTAAACCTACATTACAAATGGGCAGGGCTTCAGTTTCTTGTGGTGCTTGCACTTCTTGTCCTTGGAATTCGTGGGGGAGTCCAAACGAGTCCCCTTCGCACAAGTGATGCCATCATTACCAAAGAAACCATCATCAACGATTTGGTTCTAAATCCTGGATTTACCGTCATCACGGACCTTAAGATGACCAAAGTCGATGACCGCCACTATATGAAGTTGGCAGAGGCAAGTGCCATTGTCCAAAAGGAAGTGAATTATCCTGGTGCTAGTTTCGTGAGCGAAGAATACCCTCTTCTCCGTAAAACAACCATTAATACGACAAAACCTTTGCCACATATTGTGGTGGTGGTTCTCGAAGGTTGGACTGGGAAGTTTATTGATATCATTGGAACGGGGAAAGTGGATGGAAAGGTTGTCACACCTTACTTCAACCAACTCATTCGCCAAGGAATGTTCTTTAAAAACTTTTTTGCAAGTGGGGGAAGGACCACAAACGGTCTTATGGCACTGATGGGCGGAATTCCAGACAGACCAGGCCTCACTGCCGTTCGCACTCCGCAAATCCTCAATCGTTTTTCAGGCCTTGGGAATATCGCAAAAACCATAGGGTATGAAACTTTATTTGTAACGGGAACCGATCTTAGTTTTAATAACAAAGGTAGTATCATGTACCATTGGGGGTTTGATACTCTGGTTGGTAAAACGGAGTTAGAAAAAAATCCAGAATACAAAACAGGGCCATGGAGTTATTTGGATGAAGCATCACTCGATGCCATGCACAAACGCCTTCTGAATGTAAAACCAGAAAAACCGATTGTCTCTGTAATCCATACAGGAACCACACATTATCCTTATAAGGTGCCGGAAGAAAAGTTTCGTTTGTTTGATTCCACTACACAAGACAGTGAATACTTAAATGTTTTGCATTATGCGGATTTTGCTTTGAACGAATATATGGAAAAAGCAAAAAAAGCTCCTTACTTTAAAGATACGATTTTCTTTTTTGTTTCTGATCATAGCCACCATCGGTTTCTAAACTACTACGAAGACAGAAATGTCCCCCTTCTAATTTATGCGCCGGGAAAAATCAAACCAGAACTTAGGGAAGATATCACTTCTCAACTTGATTTGATTCCTACAATCCTTGGGTTTATGGAAAGGGAAGTTTACTTTAGCGTGATGGGTCGTGATTTAAGAAAAGTAAAAGGTTCTTCTGCTTATTTTGCTTATGGGAATATCTTTGGATGGATTGAAGATGATTTTTTGTATTACCAATCAGTTTCTGGTGGGCAAGGAGAAACAAAAACCATCAAACAACCGTTTGTGGATTTGGGGCTTTGTTACAAGGATATCAATTTATGCAAAAAACATGGGGATAAAACAAAAGCATTTTTGAACTTAGGAGACGAACTCCTGAAGTCGAACAAATTGTTCCCTTCGGAGTCCGTTTTAAAAGAGATAAAAACTAATACCAAGTATTAGAAATATTACTGAGATCAAAGAAGGTCTTTCGTTTGATGACAATCCAAACAAGGGATACAAACGAAAGGCCTATGAGTGGGATGGCAAAAATTTCAATATTAGGAATATTGGAGTAAACTAAAGCCGCAACAAAAGCGAGTATAAATAATACGTTTCGTACCACTTCCGTTCTTCTTGACCATCGTTTCATTTCCATAGTTCGATCAATCGAAAACAAACTAAAGATGATGACAACGGATAAAATTCCAAGTGTTACCATATCTTTCTCCAAATTGATTTTGGCAACTTTCCAAATCACAAGACCCACAGCCATAAGAACGGCAGCTTGGAGTGCTACATAGATCATCACGCCCATTGGAGGTTTGGGATCATATTTTAGAATTTTTGTGGGTTCTTGGGCTTCGTCTGCACTCGTGATTAGATAACTTGGTTTCCAACCAGGGGGTCCAAAGATTGTTTTAAAAACATCACCAAAAGATTTGCATTCCAGAATTTGAAAAAACATATCCTTGAACACGTGTAAGTTGACTGTGATGGGGTTGAAGGAGTTAACTGGTTTTGTCAATCCGTAGATTGGTTCTTCCGTTTCCCATTCAAACGATCCAAACATCCGATCCCAAATGATAAAGATTCCGCCGTGGTTTCGGTCGATGTATTTTTTTTGTACCCCGTGGTGGACCCTATGGTTGGATGGTGTCACCATAAACTCTTCTAAAAATCCCAGTTTGCCCACAAAACGAGTGTGAACTACAAACTGATACACTTTTAGAATTCTATGGCTGAGTAAAAACATCTCCCAAGGAATTCCAAGAAGGGCCATTGATAGAAAATAAATATATTCGAATATTCTTTGTAGTCCATTTCCACGAAACGCAACGGACAAATTCATTTCTTGTGTGGAGTGGTGGGTAACATGAGTGGCCCAAAACAAATTGATTTCGTGGCAATGTCTATGAAACCAGTAATAAACAAAATCTGCAAAAACAACGGCAAAAGTCCAAGCTCCCAGTGCTTGCCAGTTCACAGAAAAACTAGGGGAGAATTGAAATGGACTTTCCAAAGGAAAAAAATGATAACCTAAGGCGGAGAGCGAAAAATTTGTCTCTATTTTGTCGTAAACATAGAGAGCACCGAGGAGGATGACCACTCCAATCAATGCGAAGATCACACCTGTGCTGACATCAGCAATGAGAACGTTTAACCGGTAGTATTGTTTGCCTTTGATGTAGGAAACAAAGATTTCGATCCCTATCAGTGCGACCATGACGATAAAGGCATATTCCATAAAGGCGTCGCTATTCATTCGTAAATTTCCCTCACTAGATACTAGGCTTTTGAATCAGTGTGTGTAAGTCAATGTCCATTTGGAGAACCATTTTTCGAACAGGTTTCTTTTGGATTTCAAATTCGACTTGTATCAGGAAAGAATCTAAGGTAAGTCTAAAAGAATTGCCGGAAATCCTTGTCCCGACGGGGGGCAACGAAAAGATTGGCTAAAGGTGGATGTTCCAAACAAATGAAAGAGGAAATACCGGTTCTCAAAGGGAAAACCAAAAAAGAACTAGAAGAGATCTGTGTTTCTTTGGGTTTGGAAAAATACCGAGCCGCACAAATTTATACAGGCATTTATAAGAATCGTTACACGAATTTGGATCAGTTTACCACCTTATCCAAAGAGGTCCGTGAAAAATTAAAAGAACATACCCACTATCCAGAAATTGAACTGGGTCGGGACCTCGCATCCAAAGAAGATGGGACTCGGAAGTTCACTTTTTATGTGGGTGAAAACAAAGAAATTGAAGCTGTCTGGATTCCTTCTGGTGATGGGGGAAGAAAGACCATCTGTATTTCTTCTCAAATTGGTTGTACTCTCAATTGTAAATTCTGTGCGACCGGACTTTTGGAATACAAGGGCAACCTTCATACTTGGCAAATCCTCGATCAAGTTTTGCAAGTAGAACGTCTGGTCGGCGATCGTGCCACCAATATCGTGTTTATGGGAATGGGTGAACCCATGCACAATTATTTTTCTGTGATGAAGGCAGCCCACATTCTCAGAGACCAAGACGGATTTGGCCTCGGAGCTCTCCGTATTACCATTTCCACAGCGGGTGTCACCACGGGGATCAACCGGTTTATCGAAAATAAAGAACCATTTAATTTTGCGATTTCTTTAAACCATCCAAACCCTAACTCACGTTCATCCGTGATGGATGTAAACGACAAACATCCGTTAGAGAAATTGATCGAATCAGCCAAACGTTTTACCAAGGAACTTGACCGAGCCATTACCTTTGAATACGTAATGATTCCGGACGTCAATATGGGTCGTGACAATGCCGAACGGCTCGCAAAAATTTCTCGTTCCGTAAATAAATGCAAAATAAATGTGATCCCTCTCAATACAGATTTTACCGGATGGCGAAGGCCAACCGATGACGAAGTAAAAGACTTTGTTATGCATCTCAAGGCTAAAACAACGGCTCCCATCCTCAACCGCAGAAGTCCTGGTCGTGACATCAATGGCGCTTGTGGAATGTTAGCACTAAAAGGAATACGAAGTGAAACACGGTAATTGGATTTTAACTCTAACGTTAGTCCTATTGGTAACAAACTGCCAAGATATAGTCGAAAAAAAATGCCAAGCGGCTTGTGAAGTTTTTATCTCTTGCACAGAAGAAGAACTAAAACTCACTTTAGCACCTGATGTCAAACGCACAGGTAGGATTCAATGTATGGATGGATGCACCACTCATAATAGCGATATTTTACAATGTTATGACCAAGAACCAAATTCCTGCAAAGGATTTGGACAATGTCTCATCCAAATTGGTACATTAGAATGAAAGAAACACTGACTCCTTCTGAAAGAATTTTTTATCGAATTCTTTTACTCCTCGCAACCCTTCCTATTTTATTTACACTTCCTTTGGACGTGATCGATATTGATAGTTCACAGTATGCTAGTATTAGCCGCGAACTCGTGTTATCTGGTGATTTTTTTACTTTATTTGATAATGGTAGAAGATACTTAGATAAACCCATATTAACGTTTTGGACCATTGCTACTTCTTTTTCTCTTTTCGGAATCAGTAATATTGCCTTCCGAATTCCGGCCATTTTTTTAAGTCTTCTTTCTGTTTTTTCTATCTATCGAATTACCATTCTGACGGGCGGAAAAGAAAGACAAGGATACTTAGCTTCTTTTGCTTATCTTTTGGCACCGGGATTTTATGCAATGATCGTGGATCCCAAAATCGATGTGTATCTTACTGCCTACTTGGTGTTTACTTATCATTTTTATTATTTGGGAAGAAAAAAAAATCCCAACTATTTCTACTTAATGTATCTCATGATGTCTATGGGTTTTATTACCAAAGGTCCAATTTCTGTAGTCATTCCTGCTCTATCCATTGGTGGAGATATTCTATTTCGAAGGGATTGGAAGTTACTTCTTTCGATGCGAGTACCAACGGGGATTCTGGTTCTTGCATCCCTTCCAGCTTTTTGGTGTGTTCTTTTATACAAAAGTTTTAATTCCTATGGGCCTTCCTTCTTTTTGTGGATCCAATCCTTTGGACGGTTCTACAAAGAAATGTATGATGTGAAGTTCGATCCATTTTACTTTTATAAATCTTTTTCATGGGCATTCTTTAGTGGAGTGGTACCTATGATCATCTACATTGCATTTCGAACTTATAATTATATCAAATCTCTTGGTTGGAAAGAAATCCTTCGAAAAATCCGTTCCAATGAATACAAAGACATCGACTTTGTGGTTCCGTTTTGGGTATTTTTATTTTTATTTTTAATTTCTTTTTCCAGGTTTCCTCTCCCGCAGTATACTTACTGGGTGCTTCCTGGGGCTGCGCTCTATTTTGGAAAGATTGCGGAAGAAAGTTTATTTCGTTCAAGTGTAGAAAGGCTTCGTCCTTCTTTTCTCATCGCAGGGCTTGTGTATTTAGTGGGATACTTTCTCATTCCGGTTTTTGTTGCAGAAGTGGGAATCGTGTATTACGTATTCGGGGCTATTGGGATTTTACTGATTTTGTTACTCGCACAGCTCATTCCTTTGGAAGTACTTGTGACACTTGTTGGTGCTACTTTGTTTTTTAGTTCCATTAGTTTACAATTTTATCCTCTTCTCACGAGTTACCAACCGGCAAAAGAGTTTGGTGCTAAAATCAAAGAACTGGAACCAAACGAACCAGTTGTTTATACCTTTTGGTTGTCCAATTCCAAAAGGTCCTATGGATTTTATGCAGAGCGAAATTTTCGCAATGTCTATGATAAGGATAAATTAGACAAACTTTGGTCGGAAAAACCAGAAAGGCTTCTTATCCTTCCATCGGAAAAACTAAGCCAATTAAAAGAATTTGCTGGTGCCGAATATTCGATTGAGCCAGTTCTTGAGCGGGAATCCTTTAAAGTAGCCACTCCAAACGTTGCTTTTTTGAAAAAAGAGACAAGAAACCTCGTCACAAAGAAAATTTCTTTGGTTTGGCTAAAAAAAATTCAGGGGAAATCTTCTAAAAATTCGAAAGTATAACTAGGCTAAATTGTGTAAGTCTGGTTTTTAGGGCCCTTCGATGTCAGAATCAGGGCCTTTTTTTTTTGCCCTTTGGCGACTGTAAAAAATATCGATTGAGGATTCCTCCTAAGAGAACATTGTTTTCAATCAAAACAAAAAGAAGCTTGCCAGTTTGGAAATTAATTTCAATAAATCCTTCGTTTCCCCCTTAAAAATTTCATCATAACACGTCACATACAGAGTATATGAAAAGTTTAAAATACATCCTTGGTCTCTATACATTCCTTTCCATTTTAGTTTTATCCACAGTTGTATCGGCTCTCATTTTGTATTTGAATTGGGGACTTCTTCTTAAAGTTTACCGAGGAGAAATGGAAAACGCGGGCAAAAGTGCTGGAGCAGAACTTTCCAATTATTATAAATCGCAACTTCGTATCGCTGGCCTTATTTCCAAACAGAGAGAAATCAAAGATTCCTTTCAAACGGGAAAATCTAAATTTGCTACTGACCTTCTTATTGGAATCATGCAAGAGGCAAATGGAGAATACGAAAATATCTTTCTATCGGAGCCCATCCAAAACGCTAAAATTTTTGCAGCAGGGATTCCTAGATCCATTGGATACCAATTGGAAGAATCCAAAACAGGAGACCATGTGGTGGTTGCTCTTAAAAAACAGTATTTGATCGGTTCTGTTCAGGAATCACCTATCACTGGTTTGCCGGTCAGTCTTATTTCGTTTCCCATCGAAGACAATGGGAAACTGATTGGGATTCTTTGGATTGCATTGAACTTGGAACAAGTTTCGAAACGAATGGGAGAAGGAATTCATGTAGGTGCTAGTGGATACATCACAGCCATTACTACCAAAGGAGTTGTCTTTGCTGGTCCCGATAAATCTAAAATTTTAAAATTGGACCTAAGTAAAATCCCAGAAGGCCGACCCATCTTGGAAGCCAAAGACGGAGCTTATTTCGAATATACAGAAAATGGAAAGGACTTTGCCTTTCTTATCAAACGATTGGAAGAATGGAATACCATCATTGGAGTGGTCCTTCCTAAATCTGATATGAATTCAGGATTTATACAAGTTGCAATTTTTGCAGTAGTCGTTGTGTTTCTGATTACGGCTCTTGTGGTTTTTGGAGTGTTTCGATTTCTTAAAAAACGCCTTTTGCCTTTAGAAAACTCTGTTGTCATTTTGGACCAAATGGCAAAAGGAGATTTAACTGAATCATTTACGCTTACCAACCACGATGAGATTGGCCGAATGAATTTGGCTTTAGATGGTTTTGTCAAAAGCATTCGAAATTCCTTGGGAGAAATCCAAACAGTCGCAGAAGAGATTGCCTCTTCTGCAGAAGGATTACGAAATTCTTCATCTAGTTTTTCGGATATGGCCCAAGGGACTGCAGCTTCAGCTGAAGAAATCTCTGCAACCACAGAAGAAGTGGCAGCTAGTATGGAAACCACGGCTGCATCCACGGCCAAACAACATAATAATATAATCGAATTTAATGAAAAGATTTTGGAACTTTCCCAAGGTGCCATCCAAATCGAAAAGGATACCAAGGCGGCCCTTGCCAATACGGAAAACATAACCAAACAAGCCAAACTAGGTGGGGAATCACTCAATCAAATGAAGGATGTGATTAATGTCATTTTGGAATCTTCCTCTGAAATGAAAGAAGTGATTGGGCTCATTGACGAAATCTCGGACCAAACAAGTTTACTGGCACTAAATGCAGCGATTGAAGCTGCAAGAGCAGGAGAGGCGGGTCGTGGGTTTGCCATTGTAGCCGAAGAGATCTCCAAACTTTCAGACAAAACGGCGCATTCCATCCAAGCCATCGAGGATATGATTGGAAAAAATAGCAAAGAGTTGGAAGAAGGTGCAAGAGGGATTCGATCTTCGGTGGAACTCCTTAACTTAATCATTCGAGATATCGCCGAAGTGGAGAGTGTGATGAAACGCCTTTCCGAAGCGACTAAGTCCCAATTGAATTATAACCAGGAAGTGGATGCAAGGTCCACCGAAGTGGGGCTGGAGTCTGAAACCATTCGTGGGGCCATTGAGGAACAGAAGCGTGCCATTGTGCAAATTTCCCAGTCTGTGATTGGGATTAACAATGAAACCATGCATATTGCCACGGGATCTGACCAGGTGGCTTCCTCCTCACAAAAACTCTCCCATGCGGCCGATACCCTTCGTGCGATTACGAAACGGTTTACCATTACAAAAAATTAATGCACCTGGACGAGAACGGCCTTTCCCCAGTCTAAGGTCGATCCAAAAGCGGATTGGCCTTTTTTTGAAAAGATAACAAATGTTTGCTGGTATTTTTCTGATTAATTGAGACTCGGTTTCAATAAAGAAAGTTCACGAAAAATTTCCCATTATGTCTCTTTTCATGTTTTTTCGCATCCAAAACCCTTACATACTTGCTTTTTTTCTGATTTTACCTTTCCTTGTCAGAAGACAGTGTAAACGGATTCAGGAAATCTGCGAATGAATATAAAAATACTCAAGATCTCTGTGCCTATCGTTGCAATTGCAGCACTAGCATATTTGATTTTTTCACCTAGCCGTTATGTGGGCTATTCACCCGACCAGCCCATCCCCTTCAACCACAAGATACATGCTGGCGATAACAAAATCGACTGTAAGTATTGCCATACTGGTGTTGAAAATTCGGCCCATGCCACAGTTCCCCCAAGTTCCACTTGTATGAACTGCCATGGAGCAGGTAACGTAGCGGGCAACCAAGAACATGTTAAATGGCTTAAAGAACAGTACGATAGCAACACGCCAGTGTCCTGGGTAAAGGTTCATGACCAACCAGACTTCGTATACTTCAACCATTCACGACACGTACAACGCGGTGTCGATTGTTCCACATGCCACGGTAACATGGCAGAGATGGTAAAGGTTAGACAGTCCAAGTCCCTCAATATGGGATTTTGTGTCGATTGCCATAGAGAGAACAATGCTCCTAACGATTGTTCTACGTGCCACAGATAATCGGGAGACAAGTAATAATTTATGATGAAAGACGATAGTTTCCAAAAAGAAAAAAAATCGCTTTGGCAATCTTATGAACTTCGCGGAACTTCTCGCGAACGTGAATTGCAAAAGCAAGAGTTCTATAAATCTCCAGATCCCCTAATTGCAAAAATCAAAAAGGGTGATTTCGACAGAAAAACTTTCTTAAAGTTTATGGGTGCATCCGTTGTCATGACGACTGTTGGTTGTATCCAAAAACCTGCTGAGAAAATTGTTCCTTATGTGAACCTCACCATTAAGAACCCAGACAACAAAGAAGTAGAACAATACGACTTCGTAAAACATGGACACTCTTACCATTACGCTTCTGTTTGTGGTGGATGTTCAGTTGGATGCGGAATTTTAGTAAAAGCAAAAGACGGACGACCTTTGAAACTCGAAGGAAATCCAAACCATCCTATTTCGGAAGGTGCTCTTTGTGCTTCAGGCCAAGCGTCTATTTTTGATCTTTATGATGCAGACCGTGCCAAAGAACCACAACAAGTGGTGAATGGAACTGCAAAGTCTAGCGACTGGTTTGTTTTAGACAAAGATGTAAAAGAGAAACTAAATGCTAACAAAGGGAAAACCGTTGTTGTCACAAAACCTCTTACTTCTCCTACAACGGGAGAATTCATTTCTGAATTCTTAAAATCAGTTGGTGGTGGAAAACACATCGAAGTGGCTTTTGCTTCTTCTGATGATGCGATTACAATTGCTCAAGAGAAATCTTACGGAAAGGCTGTTTTACCGAACTACCATTTCGACAAAGCAAAAGTCATCCTTTCCATCGATAGTGACTTTTTAAACAATACAAACTACCACAATGATTTCTCTAAAAGAAGAGACTTACAAGACAAAGGTGTAAAATCCTTTAATGCTTTCATTGCGGCAGAAACGCATCCGTCTATGACGGGTTCCAACGCTGACCAAAGAGTCCCAATCAAACCAGGGGACCAAAGAAAGTTTGCTCTTGTGATTGCAAAAGCTCTTTCTGATTTGGGAGTGGGTGGTGCCACAGGAGTTTCCGGAATCAATGTAGAAACCGCAGCATCTGAGCTTGGAATTTCTAAAGAAGTCGTGTTACGCACAGCGAAGGCACTTGCTTCTGCAAAGGGAGAATCCCTTGTGGTTGCCGGTGGATCAAATACTCTTACAGAAGACGCTGTGGATCTACAAATCGCAGTGAACATGCTCAACAGCATGCTCGGTAACGATGGAAAAACCATCGATGCGGGAAATCCTTTGAAAGAAGGCCGATCCAACTACGCAGAAAATTTAAAAACTCTCGCAAAAGACTTAAAAGAAAGAAAGGCCGGTGTGGTCATTCTTTTCGGTGTGAACCCAGTATATGAAGCGCCAAACGGAGATGAGTGGAAAAAACTCCTTCATGAAGCAGCACAAGTCGTACAAGTTTCTGACCGAGTGGATGAAACGGCACTTGCTTCCAACTGGCTTGCTCCAGTGTCACACTTTCTTGAGTCTTGGGGAGATAACGAATCGGTAACAGGAATTGTATCCGTACAACAACCTACCATCCGACCAATTTTTCAATCCAAAGCGTTTGAAGACATGCTCATCACTTGGGCCGGTGGATCTCTCCTTGGTGCGAGTTCGTTATACGACTACCTCAAAACAAAATACTCGAAAAAAACAAATTGGGAAGACCTACTTAGAAAAGGTGTGTTGGTTTCTGGAAATCCAAAAGCTGACAAATCGGGTCGTTCTTTCAAAGGAACAATCGCTCCACTATCTCCTTCTAAATCAGGTTTAACTGTTTCTCTTTACGAAAGCACCGCACTCGGTTCTGGCGAAAGAGCTAACAACTCGCAACTCCAAGAACTTCCAGATCCAGTATCCAAAGTGACTTGGGACAATTATGTTGCGATTAGCCCACAATACTCTCGTTCGTCGGGAATCAAACTCAACGATGTCGTCACAGTCACTGTGAACGGTAAATCGTTTGAACTTCCTGCTCTCGTCCAACCAGGACTCCATCCAGAAGCAGTGGGAATTGCTCTTGGTTACGGAAGAACCAACGTAGGTGAGATTGGAAACGGAGTAGGGAAAAATGCAACTATCCTTGCAACAGAAGTAAACGGATCTTTCGTATACTCTGGACTTTCGATCACTCTCTCTCCTACAGGAAAGAAATACAAACTCGCTACCACACAGGACCACCATATGATGAGCCCTGGTGTGATGATGGGTGTAGAGTGGAAAGAAAGACCGCTTATCATTTCTGCAAAACTCCAAGATTATGCGAAGAATCCGGGTGCAGGAATTCCTGAACCAGAGATTCCTAAAATCTTGATCGATGGAAAATTACAGCGAGCCCAAGGAGCCAACGCTCCTTCTGACCAACCAGGAAGCCAATTTGCCTACCCAGGATACAAATGGGGAATGGCAGTGGATCTTACTTCTTGTTCTGGTTGCGGCGCTTGTGTGGTCGCATGTAATATTGAAAACAACGTGCCAATGGTAGGACGTGACGAAGTGAGAATGGGTCGTGAGATGCATTGGCTTCGGATTGACCGTTACTACATCGGTGATCCTGAAAAACCAGAATCACTTGAAATTGCACACCAACCACTTATGTGCCAACATTGCGACAATGCTCCTTGTGAGACAGTTTGTCCAGTAGCTGCGACAGTTCACAGTACGGAAGGAACCAACGATATGGTTTACAACCGTTGTGTGGGAACTCGTTACTGCTCGAACAACTGCCCTTACAAAGTGCGTCGTTTTAACTGGTTAGAACATTGGAATGAACACAACTTACTCGGAGAAGCAACACCTACATTTAAGGCACGCCCTCCAAGAAACCTTGGTCTCAACCCAGATGTAACCGTTCGTTCTCGTGGGGTTATGGAAAAATGTAACTTCTGTGCTTCTCGAGTTGCTGAGAAAAAAATCGCAGCGAAAAACGAAGGAAGAACATTGCGAGATGGAGAAGTGAAAGCAGCATGTGAACAAACATGTTCTTCTAATTCCATTGTGTTCGGTAACGTAAATGATCCTGAATCAAAAGTAGCGAAGCTCTTGAAAGACCCTAGGTCTTACAAACTTCTGGAATACCTAAACATCGGACCTGCTGTCAGCTATATGACTCGCGTTCGAAACGACGTTTAACAGGGGAGAACACAAAGGGAATGTCATTAGCACAAGCAGTTCGAGATAAATTAGATATCCCCGACCTGGTAACAGGCGGGAAGTCGCTTAAGGATGTAACCGTTGATATCGCAAAGCCAAACGAAGATTTTCCTACCAAACTTTGGTGGAATACTTTTCTTTTGGTTCTTACGATCACCCTGATCGACGTAGCCATCATCGGTTATTTGTTTTATGAAGGTCTTTACTTACTCGGGATCAACAACCCGGTAGGTTGGGGATTTTTCGTAGTAAACTTCGTATTCTGGATTGGTATCGGTCACGCAGGAACTTTGATTTCTGCGGTTCTATTCCTCTTCCGTCAAGGTTGGAGAACAGGGATTAACCGAGCTGCGGAAGCGATGACAATCTTTGCCGTACTCGTTGCGGCATCGAACCTCATCCTTCACGTAGGTCGTCCTTGGCTCGGATTTTGGTTGTTTCCTTATCCAAACGAAAGAGGTCCACTTTGGGTGAACTTCCGTTCCCCACTGATTTGGGATACGTTTGCGGTATCAACTTACCTTTCCATCTCCATGGTGTTCTGGTATTTAGGACTCATTCCTGACCTTGCCACACTTCGTGATCGTGCGACTGAAACTTGGAGAAAGAACTTATACAATGTTCTGGCTTTCGGTTGGGTTGGATCGGCGAGATCTTGGTCTCATTTGGAAATCGTTTCCATGATCTTGGCAGCTCTCTCCACTCCACTCGTTCTTTCGGTTCACACCATCGTATCTTTTGACTTCGCGGTTTCCATCCTTCCGGGTTGGCACACGACTATCTTTCCTCCATACTTTGTTGCCGGTGCGATTTTCTCCGGTTTCGCTATGGTTGTAACGCTAATGGTCATTGCTCGTGAAGTGTTCAACTTAAAGAACTACATCACCATGAAACACTTGGACAACATGAACAAGATTATGATGGTAACAGGTCTTATCGTAGGTCTTGCTTACGGAACAGAATTTTTTATCGCTTGGTATTCCGGAAACGAATACGAAGTGTTCGCATTCTGGAACAGAGCATTCGGTCCATATGGTTGGGCTTACTTCATCATGATTTCTTGTAACGTATTGTCGCCTCAGGTATTCTGGTTTCGCAAACTTCGTTACAACATCCCTGTGATGTTTGTGGCTTCGCTTGTGGTAAACGTGGGTATGTGGTTCGAACGATTTGTGATCATGATGACACTAAACCGTGACTTTTTACCATCCAGTTGGGCTATGTATACGCCAACACTTTTCGACTACGCAATGTTAATCGGAACTTTCGGTATCTTCTTTACTCTCTTCCTTCTCTGGTGCCGAATTATGCCAGTGATTGCGATTGCAGAAGTAAAAACAGTGATGCCACAGAAAGAAGGAGCACACCACTAGTATGTATCTTCCAAAATTAGAACAGTTTCACAAATATAAAGAAATGGATGAAGGAGTTCTCGGAATTTTCGAGACTCCCGAAGCAATCATGCATGCGGCTGAAAAAGCCAAAGAAAAAGACTACAAAGGATTTGATTGTATCCTTCCTTATCCTGTTCACGGGATCGATGAAGCGATGGGAACTCCAAGATCTGGACTTCCTTGGATCACTTTCTTTGCTGGTATCTTTGGTTGCACGATTGGGATTCTTTTTCAGTATCTCACTCATGCCCATGACTGGCCTCTCAATATCTCTGGAAAATCTCTCAACGCATGGTTTGCTTATGTGCCAATCATCTTTGAATTAACTGTATTTTCTGCAGGGATTTACACTGTAGCTGCCCTATGTTTTTTAAGCGGTATTCCCAAAGCAACCCGTCGAATCCTTCACCCGGATTTGACCTCTCATAGATTCGGTCTTTGGATTCCAAAATCTGCTAAAGGTTATAACGAATCAGAAGTTGTTTCTTTCGTAAAAGGCCTTGGTGGATCAGAAGTAACCGTGGTAAAACCGGAGAACCAAAAATGAAACAAAACATCTTTAGAGTTTTAGCACTAGCGGGACTCCTCGTTCTCGTGAATTGCGATTACAAAACTCCCGTTTATGAATACTTTCCTAGTATGTATGATTCTCCTGCGCGTGAGTCACAGGAAGCTGATGCTTTTGCAACCAATGGATCTGCTTCTCGAATTCCTCCCAAAGGTGCGATTCCGGTAGGATACTTTCCATACCCTTATGCAGCAGAACCTACTCCTGATACGCTTCCAGGAGCGGACAAAGGATTAAAGAATCCAATCGCCAAAGCAAACTTAGGTGATTTAATGATTGGTGAAAAACGTTACCAAACCTACTGCACACCTTGCCACGGGGTAAGGGGACTCGGGAATGGAACGGTCGTTGGACCTGCTCCAAGGTTTGAAGGACCAGTTCCTACACTTGTTTCTGACAACGTGAAGGGTTGGACCGACGGGCAAATTTACCATATCATCACAATGGGTCGAGGTCGAATGGGAAGTTATGCTTACCAAATCGAACCAGAAGACAGATGGAAGCTCATTGCTTACATCCGAAAACTTCAAGAATATGAAGTTCAAAATAAAAAGGCGAACTAGAGGAAATTATGAGCTCTACAAAAGCAGCGAAACTAGACGAAAAATTACTGCAGTTCCAACTGCCAGTTACTCTTCGTAATGCCCTCATTGCTATGATCGGAGTGGGAGTGGTGAGTTTTCTCATTGCTTTCCTCGGATTTGGTCATGAAACATCTCGTCACATGGACGAAGCTGGTCATTTCCATCATACGAATTTAGGTTACCATATTTTACTGATTGGAACTTACTTTGTAGTTGGTCTTGCCATCACAGGAATCTTTTTTACAGCAATCCAACACCTAACAGGATCCCATTGGTCTGTTACTGTTAGACGACTTTTTGAAACCTACGGACTTTTCACACCCATTGCTGGGCTTTTACTCGTGGGTGTGATTTTTGGAATGCATGACCTGTATGAATGGGCCGATGCGAGTGTTCGTGAAAATGACCACCTCATTCACCATAAGTCAGGTTACCTAAACCCAACAGCTTTCATCATTCGTTGTGTAGCTTTCATTGGCGTTTGGTCCGTATTTGCTTATATCTTTCATGGAAAGTCAGTGGGTCAGGACAAAGATAAGGTTGTCGATACAACCAAAACTTTGGCAAAGATCTCTGGGGGATTTATTCTCTTCTTTGCACTTTCTTGGTGTTTTATGGCATTCGACCTTCTCATGTCCCTCACTCCACACTGGTTTTCTACTATGTTTGGTGTGTATGCATTTGCAGGAGCTTTCCAAACTTCATTAGCTTCCTACTTGATTGTAATCGCAATTCTCAAGAAAAACGGTTACCTTGGTGAAGCAGTGAATGAAAACCACTACCATGACATTGCAAAATTCCTTTTGGGTATGACAACATTTTGGGCTTATGTTGGGTTCTCTCAATTTATGCTCATTTGGTATGCAAACATTCCAGAAGAAACCTTCTTTTACGAAATGCGTATGACTGGCGGATGGGGATATACAACTCTCGCACTTCCTTTTGTGAAGTTCGTGATTCCATTCCTTCTACTTCTCAATCGTCCCAACAAAAGAGACATTGATTTCCTTTGGAAATTGGCAGCTTGGATTCTTGTCACACAGTTCTTTGAACTTTTCTGGTTGGTATTCCCTGCAAACTTCGAAAAATTTTCCATCCTACACTTTGTTTTAGCGTTTGGCGGAACAGTGGGTGTTGTGGGAATTTTCGGATTCTTTATCTTCAAAAAGTTGGAAAAACACAGCTTAGTTCCGGTTGGGGACCCTCGTTTGGATGAGTGCCTCCACCACCACCAATAGGAGAATGGAATTGAAAAACAAAATTGTATTACTCATGATCATTGGTGCAAGTTTCACAGCTTGTTCCAAAAATGCGGAAGTAACTTGGCATAAAAATTGTGATGCCAAAACAAACAAAGCAAGTTTGGATTTTACGGTTCCTTTATACTCGGAAGCAGATTCTAACTCGAAAGTGGTGGAATTTGTTCCGGCAGGAACAGTTGTAAAAATATTTGATGCTCGTAACCATAACGTTTGGGCACCAAAATACTTTGTAAAAGTGCAAACGGCAAAAAACGAAGGTTATATGAGTCCTCGTTGTTTTGTTGTGAACCAAGACCCAGAAGTAAGTGTTTGGAGATATTCCAAAGGCCTCGTAAAGGATTCAAAACCCTTTTATGACCCTGCAGATAAAACTCACTACAAACGTGGGACGGAATACTCGAATTTAAAAGATCTTCCGAAAGATAAGATCCCACTTTCTGACCTGACGAAAGGTTTGGAAGAAGTTCCTTACACAAACAAAAACATGTTAAAACAAAACTAAGAATTTTATTGAGATTGCTTAGTTGGGAAAAATCCCGCTAAGTTACCTTTCTTAGAAAAGACCCAAGGGAAACCAAGGGTCTTTTTTTATATTTAAGATCACTAGCTAATCAATCGGTTCAACACCTTCTTTGAGTAGATTTACTCAATTTACCAAAATATTTAAAATTTTTGTTTGCAATATCTATATATCTTAGTAACTAAGATATATAGATATTAAGATATCTCTAAACCTAAAGTCAATGGAATCTTCAAATTTTAAGAAAACGACACGCAAATACTTCGAAACTGCTCTGAATATGCACGAGGCGATTGCAAAAAAAGCCGGCCTTTCGGGAACCGATCATAAATATTTAGGATACCTGATTGAAAAAGGGGAAATGACCGCAGGGGAACTGGCAAAAATCTCCGGCCTTACAACGGGAGCTATTACTGGTGTCATTGATCGGTTAGAGAAAAACAAATTAGTAAAACGAAAATTTTTACCAGATGATAGAAGGAAGGTGATGATTGTTCCTAATTTAGAAAAGGCAAACCAATTGTTTGCACCAATTTTTAAAAAATTGCAAAAAGATACAGAGCTTTTGATTTCTAGTTTTTCAAGCCGGGAGTTAGAAGTCGTTCACCGGTATTTTGAATCTGCAATTGGAATCATGGAAAAAATGTCTAAAAGTATACTGGAAGAAAACTAAATATGAATTATGTGATCGGAAAGTCTTTTGTTTTCAATTCAATGATTGGGATACAAGATATGGCTACTTTTGTTTCCAACAATTCTCTAGCACTCGCAAAATACTCGTTACTCACCAACTTGTTAATCTATTTTTTAATGAATGGTGCTCAAATTTTTGAAACTCTTGTTTTTGTTCCGCGTTGGGCAACTGGCCATGTAACAAATTTGCAGATTCTAAATACAGAGATCAAATCTGCCGATTTAAAATATTTTTGGATTATGTTTCACTCCATCCATGAAATCATTTTCTTGGTATCGCTCTTGTTTTGTTATCAAATAGAGGGAATCGGTCATTGGTTAGTTGTTTTGTTTATCCTTCATATGGCAGTAAGGGTTTGGACTGTTGTTTATTTTGCTGGGAAAATCATTCGTTTTCAGTTTTTGGCAAATACGGATGGTTTCCATTCTCTTGAAGGCAAAAATGAAATTAAGACGTGGGTAATTCTGAATTACTTTCGCGTTTCTATTTATATCGGAATTTCTATATTGATGATTCCGCTAGTCATAAAAATCTTAAAGGTGAATGGTTAGCACATTCACCTGAATGGTTTCATTTGTTTGTTTTTAAAAACCCCAGAAAAGATCTTTTACTTTTGGATTTCGCAGCACAAGACCTACCCAAAGAAGAATTCCAACGTAAACAGGAAATAGAGTGTGGCTCCATAGTGGATTATTGACTCGTACGTGAATGGCAACGGCACCCCCCAAATACCCTGTGAGTAGGAGGGCTCCAAGTGCAGCTGTTTGCGGAATGGCATACATCACTGTAATCACAAGAAGAAGGATTCCAATGGTCGTAGCACTGGATGCTGGTAGACCAAGTTCCTCCATACTTTTTAGGACGGGATCAATTTTTGCTAGTTTTCCTCCTGCGTCAAAGAGAAGAAATGCAATCACAAGTCCGCTGAGAATCCGTCCCACCCAGAGGTTGGTAGGGGATTGGTTTAGTTCGTTCAT
Organism: Leptospira meyeri; assembly: GCF_004368965.1. Lineage (NCBI taxonomy): Bacteria > Pseudomonadati > Spirochaetota > Leptospiria > Leptospirales > Leptospiraceae > Leptospira > Leptospira meyeri. The sequence goes on along the minus strand of NZ_SORO01000001.1, from coordinate 880,270 downwards.
AAAATCACCTGCTAAAAAATCGGTCTAGCCAGAAAAACATATCAACTGATATGTTGTCAATAGAATTTATAATCTATATAAATTCTATTGGAGGTTCAGGTGCCTTCAGGGATATAAAACCAAAAAGATGTTCTCTACGGATGCAGGTTCCGTTTTATGGAGGACGAGGAACAAGTGAGCAATGGGAAAACAAGAGGAAACTCGTAAACTGATCATTGAATCTGCATTTGTTCTGATTTACCAAAATGGATTTCAAGGTGTAGGGGTACGTGAAATTGCACAAAAGGCAAACTTAACCATAGGTGCCTTTTTCTACCACTTCCCAACTAAAAACCATTTGGGTTACGCCATTATTGATGAGTTTCTATCTAAAGGAATTTTGGATCGGTGGATTTTGCCTTTGGAAAACTACGATGACCCAGTGAAGGGTATCATTCTTACGTTTCAAAAAACATTTGAGGAATGGCCTGATGAATTTGTATCTAGAGGATGTCCTCTCAATAACTTGGGACAAGAAATGTCAGCGATTGATCCTGAATTCCAAAAGAAAGCTAAGGAACTTTTATCCCGTTGGATTCAAAATACAAAAACTTACTTGGATTTGGCAAAAAAGAAAAAGATTTTAAAAGCCAAAACGGACACAATGAAACTTGCTGAATTTATTGTCACTTTCCAAGAAGCTACCTTCGCTATGGGAAAAGTAATGAATGATCGAAAGGTTTATGATTCGTTGTATCTTTCTTTTCGGGATCATTTACTTAACCATTGCAATTGACATTCGAAAAAAAGCGGTTATACTCGCTCGCATGGGTCAAAAACGCACCATTGCCACTTCTGCCTCAGAAGAACGATTAGAAAAACTTTTAGAAGAACGTTTGAGCCCTGGCTCCAACCAAGATATCATCGACAAACGAATTTGGGATCTTTTTGGAGAAACCTGGTGTGTGATGTTTACCGATCTTTCTGGTTTTTCTCGAGGGGTTGCAAAATTTGGGATCATTCATTTTTTACAAACCATCTATGAATCACAAAGAATCCTGATTCCTGTTCTTGATGAGTTTGATGGAATCCTGATGAAAGACGAAGGAGATAGTCTGATGGTTCTTTTCCGTAATACGAATAAGGCTATCCAATGTGCCATCCAAATGCAAAAAGCATGCAAACGTTATAATGAAGGAAGGGTGGCAGAAGAACAAATTTTACTTTGTGTCGGTCTTGGATTTGGAAAAATTTTAAAGATTGGCGATTCAGATGTTTTTGGGGCAGAAGTTAACGCTGCATCTAAGTTAGGTGAAGACACGGCCAAAGCTTGGGAGATTTTAGTCACAAGTGCTGTGAAAGAAAATGCAGACGAAACCACTGATTTCGATTTTGAACCCATCGCAGAAATCCCTCCCGGTTCAGATGGAGCCTTCCGATTGGTGTATACTTTAGAAGAATCTAAATGGGTCGTATTATAAGTATATATTGAGAAAATCTAAAATAAGGAAATTTAAGAATTAATTCCGTTGGATTTATGAGTCAAATTTGTTCGGAAATTTTATTCCATAAATTCATAAATCGAACGGATTTCACCCGCTGATTCGATATAAGAATAGAGGTCTTGGAATTCCTTTGTTTGGCAGAGGGTACCAGAATCACCAATTAGAATCAGATGAGATTTGGCACGCGTCAGGGCTACATTCAATCGTTTAGGGTTTAATAAAAAACCGACCTCTCCATCGCTATTGGATCGGACCAAACTAAGGATCACAATTTCCGACTCTCTTCCTTGAAAAGAGTCAATGGTTTGAGTAAACCAACGCCCGGATGAGACTTTTATTAGTTTTTCCACCTGTCCTCTGTAAGGTGAAATTACAATCGATTGTTCTTTTGGTATTCCTAACCGAAACAATGTTTCTACCAGTTGAATTTCTGTTTTGTTAAAAAAACTTGGTTCATCGCCTTCAGTTTCTTCTTCAGAGTCACTACCTGCAGTATCTATCCATAGGATTGATGAATTATTTCCAAATACATGGGAAATATCTATATTATGATTCCACTTGGCATCGGGATGGGTTAATATTTTATTTTCATAGTAGGTCCCATTGGGAAAACCAAGGATTTCAGGTTTCATTCGAAATTGTTTTTCTAAAAAGATCACCCGATCACCGGAATCATAGGTGATTGCTTTTTCTAAAAAACTATGAACCGCTGTGTGGTCTGGGTGAGAGAAACTGGCTCCGAGTTGTTTCGGGTCTCCAAAGAAAAAAGTTTTTTTCCCCGCATATAGAGCAAGGTAACATCCAGGATCTAAACTTTGAGTGGCTTCATCAACAAACACATAATCAAATTCTCTACCTTTTTTAAATTCATTTCCAAATCCAGAAAAAGTTGATACGATGAGTTCTGCATTGTCGAGTAACTTCATTCGAATGTTTGATTCTGCTTCTCTGATTGTAGAAAGTAAAAACTTAGCTTCTTTTCTTTGTGCCTTTCTTTCTTCCCTTTCTTCTTTTCCAAAGTTTCGTTTCCAGGAATTTGCTTTTTTCTGGATGGCCTTTAGTTCCGTCTGCCAGTTATGGATTTGTTTTTGGTCGGGATGTTCTTGGATGAGGTGATCGATATGATGTGGTAGGACTTCTTCTTTGATTTTGGTAGAGTTGCCTAATCGGATCACACGAATTCCTTTTTTTAAAGCCAGTTCAACAATATAATCGCAAGCAAAGTTTGTGGGGCAAAGTGTTAGAACCGACTCATTTTTCGATTTGATTTTTTCGACAGCTTGCATGAGTAAGGTGGTCTTTCCTGTTCCTGGTGGACCAAAAATCATTCCGTAATCAGCAATTTGAAAAATTCGTTCTAGTGAGTTGGCTGTTTGCCCTGATTTGGGAGGATTTGGTTTGTCACCGAGGCCAAATCCCAATATCCAGTTAAGTTTTTTATGCGAAAAACTTTCTTTATCTTCGATTACTTTTGCTATGATTTCGTTATACAAATCATAAGTGGATTCTTGGAACCACTTTGAAATTTGGAATTCATTGTCTTCCCACTCGTAATCCCCACGCACTTGAACGGTAAGTTTTGTATCGGTTGCCCTATAGATATTTCCAAAAATGGTTTCCGAACTTCCTTTTAAAAGAACTGGGATACCTTGTTTTAACCATTCTTTGGCTTTTAAGGAAGGCGAAATTTTGAACTCCGCTCTCCACGTATTTCCCACAACAAAATTAAGGTCTTCCAATTCTGCAGATTTGATAACTTTGGTTTCTTCACCTTTTTCCAAAAATAATGAACGTTCATACTCACGTTCTTTGGTAAGGATTGATTTTACATATAGAATTTCTTCTTCCAGCGAACCAAACTCTTGTTTTATGGTTCTTCCCATTCAATATTCTCCAAGGTTGTAAAAAAACCATTTCTAAGTAGTGGTGCAAAATCGATAAAGTCTGCAGCTTTTAAGTATAAAGAATCTTCAATCGAGTAAGCTTGTATTAAATTGTTGGCTGCTTCTTCCAATTTTCCCACTCGGCAATGTGCCCTTGCTAAAATGATGAGTGTCTCTGGATCGATTTCTTTGCAGTATTGGATATGGGTTCTAATAGATGTTAAAGCATTTTCTGGATCTTCTGCTTCCAAATAACAAAGAGCGAGCAAATCATAATGAAGGAACTCTTCTGGCTCCACCATTTTCAAAGATTTTTTTAAGGAAGCAAGAGCTGAATTAAAATCTCCGCGAGAAAAATACAAAGATCCAAGTTCTGCCCAAATGTCTTTTCTGTCTATCCCACGGCCGTTACTTAAATGTTCTTGGGATAAAGCTTTTTTTAATACCTCGATTGCTTCTTCGGAACGTTCCATATCTTTTAATAAGGAAGCAGGGAGTAGGTAGTTTTCTAAATAGGATGGAAACTGAAGGATACTTTTTTGGAGTAGGACTTTTGCAGATTTGAATTTCTTTAATTTAATCAGATAACGCGAGTAAACGGTAATACTTAAAGGATGAGAGGGGTAGTTTTGAATGATATCCTGAAAAAGGGATTCAGTTTCTCTCGGATTTCCCACCGCATACAAACACCAGGCTTTTTTCGCTTTGATTTTGATCAGGGTGGATTCGTCGGTTGTATGCGATTCACTTTCTGCATACACATTGAAAGCCCGAGTGAATTCCTTTTCTTCTTCCAAAAGTTTCGCTTCGCGGATCAGTGAAAAAAAAGAACTCATACGGTATTTTTTACTTCAGGAAATTACGGATTCGCCGATGGGTAGAATAGGGAGTAAAGATTGTAAAAGGAGGTCCTTTATGGTTCCATCTACACCTATTAACTCTATCGTCAATTTGCCGAAGGAAATTTTCCAGGCACAGAACCAACTAAATGAAAAACTCATGAAGTTGGCCGTCGAGGAAAAAGTGGGCTCAAGCGCAAAAAGCGAAAGGTTACTCGACATCTACTGTTAATTGGTTATTAGTCTACCCGGGTTTCTGGATTGTAAACCGGTCGTTTTCTTTCCATAAACCCACCGATCGCAGAACGGAAGTCTTTGGAATCAAGCATACTTGCATTCCAAACGGCTACATAGTCCAGTCCCTCTTCGATTGTTTTTCCAATTCCGTGATTTAACACTTGTTTAACCCCACGAATCACGATGGTTGGGTTTTCTGCAATTTCTTCGGCGGTTTTTAGGCCCGCTTGTAGTAAGGAATCAAAATCATTGGTGACCTTTGTCACTAGTCCCATTTGGAAGGCTTCTTCTGCACTGATATCTTTCCCGGTTAGGGCAAGTTCCCTTGTATGTGCATTTCCAATCAAATGGGGTAGTCTTTGTAAAGATCCCATATCGGCAACTATGGCAACTTTGGATTCCCTTAAGGAAAATACGGCATCTTCCGTTGCGTATCGAATGTCACATGCAGAAACCAAATCAAGTCCACCACCTATACAATGTTTTTGAACAAGAGCAATAGATGGTTTTTTGGAATTGTAAACAGCATTGATACCTTTTTGCATCGTAAGAATGAGTTGGTATAATTTTTCCCGACCATCTGCTAACTCACCTTGTACCACAGGTTTGAATTCTTGGAAAAATTCTTCCAGGTCAAGTCCTGTAGAGAATGATTTTCCCTTTGCTGCGATCACAAAACAATGAATTTGTGGGTCAGCGTTGATCTGGTCTATCATATCCGGAAGGTCTCGCCAAAAAGGCCAGTTCATTGCATTTCTTTTTTCCGGACGATTCAACCAAAGAATGGCTACGTTCTTTCTTTTTTCAATTTCGAAAAATGGAGAAGGGTTCATACTTTTGTTTCTTCCTTTAACCAGAGTTTTTTGGAAATCATCAAATACACACCAAAAAGGATGAGTGCGATGGAGATATATTGGGATTGTGAAAATCCATGCCAGTAGTAACCGGTAAGAAAACTTGGATTTCCATTGGCGTCGGGAATGTTCACGAGAGTGGGTGGATCAATAAAAGGTATCACTGCTTTGTTCACTCGCAAAAATTCAATGATGAGTCTTGCAAATCCGTGGATGATGAGAAACTGCGCACCGATACTCCATTTACGAAAGTTTTGGTATCTTGCCCAAAATTGAAAATAGGAAAAATATCCAAAAGCCATAATGGATTCCATTACCGGGGTATTCCAAACCGGAACACCGGAAGGATGGGCACCGTGGAAATCAAAAACAAAAAAAGGTATCCTAACATCTGTGGCAAAACCGTAACATCCATCTCCACTTACGAAACAACCGAGTCTTCCAATCGCATAACCCATACTAATTGCCGGGATTACCGCATCATAATAAGCTCCGATGTCTAGTTTGTGATGGCGAAAGTAAAGAGTGATGAAAAGCCATCCAAAAAGGAGACCCCCAAAGAACACGAGACCACCACCACTAAATAGTGAGGACCAAAGACCTGGGTGTCCAGGAAAACCATTCCAATGGGTTAACGGATAAGAATACTTTCCATCATAACCGGGAACATCAATAAACACTTGGTCCCAAATTTCAAATATAAAGAAAATTTTGGCACCCACTAGGGTACCCAAAATCCCAAGAAATATCAACCAATCCGAATGGCTCGGATCCAACTTCTTTCGTTCCAACTCTTTAGGGAGAAGGTAAGAACCTACTAGAAAAGCCAACATCATAAGAAGGCTGAAAGTGGATAAACCCTCCCAGCCAAAGGGATTTGGAATCGGAATTCGATCTAACATAGAGGAAAGGGTAAAATCTAGGCTTAAAGGGGAAAGGAGAATTTAAAAGTTCCCAATCCCGGAAATTCAGTAAAAAAATAACTTGACCCTAGATAGTTTAATATTAAACTATCTGGTATTGATTTAAGGAGAACCATATGTTCGATACTCTATTTTCTACTTCTGGGGATATTATCCCCCTCATCCTACGCATCACAGCTTTTGTTGTGATCTTCCCACACGGTGCCCAAAAACTACTCGGTTGGTTTGGTGGTTACGGATTTAAGGGAACATACGGATTTTTTACAGGAACGATGAAGTTTCCTGGAATCTTGGCGGTTCTCATCATCCTTGGAGAATCTTTTGGACCGGTTTTACTTCTCGTAGGATTTTTGACAAAGTTTGCTGCGGCTTCCATTGCCATCATCATGATCGGTGCAGCTGTCATTGCTCATAGACAAAATGGATTTTTTATCAATTGGAATGGAAACCAAAAAGGAGAAGGATATGAGTTTCATATTCTAGCAACAGGGCTTCTCATAGCTCTCGTGGTTGGTGGCGCTGGTGTTTATTCAGTTGATTTTAATTTAATCGGAAAATTCTAATCACCAATTTCGAACTGGTTCGACCTTTGTCTTTTGCTTTCGAAAAGCAAACAAGGGTTCGAGCCAATCTTCATCTAAGTATCCTTAAGATAAAAAAATAAAAAAAGCAAAGAAGTTTTTTTACCTTTGGATGTAATCTCCAGAGAATCAATCTAAGTTAATGTATTCTTCTGGATCAAGAGGAGCGTCCAAACCAATTCGGACTTCATAGTGAACGTGAGCTCCCGTCGCTTTTCCCGTTTGGCCGACAAGGGCAATTTTGTCTCCGCGTTTGACCCGGTCTCCTGGGTTTACGAGGATGAGGGAGCAGTGCCCATACAAAGTAAAAAATCCATTTTCATGATTGATTCGTACTGACTTTCCAAGCCCACCCACAGCTGTGTCTACAGCAATGATTCCAGGACCTGTGGCATAAATAGGTGTTCCTTCGCCTGCGGCAAAATCAATCCCCGAATGGTATTCTCCCACGGGTAAAATTCCAAAGGGATCACTTCGATATCCGAAAGTAGAAGTCACAACACCCACTCCGGGTTTTAAAGGTCGTCCTCTTGGCATGGAGTAAAATATACTTTCTCGCATGGATAGATAATCGATCGCATTTTGGAAGTTAGGTACAAGATTTCCCAGTCTTACACCAAACTGAGTGTAGGTGGTAACAACTTGTTGGAATAACAGAAGGTTTGAATCCAACTCGCTTGCATCTTTACGATATTCTTCTTTAAGAAGATAGTCTTGGGTGATCATTTCCTTTTCTGGAATTTCTTCCCAGGCAAGTAGGTTAAGTGATTCGGTAGTCGATTCTAGTTCTTCTACTGAATCCGTTAAATCTTGGGAAAGCAGGTCATAAAAGAGAAAGGAGACCAGTTGGGTTTCTGTTTTTTTCTCTAAAGAAAGATTTCTGTCAAAGAAAAAAGAAAAGTAAAGGAGAAGACCGAAGGAAAGCAGGACAAGAGAAAGGGCTAGTCCAGATAAAAAACCGAGCATTCCGACTGAAATTTCAATTTGTGCCAGAGGTTTTTCATCATTGGGTATGAGGACAAAGCTCACCTTTTCCCGGCTACGGGAAATCCACTTTTCTGCGCGTTTTTTCCAGCGTAAGTGTGCAATTTGGAGCCTTTCGTAGGCGGTTGTGACGTAAGTTTCTGCCAATGTTCGTTATTCAGCCAATTTTTTCCTTGCCCATGCCATTTTTCAAGGGAAAGTGGATGAATCCAATATGTTTAAATTTCTCACTTCTCTTTTCAGAAAGAAAGCCGACTCTGTCGATTCCTTTTTGATGTACCCCGAGGGAAAGAGATACTATCGAGAAACCCATTCCATACGCAGGGCCAATATCGATGAAGATGCCATCAAAATCATCAATCGATTGAACAAGTTTCGTTACAAGGCCTATTTAGTCGGTGGAGGGGTCAGAGATCTGCTTATGGGCAAACGCCCAAAAGATTTTGACATAGTCACAAGTGCGACTCCAAACCAAATCAAAAGGATCTTCAATAACTGCCGAATCATCGGGAAACGATTTAAAATTGTACATATCATTTTTAAAGGTAAAATTATTGAAGTATCGACGTTCCGATCACTCCCGGAACATCGTTTGGAAAAACACAAAGCAGAAAACGATTATCTCATCAAACGGGACAATTCCTTCGGTACAGCAAAGGAAGACGCGGCAAGACGCGACTTTACCATTAACTCCTTGTTTTACGATCCTAAAAACGATTCCATTTTGGATTACGTTGGGGGATTTGAAGACATCCAAAAGAAAATCGTTCGGGTCATTGGTGATCCAGATATTTCCTTCAAAGAAGATCCTGTTCGTATGTTACGTGCGGTTAAGTTTTCAGTTTTACTTGGACTCGACATCGAGAAAAAAACCAAACTGGCAATTAAAAAGAACCGTTTGGAGCTCGAAAAATCTTCTACAGCAAGACTTTTAGAAGAATACAACAAAATGTTTCGGACATGGAAAACTTCGATTATTTTCGAAGGCCTTGCTGAAAACCATTTGCTTGATGTACTTTTTAAGGAACCTGCTGATAAACTAAAGAAAAACGATCCAGAGTGGCGTGAACATTTTATGGAAACACCACTTGGAAAAAGATTAGCAGTCACTGACAAACTCCTCTCTGCAAGAGAAGAGATGACACCTGCTATCTTTTACTCGTTAATTTTTTATGATCTCATCAAAGATCTTTATGAAAATGATCGTGGACATTTAGCGCATAACATCAAAGAAAGTCTTCAGTCAGTTTTTGAGAGGATGGGAATTCCGAAACGGGAACAAGATAATTTGGTAAAGATTTTTATCAGCCAACCTCGTTTCCAAGTCACTGATGATGAAAAAGAAAGACAAAACTCTTTCTTTAAAAAGAAGGACTACTTCTACGATGCGTTTATGGTTTATAAGATCGTGGCCATCTCAGAAGGAAACGAATCAGCAGTGCAAACGGCATTCTTTTGGGAAATTTCTTTGCGACAAAGACCGAAACCTGATAGCCATCAGTTCGGACAGCAAAATCGTAAAAAAGAACCAAACAAAAAAAGACCTCCCAGAAAGAAACATCGGGATAGAAGGAGTGGTGGCTCTCAAAACCAAAACCAGAACATAGGTTCAGAGGTAAATCCGTCAGAGAAAAATGACCAACCTCGATCCAATGTAGACTCTTTGAATTCTGAATCAGAATCAGAAAATACTTAGTAAATGAAAAAGGTAAGGATTCCAAATCCTTGCCTTTTTTCCGATTCTTTCGTCAAATGTTTGGATGGAAAAGCAAAAACATTTAACAAAAGTTTTACTCCTCGAAGACGATCCTACGATATCTTTGCTCTATAGTGGTTTGCTCCAAAAACATGGAATGGAAGTCACTAGGTTCGCAGAGATCAAAACTGCCTTAGAATACTTAGCAGAAAACCACCTTCATACTGAAAACATCGTTTTAACCGACCTTCAATTACCTGATGGAAATGGGTTGGAATTTGTTAGAGAAATACGAAAAATTAATAAAAACATTCCCATCGTTGTGATTACATCAACGGAAGATCCAAAACTCATTATCGAAGTGATGAAGGAACATGTTCAGGAATATATCATTAAACCGATGATTCCTGATGAACTCATTTCTAGAATTAAATACCAACTTTCTAATAAAGAAAATGATTATGAATACTCCGAGTATGAACGCGAAAAAATTTTATCTCTTGAGAAACTTTTAGATTGGTATGCTTATAAAAATAGTCGTATCAAAAAAGGTGATTTAAACACCCAAGAAATGCATAAAAATTTGTTTTATGGATTGCGAACCAGTTTAGCACAAGGGGCGGGATTTGGAGTACTCACACAGCTCATTGACTTGATTAAAGCAATGCCAAAAGCGGAAGGAGGGGGAGTCATCTTAGATGCTGATATCCTTAGTATTTTGGAAGAAAATGCTCTGTATTCAAAAAAAGTATTAGAACGTTTTACTGAAATTGAGGACGTGATTTTTGATCGAATTGAATTGCAGCTTGTTTCTCCCTTCGTTATTTTTAACGAAATGTTAAGCCTGAAAGAAGAATTAAATTCTATTTTAGCATTAAGAAACCAGACATTATTAATACCTGAATACAAATTCAAAGACCTCGGATCTCAAAAAATACGATTGAACAAAAGTTTTTTCCGCAAAGTGTTACATGAACTTTTGCTGAATGCGATGCGTTTTTCGCAAAGCTCAAGTAAAATTTACGCAATGTTAAATTTAGATTCTGATGGAATTTATTTGTCGATTGTGAATTCTTTTGGAGATGAGCAGTTTGCGAAAGACGGGATTCCTAATGAGTATTTGGATTTGATATTTGAACCATTTTTTAGGTTAAACAAAAACATTTATGAAAAACATGGCTCTTTGGACTTTGGTATCGGTTTGAGTTTTGTGATGCAGACTATTTTGCGATTTGGTGGTTCCATCTCTGCCTTAAACCTAATTGATCATACAAACGATGTGAAAGAGAAAAAAATCGAATTTAAAATTTTCCTTCCTTATTATTCCTCTTCGGAAAAGTGAAGGTAACCTCTGGTTTTCGGATGGTAATTTTTCCCTTCTTTTTGAAATAGAACTCCCGGTTTTCCATCTTCTAACTTTCCGATCATCGTCACAGGAACTCCGACAAGTTCTGGTGGCAAAATTTCTGGTGATAAAAACAAAAGTTCTAACTCTTCACCAGAACCCAAACATAAATCGATTCCAAGTTCTTTGACTGCCAATGGATGGAGGGGAATTGATTCGATTTGAATTTTTAACCTTCCTTTGGAGGTGAGAGCCAAACGTTCGCTGTCCTGGATGAGACCATCAGTAATGTCCATACATGCATGAATTTTAAAAGCTTTTAGTTTGTTTAGGATCGCATAACGAGATTTAGGAGAAAGATGGCGGTCCACTGCTTCTTTATATTTTTTTTCTTTTGATTTTTTTTTAAGGGTTTTGTATCCCAATTGGCTTAAGCCCAGGGTTCCCGTGAGATAAAGGTAATCTCCAAATTTCCCTCCAGAACGGAGCCAGGGTTTCTCGACTGTACCCACAACCGTGAGTGCCAGTTGGGTTTTGGATGCGGAAAAGGTGTCGCCTCCCGCTAGTTTCATCCCATATTGGTCTAAGGATTTCCGTAATTCCTTGGAAAAACTACGAACCCATTCTTTTTTCTGAGAAAGAGGGGATAGACCTAGGTTTAAAAAACATTCCTTTGGTTTTCCACCAGAGGCAATGATGTCGGAAACATTCACTTCGACAAGTTTTCTCGCCAAAATGGCTGCATCTGACCATTCGTGGAGAAAATGGGTGCCTTCGGACAAAGAGTCCGTGGTGACGAGGCGGTTCGGTGCCAAGAAGTAACAATCGTCCTCAGGAGGAGGAGTTCGTCCAAACAAAGTGCGTATAATTTCGGATTCTTTCAAAGTTAAATCCCAATAAATTTGTTTGACCCGGTGTGAAAACCGAAAATCCTGACATAAAAGAGGAAAATCTCGTACTTATGGAACTATTGTCTAAAGCCCACAAGACCCCTTCTATTGCAAAAGAAGCCGTACAAAAACAGTGGTTTGTTGTGGACGCAACTGATAAGACTCTCGGAAGATTGGCAAGTCAAGTAGCTTCTCGCCTTCGCGGAAAACACAAATCTACCTTCACTCCTAACCAGGATTGTGGTGATAACATCATTATCGTTAATGCTTCGAAAGTGGCTGTAACAGGTCGCAAAAGAGAACAAAAAATTTACTACCACCATTCACGTTACCCAGGTGGTATGACAGCAATTGCTTTTCACAAACTGATTCAAGAGAATCCAGAAAGAGTGATCATGGAAGCTGTTAAAGGAATGTTACCTAAATCTAAGTTAGGTGACCAAATGTTGAGAAATTGCCGCGTATTTGCTGGTAATGACCACAACTTGGGAGCTCAAAAGCCCCTAAAACTGGAGTTGAAATAATATGGCGCAAAAAGCAGTTTGGGCAGTAGGCCGACGCAAAACATCCGTTGCACGTGCAAAAATCGCATCTGGAACTGGAAAAATCACAGTAAACCATAAAGATGTAAAAGATTACATTAAAAACGGAGAGCACTTAGTTCGTCGTGCTCTTGAACCTCTTCTTGTTTTAGAAGCTCGTGACAAATACGACATTGCACTCAATGTAACTGGTGGTGGAGTGGTTGGCCAAGTGGGAGCTATCCGTCATGCAGTGGCTCGCGCACTTGTGGCATTCAATGAGTCTTTGAAACCAACTTTGAAAAAAGAAGGATTTCTCACTCGCGATAGCCGTATGGTGGAACGTAAAAAATACGGTCTACGCAAAGCTCGTCGAGGAACTCAGTTCTCTAAACGTTAATCGGAAAATCCTCTTTTTTCCGATCCAAAGCCTCCTGTCCGGGAGGCTTTTTTTTTAGGTAGGTCTTCAGTTGAATCAAATCATATTTTATTTTGCCTTTGCAATTGGTACCTTTGCCAGTAGTTGTTTTTTGTATTCGATCGTTATTTTTTGTCAAACCTTGGACACCGTAAAGGGTTTCTCGGGGATAGTTTTCTTTTTCCTATTTTTACCTTTTCCCATTTTCTTCCTATACACAGGATATTTACTCGATCATTTTTCCAAAAAATGGGTGGTTGTGAGTTTTCAGTTTTTTCTATTTGTCGCATCATTTTTGTTAGGTGCTTTTTCTGAACTTTTCCAATCTTATCCACTTTTATTATTACCTTTGGCTTTTGTGAATGGGATCGGAATGACAACAGTGCTTCCTGGGCGAATGGCGATTTTACGAGAAGTGATGGAGTCGCATCGGCTTGTTTTTCATACCATTGCTGGAAACTTACTTTTAATTTTTGCTTTTGGGATGAGTCCACTGGCTGTGGGTTGGTTTCGGGAAGAGGGCGGGTATTCATCTCTTTTTTTGGTTTTAGCTTCATTCCATTTTTTTTCTATGGTCGCCTTTACAATGTTAAGGTACGATTTAAAAATTCATAATTTAAACGATGGTTTGGGTGTTTCCAAACTTGAGAAAATTCCTTCATTCTCTGCAAATCTGAAACTAGTTTTAGATTTCCTAAAACTAGATCCAGTCTCTAGACAAGTGATGTATATGGCAATCCTCAGTATGCTTGCTCTTGGCCCCATCCAAGTCATCCTTCCTAAATATGTGCGAAATGAACTGGGACTTGGGGAGCTCGCAAGGGGGACGGTTCTTGTCTTTTTAGGGCCGGGTTTGTTCCTGGGCGGAGTTCTCACCATCCTCTTCCATCATTTGGAAAGAAAGGGTCTTGTTCTACTGATTGTATTTTCTTTATCCTCTTTTTTCTTTTTGGGATTTGTTCCTTTTGGAAAACCAGAAGCCACTTCTTTCTTTTTGTTTTGTTTTGGAGTGTCTGGGGGAGTTCTTTCGAGTCTCCTTCCGGCCATTTTGCAAAAACGTGCCGAGGATGGGCTCCGCGGGAGAATCCTATCTCTTTATACGGTGTGTTTCCAATTCACACCGGCGGTTTCTGGATTTTTTTCTGCCCTACTTGCGGACACCATTGGGCCGCAACTTACCTTTGGAATTCTCGGTGGGATGTTTCTCTGTTTTGCCTTGTTTTCTTTTCTCCAATACAAAGAATTACGGCAGAGTTAACTTCTAAATTCCTTGCCCTAGAAGGTGAAACCGATTTCGCTGTAAGTGTATGATGTCGAAAACCGTCCGCGAAATTGCAGAGTTGTATACTAGTTACTTCAAAGGGAAAGGCCACACCATTGTGCCTTCCTCAAGCCTCATCCCTAAGGGTGATCCAACACTTTTATTCACAACCGCCGGAATGGTTCAGTTCAAACCTTTGTTTACGGGAGCTGTGGAGTTACCCTACACTCGCGCTGCTTCGGTTCAAAAATGTGTTCGCACTACCGATTTAGAGGTGGTTGGGAAAACAGAAAGACATTGTACGTTCTTTGAAATGCTTGGAAATTTTTCCTTTGGCGATTATTTCAAAAAAGAAGCCATTGAATACGCGTTAGATTTTTCATTAAACCATCTCCATATTCCAAAAGAAAAAATTTGGGTGACCATTTACTTAGATGATGATGAAGCCAAAAAGATTTGGATGGAAGCCGGAATCCCAGAAGAACGAATTGTAAGGCTTGGGAAAAAAGATAATTTTTGGGGACCTGCGGGCGACAGTGGGGCCTGTGGTCCTTGTTCGGAATTGTATTTGGATCGTGGTCCAGAAAAAGGGGGCCCGAATTGTGGAAATAGTCCCGATTGTAAACCAGGTTGTGAGTGCGATCGTTATTTAGAATATTGGAATTTAGTATTTAACCAATTTAACCAAACTGTTTCTGGGGAACTCCTTCCATTAAAACAAACAGGAATTGATACAGGATCTGGGCTTGAGCGAGTGGCTATGTTACTGCAAGAAGTGGATTCTGTTTACGATACAGATGAATTAAAATCCATCATTCGTAAAATTGAAGAGTTATCTGGAAAAACTTACGACGAATCTACAAAACAATCTTTCCGAGTGATCACAGACCATTCCCGTTCCGTATTCTTTTCGTTAGGGGACGGAATTTATCCTGATCGAACGGGACGTGGGTATGTGATTCGTAGGCTCATTCGAAGAGCCTCACTTTTTGCAAGGAAACTGGGAATCCACGAACCATTTTTATACAAATTAATTGCGACACTTCGAGATTTGTATAGTGTTCGGTATCCTGAACTGAAAGACAAAGCGGGAGACATTGAATCCATCTTAAAAAAAGAAGAAGAACTCTTTTTACACACTTTAGAAGTGGGATTGGAAGAATTAGAATCTTTGTTAAGCCAGATGAAATCAAATGGCGAAACTTTGGTTACTGGAAAAGAAGGGTTTCGATTGTATTCCACTTATGGGTTCCCACGTGAAATGACAAAAGAACTTGTGGAAGACCGAGGGTTTGGTTTTGATGATAAGGGATTTGAAGCCGAACTTGAAAAAGACCGTGATCTTTCTCGTGCTAGTTGGAAAGGAAAAAAAGTCCAATACCTAACTGGCATTAGCGCAAGTCCCGAACTCAAAACAGAATTTTTAGGATATACAGAAACAAAATCTAACGCCAAAGTTTTATATCTTTTTGTGGATGGAAAGTCTGTGAAAGAGGCAATCCAAGGATCGGATGCTGTTGTGGTTCTCGACAAAACTCCATTTTATGCGGAGGGCGGTGGTCAAATCGGTGACTGGGGATACCTAAAAAAAGAGGGATTCCAGTTCCAAGTCCAAGACACTCAAAAAGAAAACGAAACCTTTTTACATCTCGGAATCATTTTGAAAGGGAAAATTTCTGTAGGGGAAACCATTGAAGCAGAGATTGACACCGCTCGTCGCCAAAATTTAGCCAACCACCACTCCGGCACACATTTGTTAAACGGAGCCCTTCGTAGAATTCTCGGGACTCACGTGGCACAAAAAGGTTCCATAGTTTCTTCTGATTATTTACGATTTGATTTTTCGCATCCAAAAGCTCTTTCGGAAGAAGAAATTATCTCTATCGAAAAAGATGTAAATGAGGCAGTGAATGCCAAAATTCCCGTCAAAACAGAAGTTTTGGACATCGATACTGCTAAACAATCGGGCGCCTTATCCATGTTTGATGAGAAATATGGGAGTTCTGTTCGTGTGATTTCTATGGGTGATAAGTCCAAAGAATTTTGTGGGGGAACCCATGTTTCGAACACAAAAGAAATAGGATACTTTGCTATCATCAAAGAAGGAAGCCCTGGTGCAGGAAACCGTAGGGTCGAAGCCATTTGTGGGGATTCCGTCATTGAATACTTTTTATCGCAGTTCCAAACACTGGCAGCAAAAATAGAAACTCATAACTTGTCAGCCAAAGAAACCTTTGGAGATTTGAAAGAATTTGGAATTGTTTCTCCAGTGCCAGCTCCCGAAGACTTACAAAGCCTTTTTGTGAAAGAAGGAAATGCCGCAGTTGAACATTTACGAAAACTTCGAGAGGATTTAGAAACGGAACTCGAAGAAAAGTCCGCTTCCCTTTTCAAAGCAAAAAAGAAAAAGGAACAATTAAGCTTTCAAATGAATCCAGAACTTGTGGATGGACTTCTGAAGAAAGCACATTCCTTTTCCAAAGGAAAAGTGGTGACAGAAGTTTTTGAAGCTGTCGATGCAAAAGCTTTAAAAGATTTAGCAGATAGTCTCAAAGCCAAAGAACCAGAAATCCTATGCCTATTTGGATCAATTGATGGGGAAGCGAGTACACTTGTATTTATGTGTAACAAGGTTTTGAATGAAAGGGGAATCCACTGTGGGGATCTATTAAAAGAAACCTTGGTGATGTTAGATGGTAAGGGAGGGGGAAGACCAGATATGGCACAAGGTGGTGGCAAAAAACCGGAGAGCCTTGGAGTCGCTTTGGAATTTGCCTTGGAACTTTCCAAAAAGAAATTAGGATAACAGACATTAAGGTAAGTAAGGAGTAAAGTATGGCTCAAGATCCATCATTTGACATTGTATCAAAAATCGAAAGACCGGAATTACAAAACGCCGTGGCTCAGGCCATGACCGAGATCCAAACAAGGTTTGATTTTAAAGGATCCAACTCGGAGATCAAATTGACAGAAGATAGTTTGGTTTTGACTTCGGAAAACGATATCAAACTCAAACAGGTGATTGATGTCCTCACCACCAAAATGGCCAAACGGGGAATCAGCCTCAAGGCCTTTGATTTTGACTCCAAAATTGAATCGGCGACGGGCCAAACGGTGCGCCAAAAAGTAAAAATCCAGAATGGTTTGGACAAAGAACAAACCAAACAAATCACCACTCTCATCAAAGACCAAAAATTAAAGGTTCAAGCCACCATCCAAGGGGATTCTGTCCGAGTTGTGGGCAAAAAAAAGGACGATTTACAAGAGGTGATGGCGGCGATTCGAAATGCTAATTTCAATTTTGACGCCAATTTTACCAATTTTAAGGGTTAAAATTTTGGCTTAAAGATCGGTTCTCGGCTTCCATTTTTTTTCTATCTATGTCTCAAAACCGTCCGATATTTCCCGTATGGACCCTAAAAAATCCGTATGGGGATGGACTTTTCCACGCAAAGACTTCCTTCCGTATCTATTAGTATTTTCCGGTGTGTTTTTACTTCTCTCTCTCTTTTCGTTTCAGGAAGGGGATGATGGGTCGCTTTTCAATTGGTTTGGAAGGCTTGGTCATTACATTGCCTTTACATTACTTTATATTTTAGGAAAGTCCTCTTTTTTACTCGCAGGTTTTATTTTGATGTTAGGTGTTCTTTCTTTACGAAACCCTGACTTTGATCGACTCAGTAAGGCTCTTTTTTTCCCTCTCTTTCTTGTTGCGACGACTGTGAGTTTGAATCTTTTGGAAACTCCTCTGGGTCATGTCGGAGATAGCGGTGGAATCCTTGGGCAATTTTTCTCTTGGGTTTTTTCTTATCTCTTTGGAGAGACAGGGCGAATCCTAGTCGTATTCTTTTTATACTTATACTTTGCAGTGATTTGGTTAGAAGACGGGGCTTGGTCTTTTACATTTGCTGCTATCAACAAATACTCCAATGGAATTTACCGGTTGATGGGAGGAAGAAACGAACTTCCTCATTTGAGACTACCTTCCTTTTTAGAATCAGTGGTTTCGACTCGCCGAGGAACGGAAGATGAAATTCGAAACAAACAATGGTTTGCTGTGCAGACAGAAGAAGAATCAAAAGAAGATCTTTCCAATCATTTTTGGAATGTGGTGGCAGATGAGAAAAAAACTCCGAATCCAAATGGAATTTCCCGTTCCAAAAGAGATGGTTCTAACCGGAATTCCTATTTCCAAGAGGAAAGAAATTCTGTGGAGAGTAATGATCAAGGGGAAGGTATTGAAGTAATTCCATCCCGTAAAACACCATCCGTTCGTTACCGCAATACTTCACATTTTGAAGGATTTTTTGATGAGGCAGGAAAAGTATTTCGATTTCAAAAACAAGAATCCAAACTCGATTCTTTTGCCGAATTTGAGAAAAATGAAATTTTGATTTCGAAATTAAAACTAACTGATCACAGGCGAGCACCTGCGGAATTGGAAGAGATTGAAAGTACCAGAGAATCTAAAATTCTTTTCCAATTTCCGGAGGCCAAATGGAAACCAAAATTGGATGAGGCTCTAGGATTAGAAAATTTAGAACTTCCAAAACTAGACCCTGTAAAGTCTGCTTTTGGTAGAGATACCCAAATTCTTGAGTCCTCTAGTCTTTCTTCCTTTGTTTATGATGAGGAAGAGGATTTGGAAGAAGAAACATCTGAGGAAACAGAATCTGTAGAGATTCGGTCCGAAACAAGTTCGTTCTCCTACACAAAAGAAGAAGTAAATACAACTTCAGAGGCCATTCAAATTCCAGAATCGGTTCGTTTGTCTCTTGTGGAAGAAACCGGTTGGGATGCAAGTGATGAGGAAGAATCTTCTGAAGAAGATGATGAGGAAAACCAAGACATTTACGAAGAGGAAACTCTGGAAACATTGGCGGTGGAAGAGAGTTCTCCATTAGTAAAATCCAATCTTAGTTCTGGAAATTTTGGAAAGAAAAAGTTAGAACCAAAAGAATCGAAAGAACAACAAGAACTGATGTTTGGTTCTATGGTTCCCAAACCTAAACTAAAAAAGGGTAAGTATTATATCTCTCCAAGGCTTCTTTCTTCTCACCAAGTTCCAGTAGCGAACATTCTAAAAAATGATTCTGAACTGGATTTGATCTCTCGCAAAATCGAAGAGTCCACTGGGCATTTTGGAATTGAATCCAAAGTGATTACCAAGGAAAGAGGGCCCATCATCACAAGGTATGAGATCACCATCCCGAATGGAATCAAACTGAACCGGATTGTTTCCCTATCAGATGAAATTCGTGCCTACCTCGAAGTGAAAAATATTCGGATTGTGGCACCTATCCCTGGTAAGGCGTCGATTGGAATCGAAGTTCCAAACCGAATCCGTGAAGATGTATTTTTGTCAGAGATTCTAAAAGATACCATCCTCCAACATAAGGCCAAAGACTTATCCATCTGTATTGGAAAAGATATCTCCGGAAAACTTGTGATGATCGATATCGCCAAACTTCCTCACTTACTTGTGGCAGGAACCACGGGTTCTGGTAAGTCGGTGAGTATCAATGCGATGATCACAAGTCTTATCTGCACTCGTTCCCCCGAAGAAGTGCGTTTCATTATGATCGATCCAAAAATGGTAGAGATGACTCTTTATGAAGGAATCCCGCACCTCCTTATGCCAGTGATCACAGATCCTAAAAAAGCAACAAAGGCTCTCTCTTGGGCCATCCAAGAAATGGAGAGCCGTTACCAAATGATCTCGCAATTGAAAAGTAGGGACTTCAAAAGTTTCAATGAAAAGGTGGATGAATATGCTCATGCGAAGGGCTTTCAAAAACTGCCGTACATTGTGATCTTTATTGATGAGCTTGCGGACTTAATGATGGTTTCAGGAAAGGATTTGGAAGAACAGATCCAAAGGATTTCCCAAAAAGCAAGAGCGGTCGGAATCCATTTGGTGATGGCAACCCAAAGGCCGTCTGTGGATGTGATCACAGGTGTGATCAAAGCCAATTGTCCGGCTCGGGTGGCCTTCCAAGTGGCGCAAAAAACAGACTCTAGAACCATTCTGGATACCAGTGGGGCTGAGACCCTACTTGGAAAAGGGGACTTCTTATACCGGTCTCCGACTTCCAGCGACCTTATGCGAATCCAAGCACCCTTTATCGAAGAAAAAGAAATTGAGTCCATTGTGGAAGAGGCCAAAAAACAGGGTGCTCCTGCTTACGTGGAAATGAATTGGGACGATGAAACGAGCATTGAAATGGCCTCAGACGAAGATGAGGAACTTTTTGATGAAGCGTGGAACATTGTAGTCACCGAAAAAAAGGCTAGTGCAAGTTACTTACAAAGAAGGATGAGAATCGGTTACAACAAAGCGGCAAGGCTTATGGAACTGATGGAAATGAGGGGTTATGTTTCACCTCAAGTCGGGGCTAAACCCCGGGAAATCCTGCGTTCAGCGTAAATCATCGACAAGAGAAGTTTGTCTGAAAAACTGGGAATCTATGAAAGTATGGATCGGATCTTTGTTGCTTGTTTTGGGTGTTTCTCTTGGTGCCCAAACAAGTCCGGCTCACAATTGGCATTCACCCTCCGAAGTGGTGAAAAAGATAAAGAAGAACTTTAGTGATATCAATTCCTATTCGGCTGATTTTCTCATCAAAACAGAAGACAACAAAAAGGAAAAACAGATGCGCGGGAAATGTTTTTACAAACGTCCCGGAAAAATCAGATACAACTTTGCCGAACCAGAAGGGGACGAAATTGTATCCGATGGAAAAACACTTCATATCTTTATCAAAAGGTTAGGTGCCGTTGGAAAACAGGATTTAACCCTCGATCGTAAAAATACATCCGGACCAATCTTTACTACTAACAGCCCCGATGGCCTAAACCGCCTCTTTCGTAAATACCATTATAAATTTGATACCATTGAACAACCTCGTTCTATGGGGGACACAACCAAATACTTTGTGTTAGATCTTGACCAAAGAGAAAAAATTGGTGGATTCGAAAAAATGAAACTATTTGTTGATTCCGAATCCTATTTAATCAAAAAAGCAGTGGCTACTGATGGTCGCGGAAAAGTAACCACCATCTCATTTTCCAATATTAATTTTTCTGAAGAAATCCAAGACGGAGTTTTCAATTTTCACATGAGCGGGAACGCGAAGATTGTTAACAACCCTCTTGTCTCCGAGAACTAAGCAAAGAGGATATCATTTTGAACACAAAACGAGTCGGTCAAATCATTCGAGAAGCGAGAGAAGATAAAAAACTTTCAGTGAAAGATGTTGCGAAAGAAACAAATATCGCAGCCAAATACATCATTGCTTTGGAAACAGAAGATTATTCTCAATTTCCAGCAGAGACCTTCGCTCTCGGGTTTTTAAAAAACTATGCAAGTTATCTAAAGTTAGATGCTGCTATGTTACTCAATCTTTACCGTGGTGAACAAATTGAAGAATCACAAGCTCCTTTGGAAGAACTCACTAGACCGACTACCACTCCTTTAAACTTAGATCGAAATAAAATCATAAGTCTAGTTTCTGTATTTCTTTTTGTGATCTCGGCTTATATCATTTATATTAGTTTTGAAGATTCCAACTCAGGTTCGATGGATGAGGAAACCACAGAAGTGGGTTCCACTGTAGAAACCGTAGCAAGTTCCGACATTCCTTCAGGGATTAACTTTGTTTCTCAAAGTGTTCCCGAAAACGCAAGTGTTCCTTTTATTTTAACAGAAGACCGCGGTGTGAGTTTTAGTGTCAACAACCAACAGTGTAAGATGTTTATCAAAGGGGTTTCCAATGGAAAAGCAAACCTTGGGTTTAATATCTTCCCTGAAAAAAATGTATACTTCTTTCAAACTGCTGAAGGAGAGGAAACCATCCTTTCTTATCGTATCGAAGAATTGTCGTCTCTTCGTCGTGACATCCGTGTGGTAACACAAGCAGTGACGGAAAAATCTGCCAAAGTTCTTGTGACTTTAAAAGAAGAAAGAGAAGGTGTTGCTGTAAAATCTCCGGTTGGCGATGTTCCAATCCAAGTTACACTCTTTTTCTCTAAACCAAGTTACGTTGAATTTGTGTTAGATGGTCAGATGGGGGAGAGGGGACTTGTTTCTGCTGGAGAGGTCAAACACTTAGAAGCCCGAGATCGACTTGAAATTAAAGTCGGTGATGGTGGTGCCGTGGAAATGGTCCAAAACGGAAAAGAACGTTCTGTTCTTGGAAAACCAGGAAAACTCGTCAAAAAAATCTTCATTCGAAAACCAAATCCTTATGATTCGACACAGTCTATTATTGGAGAGTTAGGCGAGTAATGCCAAAACTAAAAGAAAAAACGGAAGAAACACCGAAGTCGTTTTTTATCACGACACTCGGTTGTCCCAAAAACACCGTAGATTCTATGGCCATGCACCAGTCCCTCCTAAAGGAAGGTCTTCTTCCTGCGGCTGGTCCTGAAGCCAGTGACTTTCACTTAGTCAATACCTGCACATTCATCCAAGATGCAACCAAGGAAACCATCCAAACCATTTTGGATTCCATTGATATCAAAAAGAAAAACAAACAAAAGTTAGTGGTTGTTGGATGTTTTGCAGAACGCGCAGGAAAAGAAATCTCCGATGACCTTCCTGAAGTGGATCTACATTTTGGAACTGGGAAATATGATAAAGCAGGGGAGATTTTAAGAAAAAGTTTTCCTTTGGAATTCAAAGACCTCTCCGAATTTAACGAAGACCTTCTTGAAAGACTCACCACGAGTAAAGGAATAGAAAATTATTCCAAACCATACTCATACGTAAAAATTTCTGATGGTTGCAACCGAGGTTGTCACTTCTGCATCATTCCTAACTTACGTGGAAAATACCGAGATACAGATTTCACCGATGTATTATCTCAAACCAAACTTGCAGTGAAAGCCGGATCTAAAGAGATCTGTCTTGTTTCTCAGGATACAGTGTTTTATGGCAAGGACACGGATAAACTTTTGGATTTGGTTCGTTCCGTTGCAAATGTAGACGGAGTAGAACTTCTTCGCCTGCTTTACCTGTATCCAGATAAAAAAACAGAAAAGTTACTCGATCTTTATGGAGAAATTCCTAAGATTGCCCCGTATTTGGAAAGCCCTTTACAACATGTTTCCAAGTCTGTTTTAAAATCGATGAATCGCACTGGTGAATATTCTTACTTCAAATCTTTATTCGAAAAGGCAAGGGCTCTAAGACCTGATTTGGAAATACGCACTTCCTTTATTTTAGGTTTTCCTGGAGAAACGATGGATGATGTGGAAGAGATCATTCGGTTCGTGGAAGATGTAAAACCCGAAAAGGTAAATCTATTTCCATATTCCCCGCAAGAGGGAACGAAGGGTGCCACCATGGATGGACAACTGAAAGATAAAGAGATCGCTCGACGTGTAAACTTAGTGCGTGATGCTTATCTCGGAACTTTGAAGTCCATCCACCAAAAACGGATTGGAAAACTTTATCCTGCAGTCGTGGATGAAGTTTTGGAAAAGGGTGCCATTGTCCGTCGTTTCCAAGATGCACCAGAGATTGATGAAGTTGTTTATGTGGAAGAAGAAGGATTGAAACTCGGCCAGTTTGGTCAGGTAAGAGTGGATTCTTTTTATGAATTAGATATGTCCGGGACTTGGGTGGTTTAGTGGAAGATTGGAAAACAATTGCCAATATCCCGAACTTACTCACTGTGCTTCGGGTCCTTGCACTTCCTTTTTTTATCTTTGCCTTATTCCAAAAGGAATGGGAATACCAAATCTTTGCCTTCGTCCTCTTTGCTCTTGCTTCCCTTACGGATCTTGTAGATGGATACTTAGCCCGTAAGTGGAACCAACAAACTGAGTTCGGAAAATTTCTCGATCCGCTTGCTGATAAATTTTTAGTCATTGGGTGTTTTGTTACTTTTTTATTCATCCACGAACCTATCGAAGTTTGGATGGTCGTCCTCATCATTGGGCGCGATATGCTCATCACCTTCCTTCGTTATATTGCCGTTCGGTCAGGAAATAGCCTTCGCACCACTATGATGGGAAAGGTAAAAACTGCCTTTCAGATGGGTGCCATTCTAATGATCTTAGTTGTGTTTATGTTAATCTCAGGAAAAAGAAGAGCAATGATCAATGAAACCTATGCTATGGGAAAATTGGCAGGGTATTCTACATTTGAAGTGGCCTCGCAACATGCAAATGAGTTTTATACTCTTGTTAAAACAACAGAGAGTTTAAGTTTTAAAGATTTTTTTGACTCCATTGCTTCTTTTGTTCCGTATTTCGGAATGTTATTCACAACATTCATCACCGTTATTTCTGGTCTTCGTTATATTGTGACCAATTATCAGTTGTTAACTTTTTCCAATCTAAAAAGGATTTTTTATGACCGCGCCAACAGTTAAAGAAATACTCGGACAAGTTGTTTCTGGACACCACCTAGTGGATGACCATGCCGAATTTTTTTTAAGTGAGGTGATGGATGGAAAAGTTTCGGAATCTGTCCTTGCTTCTTTTCTGACTGCGATGAAAATGAAGGGAGAAACAACGGACGAATTATACGGATTTGTTCGTGCCATGCGTAACCATGCGATCAAACCTTCCAAACAATTTGATTTTGAATTTTTGGATACTTGTGGAACAGGGGGCGATGGAAAGGGAACATTGAATGTTTCCACTTTATCTGCACTCACACTGACAAGCCTTGGGTTCAAAGTCGCTAAACACGGAAATCGTTCTGTATCGTCCCTTTCTGGTAGTTCCGATATTTTGTCCGGCCTTGGTTACAAACTAGACCAGTCTACAGCGGATTCTGAATCTGAATTCCTCCGTACCGGATTTGTATTTTTGTTTGCTCCCGCTTGGCACCCAGCCATGAAATATGCAGGCCCTGTTCGTACTGCCTTGGGCTTTCGCACTTTTTTCAATTTGATTGGACCACTTTCCAATCCCTTTTCTCCTTCTCACCAAATGGTCGGGGTATACGATAAATCACTTTGTTTACCGATGGCGGAGATTTTGGGAAGACTTGGCTCCAAACGGGCGATTGTCTGCCACTCTCGGGATGGACTGGATGAATTTTCCATCTTTGAAGAAACAGATTTTGCCTATTTTGACGGAAAGGATACGAAGGAACTCTCCTTTGACCCTAAGGAACTAGGCCTAAATTCCAAGGAATTGGACAGAAATACAGTGTTCTCTTCTTCGAAAGAAGGGGCAGAAGCTCTATTTCGAGCAGTTTTGGATCCGAGCGAATCCTCCGGGGGCACTTCCATGGTGGCACTGAATGCGGGTGTTGCTATGTTTTTACTAGGGGCCACAAAGGATATAAGAACCGGATACGAAACTGCCAAAACAGCACTCCTTGAGAAAAAAGTTCTCCGATTCGTTCGTGAAACATTGAATTTAAGATAAGGCCTGTAAACATTGGATAAATAGCTATGCTCAATTTTAACTTTTTAACACCAGAAATCCTCATCCTTGCCCAAGAAGAAGGTGCAAAGTCGTCTCTCCAGTCACTCATCATCATTCCGATCATGTTAGTTGCTATGTACTTTCTTGTGATTCTTCCGAACAAAAAAGAAGAGAAAAAAAGAAAAGAGATGATAACTAACCTTCAAAAAGGGGACAACGTAGTCACAAATAGTGGCCTTCATGGAAAGATCGTAGAGTTCAAAGACAATAACGAAACAGTCGTTTTGAGTGTTGCTGCGAACACAAACGTAACTTTTGAAACTAGCGCTATTCTGAAGAAGAAAGCCTAAGATGAAGAGACTCTTCTTAATTACCGTAACACTTTGTTTTTCTGTTTCTCTCTTTGCACAGGAGGGTTTGGACTTTTTAGATAAGGTAAATGATAAACCTAAATCGACAACCACCAAACCCAAAGAAGAAACAAATGTAATCACAACAAAAAAACAAACAAACATTGTGACTACAACTGGAACCACTACAGGTAAAAAGAAGAAATCGAAAAAGAAATCCAAACAAAACCAACTCACAGGGGAGACTCTTCCTCAAAACACAAACCTAGTTTCAAATCCCAATCAGAATACAACTGTTCCTGTAACAGACAAATCCCTTCCTGGTTTAGACAAACAAGTAGCGGTTGTGGAAGAAGAGGAAGTAGTGAATAATGGTATGTGGATGGATTCAAATGTTTCCGTGGAACCAACGGGACTTCCTGGTTTTGCTTCGGATTTAAAAATGGGAAAAACAGAAACTGGAAGTGTGGAAACAAACCTCTCTTCCAACAAAGAAACTGGAAAATCTCTGTTTAGTTTCTCTGATTTTTTTGCTAAATATAAAAAAGCAATGATGATCCTTGGGATTATCATTCTCTTTGCGTTTTATAGACTTAGATCCGCTCGCCCGGGTTCTAGCAGTCGTTCTTATAGAAGATAATAATTTTAGGAGCAAACTAACTTGCAATCGTATCGACTATTGATTCTACCTTTTTTGATTCTGGCGGTTTCCTTTACCATTTTGTATCCGAACTTTGCCGATCGTACATTAAAGATCGTTGTGAAAGATGATGTTTATTCTCTACCTGAGGCAAATCAAAAAGAATTGGTGAATGCACTTTTTGATCGTTGGGCGAAAGATTATGGTAAAACATCTGGTTGGACCATTGAACCGCAGGGCACTCTTCCCCCTAAAGAAAATCCGTTTTATATAGTCAAAGGACGATTCATTACTTCTGCAAAGATCAATCAAATCTCCCAAGAAAATCAAAATTTGGTCAGTGAATCCAAAAATAGATTAGAACCTACATGGATTGAAGAAACAATTCGTGGTGGAAAATCTTTATCCATTAAATTGGGTCTTGATTTACAAGGTGGAATGAGAGTAGTCCTAAAAGGTGACTTTGATGATTATACTTCCAAACTCAAAGACCTTTATGCAAAAGAGTTAACGGAACTGAACCTAACACTCAGTAACCAGGCTACTAAACCAGAAGAAAAAGAAAAGGCAAAGTCAAGACTTGCTGAAATTGAATCTAGTTTTGATCTTTCTCCCATGCGTAAAATTGTGGAATTAGAAAAGGCGAAGATGATTATTGATAATCGTCTGACGACTCAAAACCTAACGGAGCCTCAAGTTCGTATCCAAAAAGAACAAGATGCGATCGAAGTTTCTCTTCCAGGTGTTTCCAATTCAGCAGCCATTTTAGAAATTCTACAAAACACGGAAACAGTAGAATATCGTTTGGAAGAACCAACTCCTTTCCTATACAAGAGCCAAATCGCAGACAACGAACGTCGTATGATGGATTTAGGGAAAAGGGAAAATACGGATATATTTTTATTCCAAGAGCTTGTTAAAAACAAGGCAGGAAAAAAAGCCCAAGATGAGTTTTTAGAAGGATTAGAAAAAAAATACAATATCCCTAAAGACTTCAAAGTCTATGCGATGTGGGCCCGTGGGAATGCAGCAAAGTCAGCACTTCTTCCTCGTAGTTTTGTGGTTTTGGAACGTAAGATTGCTTTGTCCGGTAATGATATGACCAATGCCCAACCTTCTTATAACTCCAATTCCTATGGATGGATGGTTAGTTTTACTCTCACTCCCAATGGAGCAGAAAAGTTTTTTGATCTTACTTCGCAAAACCGTGGACGTAACCTAGCGATTGTTTGGGGAGATAAAGTCATTTCCAATCCAGTCATCAATGATCCGATTGCTGGTGGTCGGGCAGAAATTTCTGGAAGTTTTTCTGAACAAGAAGCCATTCGATTGGCAAACGTAATTTCTGAGGGAGCACTTCCAATTCCACTTTCTGTTTTGGAGATGCGATTCATTGGACCAACACTTGGAATTGAATCCATTGAGGTAGGGGTAAAAGCCGTTGCCATTGGATTCTTTTTGGTAATGGTTTATATGATCTTCTATTACAGATTAGGTGGCTTTATTGCTGACTTATCTCTTCTTGTTAACCTGGTCATTTTAGCGGCACTTCTCACATTGATGGACTTTACTTTGACTCTTCCTGGAATTGCCGGGATCATTTTGACGGCAGGTATGGCCGTGGATGCAAACGTCATCATTTATGAAAGGATTAGAGAGGAGATAGAAGAAGGTAGGGCACTTTCGATTGCGGTGACTCGCGGTTTTGAAAACGCATTTTGGACCATTATGGATGCAAACGTAACCACACTCATTGCAGGGATTTTGATGATTCGACTTGGTAACGGACCGATCAAAGGTTTTGCGATCACTCTTTGTTGGGGGATTGTCACAACGCTATTTACTTCTCTTTTCCTCTCCAGATTATTTATGGAGTTAGCAGTGAACCGAATGGGCGTTCATCATTTAAATTTAAGACCTTTCTTCTTTGGAAAAAAGGAGACAACAAATGCGTAATATCAATTTCACAAAATATAAATACTTCACTCTTAGTTTTTCGTTTTTAGCGATTGTTTTTGGTTTTGCAGTCACCTTTGGTAAGTATGGTGGGTTTGCTCACTCACTTGATTTTAATGGTGGGCTTCGTACTGTCGTGGAACTTCCAGCAGACAAAACTCGCAGTGATTTGGATGGATATTTCCAATCTAAAAACATTGAAGCCGTTGTAATTCTTCTCGAAAAAGAAAAGAATATTTATCAATTGGATATCGGACTTGGCTCTCTTGATACCATAGAAACTTTGTACAAAGAAATTCCAGAATCAAACAGAGAGTCTTCTACTTCTGCCATTGATCGGTTTGTCCAACTCCTAAGATACGAATACAAACTTCCTAAAGAAAAAGTTCTTTCGGCTGACCAAGTGGGTGCAGTGGTTGGTGGTGAGTTGACTGAAGTAGGTATCACACTTCTTCTCACAACACTTGCGATCATTCTTTTGTATTTGAGCATTCGGTCTCAGTTCAAATTTGCTTTGGCTTCTTCCATTGCTCTGGTTCATGATATTCTCATGACTTTGGCACTCATTGGATTTTTACAAATCAAACCAAGTGTCCCGATCATTGCCGCACTTCTCACTCTCCTTGGTTATTCTATAAACGATAAAATTGTGGTATTTGACCGAATCCGAGAAAATGCACATGGAAAAGACAACTTAGCTCTTTCTAATATTATAAATGTTTCCATCACTCAAACCTTGGGTAGAACCATCAATACCTCCTTTACGACAATGATTTCTGTTGTGGCGATCATTGTGGGTGGGGCAGTGGAATTGTATGATTTTGCTTTTGTTCTTCTTTTTGGAGTAATTGTCGGAACTTATTCTTCCATCTACATTGCAGCGCCTATTTCTGAGATCTACGACCAACTCAGGAAAAAAAGATTCGCATAACAAAAGTCTTATGGATGCAGAGAAACGAAAGGAAACTTATTCTCTGCATTCTTTACTTGGGTTTTTGGCAATGGGAAAAACCGGTGCCAATCCTCCCGTTTCTGCTGTATTAACAGATGAATCAGGTTCCATTCTTGCCAGTGCCCATACCCAAAAATTTGGCGGCAATCATGCGGAAAGGGAACTATATTCTCGTTATTCCCAAACAGAAAAAAATCAAATCCTTTCTGTCAGTTTAGAACCTTGCACACATTTTGGAAAAACACCACCTTGCTGTGATTTGGTGATCGAAAGAAAACCAAAAGAAATCAAACTTGGATGGAGAGATCCCAATCCCTTAGTTTCTTCGGGAGATTGGGAAAAATACTCCGAGTCTGGAATTTCTGTAGCCTTAGATCCCATGCTTGCAAAGGTATCCCTCCCTTTTTTACAAGGTTTTTTACATCGAATCCAAACGGGACGGCCATGGGTTTGGATCAAAGCAGCCACATCGATCGAAGGAAATTATGCATCGAAAGATAAAAAGAAAGAACGTGTGAGCTCAGAAGAGATGGATTTGTATTTACAAATCTTTCGAGCCAAAATGGATGCGATTGCTGTCGGTCCAGGAACGATTCTTTCCGATACTCCTTCTCTCCATTTTCGAATTTCAGAAGAAATGATTCTTTCGCAAAAACCAGGAATACGGGTTACTGAATTAGAACCTTTTTTTGAAGCCGGTGCTGGACTTATCTCTTCATTATTATTATACACAAAAGATTCTGAAAAATTACATCGCTTAGAGGAAGATATTTACCAACCTTTTCGTATTTTTTGTTTGGATGAGAACCAACTACCATTAGAGATTTTTTTTGAAAAACAGAAAGATTTAACGAAAAAGTTTGGAGTCAAAAAATGTATTTTTTTTATTTTAACAGATGATGATTCGAAACCAATTCCGAAAGAATTAGAGGATCAGATCAAAATTCTTTCCCCTTATGAGGGTATATTAATTTATCCTGATGATGGGGATAAATTTTTAGAAATTCTCGGAGATCTTGGTATCAATACTTTATTGTGCGAGGCTGGTAGCTTTTTTCCTAAGTTTCTTCAAAACGAACTATCGGAAGAAGATCGAATTTTAGAAATTCGAAATGAAAAAAAATCCATTCCCAATGGAATTCCTTTTGTTTATCATAATGAACCATTAGTTTCTGAATATCTAGTCGGAACGAACCGTATTTTTATCAGGAAACCTCAAAGGAGCATTTAACGTATGTTTACTGGACTTGTAGAAACCCTCGGAAAAGTCATCACGATCGAACCAATTGATTCGGGAATCCAATTCACAATTGAAACAGAATGGGAAAATCCTGATTTAAAAATAGGAGATTCGATTGCCATCAATGGCGCTTGTATGACTGTCACTGAATTTACTGACTTAGGCAATTTATTCAAATTTTATGCATCGTTTAAATCGCTTGAACTTACCAACTTGTCTAGGTTAGGGGAAGGTTCAACTGTGAATTTAGAACGAGCTATGGCACTCGGGCAACGTTTTGGTGGTCATATGGTTCAGGGCCATGTGGATGGAATGGCAAAAGTGATTAGTCGAAAAAAAATCGAGACGGAAGTGGAAGAGTTTTGGGTGGAGATTCCAAAAGAGTTACAACGTTATTTTGTAAAAAAGGGATCGGTGACATTGGACGGGATCAGCTTAACTGTGGTTGATGTTAAAGATGGAAATATCCAACTCATCCTGATTCCTGAGACAATGGAAAAAACCAATGCAAATACTTGGAAAAAAGACCAAAGGTTGAATGTCGAAGTGGATGTACTTGCCAAGTACATTGAAAACTATTTGGAGCAGAGGTCTGGGTCTTAGTTTCGTTTTAGAAGATCGTCGATTTCGGAATCGGTATCATCATCGGAAATGTATTTGGTTCGAAAATCCATTTCATTCATAATTTCAAAAAACATATCTAATTTTGCTAATTTGAATACGTTCAAAATCATCGGCTTCATACCAACAAGGATGAGTTTGCCTTTTTTGTTTTTGAGTGAGTTAAGGCTTTTGATAAGAGACCCAATTCCAGAGGAATCAATATAGTCAAGGCGACTCATTTCGATGGAAACGATACTTGGGTTTGGTTCAATGAGTTTTGCAAAGATTGACTCAAATTCCTCTGTGGATTCGATATCGAATTTTCCTGCAATTTCAATGGTTTTGATCTTTCCCGTTGCGTTTAGTTTCAGTTCCACATGACCTCCGATCCGGAATATTTAGACAAAAGAAAGGGGAAAAATCAATGACTTTCTTTGGGAATCTTCTTTAATTCGGAACGGCTTTCAGAGTTTTAGTATATAGAGGCCTTTCCCCATGATACGTCCGATCGAAGAAGCAATCGAAGAAATCCGTCAAGGCAAAATGATCATTCTTGTCGACTCTGAAGACAGAGAAAACGAAGGAGATTTGGTCTGTGCTTCCCAATTTGCAGACAAAGACAAAATCAACTTTATGGCAACTCACGGTCGCGGACTCATTTGTGTCCCGATGGAAAGGGAAAGGTTACAAACACTTGGTCTCGGAAAGATGGTGGATGATCTTTCCTTGGGAGATAAACACGGAACGGCCTTTACCGTTTCTGTGGATGCTAAACATGGAACGACTACGGGAATCTCGGCGCCAGACAGAGCTAAAACGGTGGAAGCGCTTCTCGATCCAAAGACCAAATCGGAAGATTTGATGCGTCCCGGTCATATGTTTCCGCTGCAAGCGGTTACGGGTGGAGTTTTACGTAGGGCAGGCCATACAGAAGCCGCAGTCGACTTGGCAAAGTTAGCTGGTCTTTACCCAAGTGGTGTGATTTGTGAAATCATGAATGACGATGGATCGATGGCAAGGATTCCAGATTTGGAAAAATTTGCAAAAACACACGGTCTTAATATTTATACGATAGAAGATTTAATTCGTTACAGAAGGCATAAAGAAAAATTAATCCATTTGGAAGTGGAAGCAAGTTTGCCAACGGAGTTTGGTGATTTTAAAATCAAAGCTTATTCCACTCAAATTGATGATAAGATTCATATGGCTCTTGTGAAAGGTGAGATCGATCCTGAAAAACCAGTGCTTGTTCGTGTTCATAGTGAATGTTTGACGGGAGATATTTTTTCTTCGCAGCGTTGCGATTGTGGGCCTCAACTCCATAATGCCCTGCGCATGATTGAAAAAGAAGGAAATGGTGTATTACTTTATATGCGCCAAGAGGGACGTGGGATTGGGATCATTAACAAACTCAAAGCCTATTCTTTGCAAGAGGGTGGACTCGATACAGTCGAAGCCAATGAAAAATTGGGATTTGCTCCTGACCTAAGAGAATACGGAATCGGGGCTCAGATTTTACGAGATATTGGGGTGAAACAAATGAAACTCATCACGAATAACCCTCGTAAGATTGTGGGACTCGAAGGTTACAATTTACATGTAACAGAACGAGTTCCAATTGAGATTGATCCCGTGGAAGAAAATACTCGATACCTGCAGACAAAAAAAACAAAGTTAGGTCATTTGTTAAATTTGCACGGTTGATCAACTTATATTAGTCTTTGTTATTCTGAGTTTCTTTTTTCATTAATCTCGCATATTTTAGGGAGGTGGTGCTGGTATGTATAGCCAAATAGGTATAAATATTAAGTAGAGATTTGAAATAAAGAGCATGGTAAAAGATGAAAAGACTAAAATGGATTTATTCCTTAATTTTAAGAATACTGTAATAAAGGCAGTTTTAAAAACAGTTAATAGAATGCTATAAAGAATGATAGTAACAGGTATATTCGATATACCACTCTCGAAAATTGCAAAAAAGAATAAGTATATCAATATAAGATAAGAGACAAAGATAAAAACAACGCTAACCAGCAATGCTGGAAACTTTAAAATGAAATGAATCCAAGATTTAGCGTGGAAGTTGATTTTAAAACTAAAGAAAACTATTGTAATAAATAGGATGATTAAAAAATAAAATACTTCAATTCCTGATAAGAGATCGAATTTTTCAGAATATCTTCTAAACTTTGTTAAAGTTCCTTGGTGACCAAAAGAAGTAGGTATTATCAAAATGAACATAATATTAAAGATTAGGTACTTTATTATTTTCATTCTGTAATTCTTATTTAATATATATAATTTAGTTAAAAATCATATAACTTCTTGTCTCTATTTGGAGAAGCCAACTCTCGGAATAGTGATACATACCTTACGGGGATAGCCTAGACCTTTCCCATCCATATTCGAATCTTTTAAATTGAATCCGATCATGTAATCTTCCGACCCTTCCTTGCCAAAATTCGATTTTAGTGGGGGAAACTGAATACCCACCCCAATTTTCTGGTTTTGGAATTTCTTTTCCTTCCCATTCTTTTGTGAGAGAGGCAAACTTCTCTTCTAAAAATTCTCTAGAGGGAACCACCGAACTTTGGTTTGATGTTAACGCTCCAATTTGGGATTCTCTTGGCCTGATTGCAAAATAACTTTCCGATTCTTCTTTGGATATGCGTTTTGCCCTTCCTTCGATACGAATTTGCCTTTCGAGTTTGGGCCAAAAGAAACCCAGAGCTACGAGATGGTTCTCTGCAATATCTCTCCCTTTGTCCGAATCATAATTGGTAAAAAACTGAAACTCGTCACGAATCTGTCCTTTGAGTAAAACGATGCGTACTGATGGTTGGCCCGTTTTGTCTACTGTGGCAAGGCTCATCGCGTTTGGTTCGGCTTCACCTTCTTCTTTTGCTTCAGAAAACCAAAGACTAAATAACTTCAGAGGATCAGAACCGGCAGTTTCTTCCGAAAGAACAGAGCGAGTGTAGAGTTTTCTCATATGCGGTAATTCATTCAATGGTTCCATAGATTGGAAATCCCTCCAAGTTGTAGTAATGGACAAGTAGTCTTGCAAAATAAGTAAAAAATAATCCGAGAGAAAAATAAAGACCCATCGGAATTTTTTTTCCTTTTAAGGGTTCCCCTTTTTTTCGTAAAAGAAAACTAAACCCGACGGCAAGTAAGTAAGCAGAATTAAAATACAAAATCCAAAAGGGATTTCCGGCAATAGCAGCAAAAATCGGTGAAAAGATAACATCGCCAAGGCCTGTCCCCCCACGGAACAAAAGATAAATCAAAAGATAAAAACCTAAAAACCCGAAAAAGACCCAAAGTGATTCAATGTTGCCTGCTTCACCAAACAAAAAGTAGTTGGATAGGAAACCAAATCCGATGAGAAAGGGAAGATTTTCATAATCGAGGGAAAATTTTGCCACATCTGTCATCATAGAGATGAGTAGATGTCCAAATAAAAAAAGAAGTAAAATAGTCCCCGCTATATCTTCTGAAACAAAAAATACAAAGATAGCAACGAGCCCAAATAGAAATTCCGTGAGTGGGTAGAGTTTTGGTAGATCAGTTTCACAAGAGTCACATTTCCCATTTGTCAAAAACCAACCAATAATGGGTATGAGGTGGTTTTTTTTCACCAAATGCCCGCAAGATGGACAATGGCTCGGTTTTGCGAGAATGATTTTCCAGCGTTTGAATCCTTGCGATTCCTTTCTTCTTTTACCGTAACAAAAAGTCAGGATTCGTTCCGCTAGAGTTGTATAAAAACTAGCAAGGCTTGCTCCAAAAAAAAATAGGATTCCATAAGTCGAGAGGGTCCAAAGAGATAACCAAATCGATTCGTTCATAAAATCCTAAGTTTTCCTTATCTAATCTGACTATAAAGAATTTAACTTTCCTTAGAAAGTTCCTGTAATGCTATCATCCCTCGTTTCAAAGTATCCCATTCGGTGGCAAAGGAAAGTCGCACAAAATTCTTTTGATCACAAAAGATAAATCCAGGAACTAAGATCAGATCTTTTTTAACGGCTCTTTGGATGAATTCTTCGTCGGTGACAGGAACTTGGAAGAAGGAATAAAAGGCTCCACCAGATTTTTGGATGGGGTAGTAGTCTTTTAAAGATTCATAAACAAAGTCACGTTTTTCTTTATAGTCTTGAATATATGCACTCATATCTGTTTTTAAGGCTTCGATACCGGCCCATTGGGTGATGGAAGGAGCACAGACTACCGTATATTGTTGTAAGGTGGTGAGAGCCTTAATCACCTTGTCTTCGGCAAGGATGGTGGCAAGCCTAAGACCAGTCATATTGTAGGTTTTGGAAAAACCAGTGAGTGTGATGGTTTTTTCATATTCCGAACCAATCGAAAAAAACTGGTTATCATAATCAAAGAGTTCGTAAATTTCATCGCTGATCAGATAGGCTCCCGTGTTTTCCGCTAAGTTTGCAAGGGCCTTTAGTTGTTCTTTGGAAAGAACCTTTCCTGTCGGATTGGATGGATTGGAAAAAATGATGAGTTTGAATTTTTTAGATTTTAAAGATTCTAAATCCTCTGGTTTGAAACTTTCTTCTAAGGGGACAACCTTGCCACCATAAAATTTTAACATTGCCGGATACATTAAAAAGTAAGGAGAGACTACCAAACATTCGTCTCCTTCGTTCACCAGTGCATTGAAGAGTAAAAATAAAGCAGAGGAAATTCCTGAAGTGACGAGGATTCTATCTTCATGGGCATAAGAAATTTTATTTTGGGTTCTGTATTTTTCAGCCATTGCTGATTTTAATTCAGGAATCCCACCAGTTAAGGTATAAGAGGTTTTCCCATCACGGGCCGCTTTCGTTAAAGCATCAATGATGTTAGGTGGGCAAGGAAAGTGAGGTTGGCCGATACTCAGATTGATCGGGTTTTGGATAGTCCGTGCCAGCTCAAAAGCCTTGCGGATGGGGGAGGAATCAATCCCATACATTCTATTTGCGAAATCCATGAAATCATCATGGTTTTTGGCGGAGGTACCGGTCAATAGAATTTGGTTTACACCTAGGAAATGGATAGAAATCTGAAGGATATGGAATTTGTTACCATCGCTGATGTGAAAGTGCCGGTCCTCCCGCCCACGAGTAAGTTTCCCGTTTTCCCTTCTAGCCTTGTCGAAACTGACTCGGTCAAACAAACCTTACAAAAAATTCTATACCCAATGCTCGAAGGGATTCCTGTCCTTCTCGTGGGAGATGCGGGCGTTGGAAAAAACGCACTTATCTATTATATTAACTCTCTTCGCAAACAACCCACACTAAGGTTTAGTTTTAATGAAGACACATTGCCAGAAGACCTAATTGGTTCTTACCGCATCCTTCTGGATGGGAAAGGATTTACATGGTCGAATGGGCCCCTTACCAACGCTTTGTCAGAAGGACTTAGTTTTGTGGCCGATGAGATGAACCTCTGTGCACCAAACATCATCAAACGATTTTCTTCTGTTTATGAATCCAATTACTTAGATCTTTTGGAAGGAAGTGGGGAAAGAGTTAACGGGAAAACTGGATTTTGGTTTATCGGAACCCAAAATCCAAGTGAAGGTTTTGAAGGAAGAAAACCCCTTCCATTTGATATCACCAAACATTTTGCAGTTGTGTATGTAGATCCTTATTCCCCTGACGAAATGTTTTTTATTTTAAAAAAACTTTATCCCATGCTCGGGGAAGATGTCTTAAAACAAATCATTCGGATCAGTTTGGAATCAGAAGCTAGAATTAAGTCAGGTGAGATCGGAAAGGGTGATTTAGAAAAGTACCATTTTAATTTAAGGACCTTACAAAAGTATTGTAACCGTTTGGTTCTGTTTGGTGCCAAAGACAAAACAGTTGCGGCAAGAGAAGCCCTCTATTTATTCGAAGAACCTTTCCGTAAAAAAGAAGACAAAGCCAAACAAAGAGAACTCATCGAATCCGAGTTTGGTGGGTCGGTGAAACTTGTCCCTACCAAAGGATATGTACAAGGTTCTACCATTTTTTGGAACGATAAAGAAATCAAAACCTGGGACGAGAAAAAAACAATCTCGCTTCTTTCTACTTATCCTACGCCGGAGCCTGTGTTACAATTCCTCGACCAAGTATTCACTGCCATCCAAGCGAAAGAAAATATCTTAATCGAATACAGAGAAGACCAAGACCCACAAGAGTTTTTACCACTCTTTACTGAACTCACGGGAATCGAACTGGAATCGGTGATGTTATCCAAAGGGATGCATACCTCCGATGTAGTGGGTGCTTTAAAACCGACAGAAGAAGGAAATATTGAAAGTGTGTCATGGGTGGACGGGCCTCTAACAAGGTCCATTCGAAAAGGTCATATCATTCTTATCTCAGGACTGGAATCTGCTGGTGCCGAACTGGTAGAGAAGATGAATATGTTAACGGACGATGCTCGTTCCTTAACTCTGCCTCCAGAGTCAGGTGAATATCTTCCCATCCAACTCACAGAAAAATCCATTGTGTTTGGAATGAAATCCTTCCGTGCCTCCAAATCGGTGACAACGATATCTCGTGCTTTTCGGAATCGCTTTACCCCTATTCTTTTCCCTGAACTAGAAGATGTAAAAGTTTTAGAAGAGATTTTAGAGTTTTATCTACCGGAAGGGGTTCTTCCTCGTTCCCTCGCACGTTTCCATCTCAAAGCCAAAGAGTTGGCAGAAAAACGCACGATTGGTTCAGCAAATCTAATGCCTTACCGATTTGGAATCTCTAATCTTTTGAAATGGAAAAATCATATCTATCGCCACAACCAAACAGATGTAAAAGACATTGCCATTCGTGGTGGAAAGATTTATTATACGAACCAAATTGCTGATCCAAAAGAAAGAAAGGAACTCGAAAGACTCCTCGAAGGATTTCTTTCTGGTGTAGAAGTTGTCTCAACACTCTTCGAGGAAATCGAAGAGAAAAAAAAAACGTTTACCGTTGAATCAGGATTAAACCGTAAAAATTGGTGGGACCCAGAACTCCATAAAAGAGACCCCCTAACAGGTGTTGCTAAAAAATTGAACTCGGGTGCCGAAACCAAACGTGGAATCGAGATCAATACTCCAGAGACCGGAGGCAGCACCAAAGAAGGTCCTGATGCCTGGTATGGACAAGACACCCAAGGAAACCAAGGCCAAGGAGAACCACAAGGAGGAGGAGGTGCTTGGGGGTACAGAACCGATGAGCTCTATAAACAATTTTTAAAGAAACGCCGTCTCCTTTGGGATTATTCCATTATGGTGGGTCTTGAAGAATTTAAGTCCGTGTTTGGAAAAGAACTGGAAGAAGTGGAACTTAACTTAGAACAGCTCTTTGATCCTGAAATTGACATCCACCGGATGTACAAAAACGAAGGCTCAAGGGTTGATGCAAGAAAATACATTTCGTACAAAAGTGGAAGGGGAGATACCAAAATCTTCGATAAAACCACAATCGAAAAGAATGATGAAAAGCTAAAAGGTGTAGAAGTTAGCTTCCTTGTTTCGAAGTGTCGTCGGATCTTTAACTTTGAGTATTCGATTGCGATGCTTTCGGCTCTCCTTGTGAGTTTACATATCCTAAATGAACACGATATCAAAACAAGTGTTCATACGTTTTGTGATATCAAAAACTCCAAAGACACTGTGGACATATTTAACCTAAAATCAGCGGAAGAAGATTACACCGCAGAAAAGGAAGAAGAGGTTTTTAGTGCTCTTTGTAAAAATTGGCATGGGGACAGTATCCCAGAATACCAAGTTCTTTCCAATTCGGAGCGGTTTTTCTCTCCGGACGCCCAAACCAAGATCATTGTCCTCCTTTCTGACTTCCGAGGGCAAAGGGCCAAGACCTATATCGAGGACGAACTGGCATCTTTTGACACTAGGAAATTGAAAGAAGCTGTACTGAAAAACCAGGACAAAAATTATGTATTTTTAGGGGTGGGACTCGGGTCTCGCTACATTGCGGAACATGTGTTCCACGACTCCCTTCAGATTACGGCAGACAACTTTTATTCCATGCCAAATTTGATTGGGGCAGAAATTGCAAGATTGGTGCAAATCCACCATTCCCTTAGGCAATAATTAATATGGGCAAAACCAAAAAAGACGACAAACCACGTGGAACTGATCCTTTAATCAACAAAAAGGCAAAGTTCAACTTCGAACTATTAGATTCGTTCGAGGCTGGTGTTGTACTCACAGGATCTGAGGTAAAATCTCTTCGTGAAAAAAAGGGAAACCTTACCGATTGTTTTGCCAAAGTAAGAAACGGGGAAGTGTTTTTGGAAAACTTTCAAATTCCTCCTTACAAAAACGGGGGTTATGCGAACCATCCAGAAATTCGACCTCGTAAACTACTCTTAAAAGCAAAAGAAATTGAAAAAATAGATAGATCGATTAAAGAGAAGGGACTTGTTCTCGTTGCCACTCGTTGTTTCTTTAAAAACAACCGTTTGGTGAAGATAGACATTGCTCTTGCCAAACCTAAAAAACTTTACGACAAACGTGACGACATTCAAAAGAAGGAAGCCAAAATCGATATGGAAAGAGCCATGAAGGAACACCTACGCAAATGAAAGGACTTCCAGTGGTCACCATTGTTGGTAGACAAAACGTGGGTAAGTCCACACTATTCAACGCAATTCTTCGCGCACAGAGTGCCATCACAGAAAATACAGCCGGTGTCACAAGAGACGTTTTACAAAAAACAGTGGAAAGGTCCGAATTTAAAATTCCGTTCACTTTGTCTGATACACCAGGTTTAGATATTGAAAATATTGATGAAATTTCCAAAGAAATCATCGACATTGCTTTTGAACATTTACGAAATTCGGATCTCATCCTTCATGTGATCGATCATAAAGACTTACGTAAGTATGATCATAAACTCATCGATTTATTCAAAAAAGATGATATTCTAAAAGATAAAATGGTTCTTACTCTCATCAATAAGGTTGATACCGAACAAGATGAATATGACTTGGAACCATTTTACAAACTGGGTTTGAATGAACTTCTACCCATTTCAGCTCTTGGGCGTAGAAATTTTGACCTGCTTTACCAAAAGATAAATTTTTTCCTTCCAGACAAAATCAAAATGCCGGAAGATCCGTATTGCAAAATTGCGATCATAGGAAAACCTAACTCGGGTAAGTCGTCACTACTCAATACCTTTCTTGGTTACAAACGTGCTGTGGTGAGTGATGTGCCGGGAACCACTAGAGATTCTGTTTCCGATCAGTTCTATTTTCAGAACCATAAATTGGAAATTATTGATACAGCCGGGATTCGCAGAAAATCCAAAACCGGTGAAAGTTTAGAATTTTATTCCTACAAACGAACCCTTCACAGTTTGGGAGAAGCGGATGTAGTAGTCCTTCTCGTAGATGCCATGAAAGGCCTGGGTGAATTTGATAAAAAGATATTTGGGGAAATCCAGGAGCTTGGAAAACCCATGATTGTAGCTGTGAACAAATGGGATTTGGTTCCCGAAAAAGAATCAAATTCTTGGAAACACTACAAAGACCGGATGGAAGCCAAACTTTCGATTTTGAAGGAACGCCCTCTCATTTCTCTTTCTGCCAAAGAGAAAGTCCGCACCCACAAACTACTAGAATCGGTGATCGCCCTCTATGAAAAGTCACAGAAAAAGCTCACTACCCGTGCCTTAAATGACTGGTTAAGCAAATGGGGAGGAAAAAATAAGGTTCAGAAGGCATCGAACCGACCTCCAAAGGTATATTACGCCACGCAAGTGTCCCAGATTCCTTTTAAAATACTATTCTTTGTTAACGATACGAAACTCTTTCCGTCAAATATTCTAAGCTTTTACCGAAAGAGTATAGTAGCGGAGTTTGGACTGGATGGCCTGTCAGTCGAGATCGAACTTCGTAACAGAAACGAGGGTAAGGAGGGCAAGGAATGATTCTTGCTGCGATCCTATTGAGCTACCTTTTGGGTGGCATTCCGGTTGGGTTTCTCCTAGCCAAAAAAGTTCGAGGGATAGATATCCGCGAACATGGCAGTCGCAATATCGGTGCTACCAATGTCGGCCGTGTCATCGGTTGGAAGTATGGGATCATCGCTCTCTTCTTGGACGCACTCAAAGGTGCCATTCCCGTCGTCGCCGCATCTTATATTGAATCACCATATTCTCTGACGACTACCGAGATTTTACTAGGATCTGTTGCCATCCTAGGACATACGTTCACACCCTTCCTCCATTTCAAAGGTGGGAAAGGGGTGGCCACAGCTCTTGGTGTGTATATGACTCTAGTTCCTGTTGTTACTGTTTGTGCGGTTGTGATCTTTTTTATAGTCTATAAAATTTCTGGATTTGTTTCTCTTGGATCCATTCTTGCTACTCTCTCCATGCCTATTTGGTATTTTGGAACTACAAAATTCATTCCTGATTCAGAATACCAACCAGTTATCTTTTTTGTGTTAGTTGCTACTTTTTTCCTCATTTCCTATTCACATAGAGAAAACATCAAACGTTTGGTGTTAGGCAAAGAACTGCGAGCTACTTAGGAATGCAAACTGAACGCGAATCGATCCTCACACAGAAAGAAAAACTTTTTCTTCTCACAAAGTTTGTAGAAGACCATCCAGAAGCAGAAATTCAGGACTTCTACAAATGGTTGTATTATGGAGAGTTTGGAATGGAAGAGTCTTCTCTCATTATGACAGGTAGACAATCTATTCCTGAGTTACATATCGTCCTTAGTGAAATCAAAAAAGAAGAATCGGAGAACCGGGAATCTGAATTCATTTGGGAACCGATGGGACTTGCTGCTAGGTTTGTAAAAGTTCATGTAACCAAATACTATCATATGGATTGTCCAGTGAAACGTTTGGTGAATTTACTCGAAAGGTCGCCTGCATTTCGGGGAGCCCGGATGAGTTTTAAATTGGATTGGAACTTACTGAAGGAAACCGTTTTAGAATTACGTCCAGAGCTTAGCCGTCGTGACTTTATCAATTTTGAAGAAAGAATCAACTTTCATCAATTGCCAGCACTTCCATATACAGAAGGTTATGCGGAAAAAAATCCATTTGCCTACCGTGTTGTTTCACAAAAACTTTTTTTTGATTATTTCCCTGAATTTGAGGACAATTCTGTTTTTCATCCTTTTTCAGGAAATGAATCCATCATTGGATAAAGACTTCGTTTTAAATACCGGATTTCTTTTTTGATGGATTGGATCATAAGTTGGTTTTTGCGCACTAGTTCCAAGTCCTTATGACGTAAGATGTAGATTTCTGTTTTACGTACCATTCTTCTTAGATAAGACTCTTCCCGCATCCATATCCAAATGTCCGATTCCTGAAAGGGCAGGGTTTCTGTTTTTTCTTCAAACTTCTTCAAACCATCTTCCATAAATTCTAAATCTTTTTGGATTCTTCGGTATAGGTTTTCGGAACCATTCGGGAGAAGGTAGGAAGGAATTTCGTTTTGTTTCTTTGTTTTTTCCCACTTTGTCCCAGAAGGTGAGGATTCTTTTGCTGGTATTTTCTCGATTCCACTCTCATCCATTGAGTCCCATTTCCAAATCGAAAGTTCTCTCCAAGGGTAGTTATGGTTTGGGGTCCCCATTAGATTCTCTCTAGCTTTCTTTGGCGAAAGCGACTGAATCCCTGCTATTTCCGCCCCATCTTCATTTACATTGAAAAGTTTCATTTCCGCTACAGAGTTTGCAGACTCTTCAAACCAGTGTCTGTACAAATCCAAAACATAGTCAGTAAGAACCGAATCCCCACCACCTGCTCTCGGAACAAAACGAGTTTCCCTTTTGCGAATGATGACTTCATTGATCCGCTCTAAACTATTCTTTCGACTCAGGAGAGTTAGCCATTTTTCATTATGATGAGTTCCTGTGGAATGGATCTCTCTTCCTGAATACGCCAAGTCTTGTCCAAGAAAATATACAGAGGTGAATCCCATAAAGCGCAACATATCAAAAGCAGTGGTGGCCACAGATCCCCCGGATTGGATATCACCAACCTCGCGAAACACTTGTTCAGCGAGTTCACCTCCAGCAGTTACTTCCCGAACGAGAGTTCCTTCTGCATCAACTTGGTATTTGGCTGTCACTGAATGGACAACGGAATGAAACATTGGTTCCCTGAGGAGTGTGGGGGAACTCACTAGATCCGCAAAAAGGGGGATTTTTCTAAGAGATTCTCCCATAAAATGAAAAAACGAATTGGTTTGTGCATCGAGTGTGACAACTCCATCAGCTTCGATCCCTGCTTTGATGAGAACTTTGAGGGATGTATCACAGGAGAGAACGAAGACTTTGTCTCTGACTAATTGTAACCAAGGCAGATTTTTTCGTAAGCTAGGACCAGCTGACACAAGTACGGCGGTAAGTCCTTGGAACTTATCCTTTAGTGAGGAAATAGGATAACGAACTGGAGACTTCTTTCCTACATGAATTAGATTCCAGATGGAGTTTTTAATCCATAATCTTTCAAATTCAAACTTAGTGAGTAGATCACTCATTTTTGCTGAAAATACAGTTTGGGTTTTTTCTTCAAGTTCTCGAAAAACAGGGTTTCTATTTGTATCTGTTGGGTTACGAATGACTTTTAGTCCACTCACTCGTTCTATCGGAAGGGATTCCAAATAGTTGAAAAACAAAGGAAAAAATGCTTCTCCTGAAAATAAATGCCTTCCTGGGATCTGTAAAACAGGAATTAGAATTTTATCCCAAATAACAGGAATTAGAGTTTCGTCATCGCCAATGAGAATCAGGATTTGGCCCGGCGCCAATGTTTCGCTGATTTTTTGGATGAGGTGGGGATTTCCAAGCCCAAACAAAATTACGATATCAGTAGGCCGTAAGGAATAAGTATCCAAAAGTCGAATGGCTTGTGTTAGGGG
The DNA here is from genome assembly GCF_004368965.1 of Leptospira meyeri. Lineage (NCBI taxonomy): Bacteria > Pseudomonadati > Spirochaetota > Leptospiria > Leptospirales > Leptospiraceae > Leptospira > Leptospira meyeri. The sequence goes on along the minus strand of NZ_SORO01000001.1, from coordinate 836,332 downwards.
AGAGAAAGAGGAAGAGAGTGGTTCCCCATTTAATGAGACATAATATTCCCCTGGTTTCTTTGCAGACCCCAATTCCCAACGGTTCTCAGATGCGAAGTTTCTGAAATAATTTTGCAAGTACGGCTTTCTTTCAAAAATTTCACTGGAAATCGGATCGATAATTTGGGACATAATACTATCTAAGGTTTTTTCTTATGTCTCCCAAGTGGTGTCAACTGGGAAACTTAAGGAATGGAACGGCGAAACATATATGCATTTAAAGAGCCTAAGTATTGTTGGATTTAAAACATTTGCAGATGAGACGGAGATTACATTTGATCCCGGATTTACTGCTGTCGTCGGGCCAAATGGTTCGGGAAAATCAAATATCGTCGATTCAGTCAAATGGGTCTTTGGAGAAAAAAGTGCCAAAGGTTTACGCGGTGAAAAGATGGATGATGTCATCTTCCATGGAACAGAGAGTAGGCGACCTGCTGGATTTTCAGAAGTTTCGATTCTCTTTGATAACGATGACCATTTTTTTAACATTGATTATCCATCTGTAAAAATCACTCGCCGTTTATACCCTGACGGGGAAAACGAATATTACCTCAATGATATCAGAACCACAAGAAAGGATATCGAAAAAACCCTTCTCGATACAGGAATTGGCAAGTCTAGCTATAGCATTTTAGAACAAGGTAGAGTGGACCAAATCCTCAATTCGAAACCAGAAGAAAGAAGGGCCATCTTTGAAGAAGCTGCCGGAGTTTCCCGATTCAAACTGGATCGGAAAGAAGCCACAAAGAAACTGGATGACACCAACCAGAACCTACTGCGAATCCAAGACATTATGAACTCTATGGTCAAAGACCTAGAAGTTAAAGAAAAACAATCGGAAAAAGCAGAGCAGTATTTCAAACTTAAATCTGATTTGGATGAGTCTGACAAAAACCTGAGGTTTTTAAAACTTCGAGATTTCAAACGCCGAATGAAAAAATCGGATGAGGAACTACTCGAAATCCGCGAAAAAAACAAATCCATTTTATCTCTCATTCAAAACGAAACTAATTTGATTTCTGAAAAAGAAACCACCAAAGAGGCCAAAGAAAAGGAAATTGCTGAGATCGATAAAAAATTATTCGATCATCTTTCCAAAAGCCAAATCCAAAAGGAAAAAATAGCCAAAAACAAAACCTTTATTTTGGAGTATGAACTTCGGATTGGAGAAATTCTTTCGGCTTTGGAAACAGAAAACCAAGCGACAATCAAACTCGAAGTGGAAAAACGCGGGATCGAACTTGAGAACGAACGCCAAAGGGAAATTCAATCCACGTTACAAGATGAAATCCAAGGTTTGGAATCGAAACGTGTTTCCTTAGAGCTTTCCATTAAAGAAGAAGAAAAGTCCATCGAAGAAAAAGAAGGTAGAATTCAGGAAAATGAAAAACGCCATATCAATCTTCGGGACAAACAAAAAACCGTAATACTGGAACTCATCCAAGAGTTAGAAAATAAAAAAAGAGAATCGAGAGAAGGGGAAGAAATTCGTAATGCGGACAAAGCCGATCTTATTTCTGATTTAGAACTATACCGAAACAAATTAGAATCGGCTTTAAACAGATTGGGATCTTCCAATGTGAACGATGGGATTTCAGACTTACGTGAAATCAAACTTGATCTTTATTCTGAAAAACTAACTTCTTTTTTAAAAAGAGAAGATGATTTTCGAAACTTACTTTTTGACAAAGACGGAATCCTATCAAAAAAAGAATCCATCGACCAAGAGATCGAAGATTTAATTTTAGAAAACGAAAACCTAACAAGAGGAATTCGAGATAACCAAAGTAATATTATTCTACACAGAAGTCATTGGGAAGAAACAAGAACCCAAATTGTTGAATTTGAAAAAAAACTTCTAGAATCTAATTCTCGTCTGGAAAACCAACAAAAAGAAATTGCGGTTCTTGATGAACGGATTGGTGAAATTGAAAAACGAATACTGGGTGCAAAAGAACAAGAGTCGGTCATTCGCGAAAAGAAAGATAGTTTGGAAAAAGAAGTCGAAGTTCTAGAAAAAGAAATCGAAGAGTCTTACCAAGAATTCCTTTCGATGAGCCGAATTTTAGAATCTGAGAAAGAAACTTTGCAGTCGCTTGTTGAGGAAATTTCTGGAATCAAATCCAATATCACTAAAAACCAAGAAGTATTCCAAAACCTACTCCCATTACTTTCAGAAAAAGAAAGAACAAGTTCTGCACTCAAAGTCCAAATTGATTCCCTTGTGGAAGAGTTGTACAATGATTATTCCCTAACCGATTCTGAATTAGAAACGGAACGAGGTGGACTGGAATTAGACCAAAAGGCGGAAGAAAGAAGGTTACGATCGGCAAAGTCAGAGATCCAACTCTTAGGTTCTATCAATCCGCTTGCCATTGAAGAGTATCGCAATATCAAAGAAATTTACGAACACAATCTCAAACAAAAGACCGATATTGAAGGTTCGAAAAAAGACATTGAAGAAGTTTTGAAACGGATCAACGAAGAATCCGAAAAACTGTTCCAAGAAACTTTCGAAAAGATAAAACAAAATTTCCAAGAAACATTCTCAACTCTATTCAACGGGGGAAGGGCAACACTTGAACTTACGGAAAAAGAGGATTCCCTCAATTCTGGAGTCGAGATTATGGCAGAACCTCCTGGAAAACACGTTCAAAACTTACGATTGTTATCTGGTGGCGAGAAATCTCTCACGGCGATTGCCCTTCTATTTGCGATCTACATGGTCAAACCAAGTCCATTCTGCTTCTTAGATGAGATTGATGCGGCTTTAGATGAGGCCAATAAACTAAGGTTTTGTCAGATTCTTGACCGGTTCAAAGACAAAACACAGTTTATCGTAGTTTCCCATGCGCAGTCCACGATCTCACGTGCCAATGCCATCTTTGGAGTCACAAACGAAGAACCAGGAATCTCAAAAATCCTTTCCCTTCGTTTGGATGAGGCCAAATCTCTCTCCAAACAAATCACTCAAAAGACCGGAACTGACAACTAAGTCGCTTCCGAGTTTTGTACATGAAAAAAGGTAAGAAATGCAAAAACTTTCTTACCTTTTTATATTTAATCTAGAGTAATTTTGTTATTTATTGGCTTGCATTTCTTTCATAATGCAAGTTGAGAAAGCTTTGCAAGTATCACCACCAGTTAGGCAACCTGCAATTTTATTGTAGTATTTGGGACGATTACAGTTGAATTCGCAACCACGTTTGAGTGTTGCTTTTTGTTCTTCAGTGGCGTTGGGATTCACTTGAATCGAACAATTGTAAAATTTATCACAAGCTTCTTTACACTTAGGAAAGTCAGCTGCTTGGAGGGCTCCGGTGAATAATACCAGTGCCAGAATTGAAAACAAACGATTTGTTTTTTTCATACCTTTTCCTCTCGATCTTTGGTAGCGAAGACGGGAGTCGAACCCGTGACCTCAGGGTTATGAATCCTGTGCTCTAACCATCTGAGCTACCTCGCCCTATCACCTTAGATCGTTTGGTTGAACTAAATCTTTAGTTCTTTTGTCATTTTTTGGAGAGAATCAGATTGGTAAACAAAAAAAAGCCCCGACAGTTGCCGGGGCTTTTTCTCTTAACAAGAGTAAGTAGTGAGGAATTCGTATGGGTGAGGGCGACCTTCCCATGGCCAAATTTCTGTTTCAAACTTGTAGTGTTGGTATGTTTGTAGAAAGTTTTCTGTAAACACATCACCTTGTTTGAAAATTTCTCTTTGAGCAAGCATCTCTTCCATTGCTTCACGAAGTGTGTGAGGCATTTGGCGGATTCCTTTTTCTCGGATTTCATCCAATGATAGTTCAAAAAGATCTTCTTCACGTGCAGGACCTGGATCGATTTTTTCAGCAACACCAGCCATACCAGCCATAAGGAGCGAAGCAAACGCCAAATATGGGTTAGCTGTTGAGTCTGGGAATCTGAATTCAACACGTTTCGCTTTTTCACCGCTAACAAAAGGAATACGGCAAGAAGCAGATCGGTTCTGAGCAGAGTATGCTAGAATGGATGGAGCTTCAAATCCTGGAATGAGTCGTTTGTAAGAGTTAGTTGATGCATTTGTGAAGGCAGCACAAGCTCTAGCATATTTCAAAACTCCACCAACATAGTTGAATGCGAAGTCAGAAAGACCTTGGTATTTGTCTCCAGCAAAAAGGTTTTTTCCACCTTTCCAAAGAGAGATATGAACGTGCATACCGTTACCGTTATCACCAAAAAGTGGTTTTGGCATAAAAGTAGCAGTTTTTCCATGTTTATGAGCTACCATCTTAACGATGTATTTTAGCTTTTGAACGTTATCAGCAGCTTCAATCAAAGTTCCAAACTTAACACCAATTTCACCTTGTGCTTGTGCAACTTCGTGGTGAACCACAAATGTTTCCATTCCGATTGCTTCTAGAGTTTTTACAAATTCAGCACGGAGGTCCACTTGGGAGTCAATTGGAGCCACTGGGAAGTATCCACCTTTTGTTCCGGGACGGTGTCCGGAGTTGAAGTTGATTTTTCCTGTATTGTTTGTCCCTGGAATTTCAGAGTGAGTGTTCCAGATCCCTTCATTAGAATCTAATTCATAGTATTGGCAGTTGATTTCATCACGAACTCTTAAACTGTCAAAAACAAAGAATTCATTTTCTGGACCGAAGTAAGCAGTGTCTGCAATCCCGGATTTGTTCATGAACTCTAATGCTTTTTTTGCAATAGAACGTGGGCATTTTTCATAGTATTGTTTTTTGTAAATATCCCATACATCGCAGAACATAACAAGTGTTTTGTCAGCAGTGAACGGATCCAAAAAAGCCGTAGAAATTTCTGGGTGTAGCTGCATGTCGGAAGCGTTGATAGGCTGCCAACGAGCAATGGAAGATCCATCAAAAGGAATTCCTTTGAATGTATCTTCATCAACTGAATTCACATAATACGAAACGTGGTGCCACATTCCTTTGATATCCGTGAAGCGGAAGTCGTAGAAAATGACTCCATTTTTTTTGGCATACTCAACCACTTCCTTTCCGGAAGTAAATTTTGGGGTTGCGAACTGCATTTGATTCTCCTTCTTTCAGAGGTCGGTCTGATTGTTGTAATCTGATGTCCACCAAGATGCAAGATTTATACCAAGGCATTTCGACCTAAATATAAGGGTTTCGTGGAGTTTCTAAGCAATGTGAGTTAAAAATCACGCCCAGTACCTAAACGAATTGCATGTAGTGGATACCTTTTGCTTAAAATTTCAGCAAATTTGCTTAATTTAAGCTTCCGCCATTTCGAAATACTATCTCCGAACGGGGGATTTTGGTCAACGGAATCGGGTAATTTTCGAAGAGAATTCAGAAAATTTTCAGATTCCAAACAAGTTATGTTTTTTTTGTGGCAGTGACCGAAGATTCATAAAGGTTAGAATCTAGATGAGTTCTCGAAAACCGGATTATGGTCGTTACCAACATTTAGAGAGCTTCATCCACCTTTCCAAAGATGCCATCTGGTGTTACGAATTAGACATTCCGATGCCCATTTCTCTTTCCTTGGAAGAGCAGATGGAATACGTTTGGAACCACAGTGTGATCCGGGAAAGTAATTTGGCCATGGCAAAGTTTTATGGATACCATTCCGTCCATGAGATTGTCGGAAAGTATCTAAAGGATCTCGTCACTCTAAAGAGTGTATTTTTACTTCGCAAATTCATTGAAGGCACATACCAATTAGAAAATTACGAATACATTGTTGAATTGTCAGATGGAAACCAAAGGGTTTTTTTGATGAACTCGCATGGGCAAGTGGAGGATGGACACCTCCTTCGAATCTGGGGCCAACAAATTGAAATCTCTTCCATTCGTGAGTCCGAGGTTAAACTTTCCGGATTGTTACGATTTTCACAAATTGTCACAGAAGTATCCAAAACCTTTGTTCATACAAAAGCTGAATTTGTTTCTGATGCCATCCAGTTCGCCTTAGAAGAATTGGGGAAATACTCTCGTGCGGACAGAGTATTTGCTGCTGAAATTTCATCGGATAAACAGTTTTTATCAGTCACACATGAATGGGTATTAGAAGGTATCCCTTCTTTGCTTTCCGTGGGTACAAAACTTCCCATTGCAAAAATGAATCCAGAACGCCTCGGGATTCTCGCTTCTGATGGGGTGATTCACATAGCCGATACTCAGTTGATGGTGGATGAACCTTGGCATTTGGATCTTTTTAAACGAGCAGAGGTTCGTTCGATTCTTGTCGTCGGTTTACGAGATGAAGGGAGTGTGATTGGCATTCTTGGAATTACAACGTATGAACAAATTGGAAATTGGTCAGAGGAAACAAAGCAGTTGTTAGGTTTGGTTGCTGGGTTTATTTCGCAAGGTTTAGTTCGAGCAAAAAATGAAATCAAACTGATGAAAAAAGAAAAAATCTTACAAAGGTTTTATTCTGATGTCAAAGAGGATTTGGCACTTGCCAAGTTAACCCAAGAGGCATGGGTTGCCAAAGATTTTGGTGAAATTCAAAATATAAAGATTCAATCTCGGTTTTTGCCATACGATGAAATTGGCGGTGACCTGATTTTATATGAAAGACTTAGCGAAGATTGTATTGATATTTTTTTCGGAGATATTTCGGGTCATGGAATTTCTTCAGCTCTTGTTTCTGGGATTGCTGCCGTATCATTTAAGAAACATTCAAAACTAGAATCCAGTCCCTCTGCCATTTTATCGGCCATGCATTTGGAACTAAAAACCATTGTATTCAAACATCATATCTCTGCATGTGTGCTTCGTCTTTATCCTAAAGAAAGAAGAGTAGAGTTTAGTTTTGCGGGTCATCCTCCGGTTGTATTTTGGAAACATGATGAACGTGTCATGAAACTTGTGAAAGATGAAATGTATCCCATCCTTTTACTGGATCATTGGGAAGGAAAAACTATTTCAAAAATATTTGAGCCTGGGGACCGTTTGCTTTTGTATTCTGATGGAATTTATGAATTAGAAGAGGAGGCCGGTGGTTACATTGGTCTTGATGTTTTTTTACAAGAACTTTCTGAGATGATTTCTGTTTCTGAAACCACCGATACCTTACTGAAAAAATTGATCGCCAATTGTCTAATTGACAAGGAACGAATCATTCATGATGACATCGCTGTTTTGTTTATGGAGTTTTAATTTTCTCTGTCAGCGAGATCAAGTGCTTTAGCATCTGCTTCAGGATATTTAGTTAGATATTCCGAAACAATTTTCTTTTTTCCATCGAGTCTATCTAAATGGTTTTCGATGATATGTCCAAAATCTAATTTACCAGTCACAATTTCATACCTTTCTGTTTCAATGGTTCCTAAATCCAAATCAACAGGTACTTCATTTGCTTTGTCTGCATATTCTTTAGCTTTTTCCCAGTAGGGAATGGCTTCCTTGTAGAAATTTTCTGCAACGCCAAAACTTTCTTTTAATTCATGTGCAAAATCTAAATTATAAAAATACACATGGCGTTTGTCAAATTTGGAAGCAAGTCGCATATAGGAGCGCATGATTTGAATGTTGATGTGCATAAACATCAAGTTTCTATACTTATAATATTCTTTTTCTGTTTTGGTTTCACATAAGGAATGTTTGGGGTGGCGAAATCGTTTCCCTAAAGCAATTTTTAACCAATAGATATTTTTTCTAATTTCATTATCGTTATAATGTTGTTTTAGATTGTACAACTCGTAAAAGTCTTCCAAATATTTGGGATCCCATTTGTGGAGTTTGTATGGAACCCAATCAGAGAATTTGGTATATGGGCCATTTTTTTCGTATTCGTAGTTGTAATCGATGTCGGTTTCCCAAGCACCAAGAGAATGCGAAAACAAGGAGAGAGTGATGGCGAGTGATAATAGGAATCCTTGTTTCACCTTAAAAGTATCGGTAAAAGGGCCCAATTCCCCAACCTAGGATTCTCCTATTTTAAAGGGAAGACCTCGGCGACCCATTGGTAACCGACACCCCGCACATTGCGAATGGATTCTTCCCCCAGAGCATCCCGAAGCCTTACAATGGCATTGTCGATGGTTCTTTCTGTGGGAAAACTTTCTTCTCCCACAATATTGTCCAAAATTTCAGAACGACTAAAGACCTTTCTTACATCGGAAAGGAGGAGCGCAAGGAGTGCACAGTCCCTTTTTGAAAGTAAAACAGAAGACCCATCTTCCCTTTTCACAAGGAAAGAATCCAAGTGGATTTCCGTTTGGTTCATTTTCCATTTTTGGCCAAAATGCGGGCGAGTTTGCGCCACCACTCGTTCCAAGCGGATAAGGAATTCTTTTAAATGGAAAGGTTTGGGGATGAATTCAGCTGCTCCTAATTCGAATCCACGAAGTCTTTCTTGGGCACCAGCCTGGGCTGTTAAAAATAAGAAGGGGAGGTCTTTTTCTTTGGATAAAAAACCTTCCGCCAATTGAAATCCATTTCCATCAGGAAGTCGTAAATCTAGAACTACTAAATCAAATTGGTTCGGAGAAAATAACGTTTCTGCTTCGGAAACCGTTTTTGCCCACCAAACTCTGTAGCGGTCTTGTTCTAACCGTTCTTTTAATGTTTCGCCGAGACCCTCGTCATCTTCCACGAGCAAAATTCTTGGTTTCATGAAACCTCTTTTAAGTTCAGTTTTACTTGGAATCCGGACGAACTGTTCGGAAATTCCAGTGAACCTTTCATTTTTTCGATTAATTTTTTAACGATATACAAACCAATCCCGCTCCCACTCGTTTTGGAATGGCGTAGGAATGGTAATGTTAGGTTTTTTTTATTCCCGCTAAAGCCAACTCCATCATCTTCTAAAAGAAACGAGATTTCTTCGTTATCCTTTGCGATGGTGAGTTTGATCGTTTTTGCTTTCCCGTGTCGTTTTGCATTTTCGCTTAAGTTTTTTAACATAGCAAAAAATGCTTTTTTATCAATATATACTTTTGTATCTTTCGGAATCAAAACATTCCAAGTTAGGTCTGGTTCATGATGGGAATAGGATTCACATAAATCAGAGATGGTCAAAGGTTCCATATACAAGGATTCCCCTTGCATAAGGCTTGCAAGATAAAATGCATTTCCCATTTGGGATTCAATGCGTTGGTTTTCTTTCCAAATCTTTTCTAATTTCCTCTTGAGTTCTGGTTCTTTCGTATTTTCCAAAAGAACTTCGATTTGCAACTGTAAGCTGGCGATGGGAGTTTTCATTTCGTGAGTGACGGTAGAAAAAAAATCGGATATAAGTTTGGAACGTTTGTGGTCTCTATAGGAAAGAATCGCCAGGGTCACTCCTCCGAGAGTCAGCATAGAAAGAAAAAAGGATCCTTCTAGTTGCAACATCCGATTGACTCGGTTTAGTTCGACCTGCCTTGCGTCGCTAATAGAAATTTCAGAAATAGTCTTTGCTTGTCGAAATCCCAAAATCCACCACCACACACCCAAAGAAAGTGTGAGGGATAGCCAGGCCAGGGAAAAAAACATTCGAAATTGTGCTGATCCTCTCAAATTTGCCTCTCGATTCAAGTTAGGGCCAAGCGGATGGACGACGAGCAAAAAAAGGTGTTGTCACATTGGAAGAACCCGAGAATTTATTTTTTAGGAGAACAACTTTGAACTTCGACGAAATCTCGAAACATCTTGGAAACGACGCGGAATCCTTACTTGGATTCAAATCCCCAAAAATCGCTAAAGAACTAATCCACGTACCTGGCTCTGACTGGGTTGATAGAATTTTTGCTCCCACAGACAGGTCTGTACCTGTGCTTCGCAGCATCCAAACCTTACTTGGAAGTGGCCGTCTCGGTGGAACAGGTTACGTTTCCATCCTTCCGGTAGACCAAGGAATTGAACACTCTGCTGGTGCTAGTTTTGCAAAAAACCCTATTTATTTTGATGGGGAAAACATCATCAAATTGGCTATCGAAGGTGGTTGTAACGGTGTGGCAACTACCCTCGGAGTTCTTGGATCGGTTGCAAGAAAGTATGCTCACAAAATTCCTTTCATTTTGAAGATCAACCACAACGAACTCCTTACGTATCCAAACAAAAGTGAACAAATCCTATTTGCTACAGTAAAACAAGCATACGACCAAGGTTGTGTTGCAATTGGAGCGACAATTTATTTTGGTTCTGCTGATTCTGGTCGTGAAATTGTTGAGATTTCTAAAATCTTCCAAATGGCACATGAACTTGGAATGGCAACCATTCTTTGGTGTTATGTTAGAAACAATGCTTTCAAAAAAGATAAAGACTATCATGTTTCTGCTGACTTAACAGGACAAGCAAACCATTTAGGTGTTACCATCCAAGCGGATATCATTAAACAAAAGTTACCTGAGAATAACGGTGGATACAATGTGTTAAACCAAGAATCTTCTTATGGTAAAACAGATAAACGAATCTACACGGATCTTACCTCTGACCACCCAATTGACTTAACTCGTTACCAAGTTGCAAACTGTTACATGGGAAGAGCAGGGCTCATTAACTCTGGTGGTGCATCTGGTGAAAATGATTTACAAGACGCACTCAAGACTGCGGTCATTAACAAACGTGCTGGTGGAATGGGACTTATCTCTGGAAGAAAAGCGTTCCAAAAACCAATGAAGGAAGGGGTTGCATTGCTCAACGCTATCCAAGACGTATACTTATCGAAAGAAATTACAGTCGCTTAAAGACTTGGATTTTTTCGAAAATGTAAAAAAAAGAAGGGCAGGGGTACTTATATCTCTGCCCTCTATTGTTTCTGAACATTCTTTTGAATGCGGGGACATTTATAGTTTATACCCACTTTGTGATTGGGCAAAGGATGTGGGTTTTAGCATCATTCAATTATTACCACTTAACGATACAGGTTTTGGATATTCACCTTATAGTGCCATTTCGGCTTTTGCCATTGACCCTCTTTATATCTCATTATACAAACTAGGTATTAATAGAAAATCCCGCAAACGTGAAATACGGTTTTTAACGAATCATCCCATCCGCATTCGCAATTTAAAATTAGAAATCATTCGTAAATATTATACGGAAAATCAAAAAGAAGCTATGAATGAGGCAACATACTTTTTGGAAAAACATCCTTGGTGTTACTCATATGCAGCATTTCGATTATTGTATGAGGAATTCGAAGGAAAATGCTGGTGGGAATGGCCTAAAAAATTCCAAGATCCTAACCATGCCAAAGAATATATATTCTCGCAAAAAAGAGATGAAGCTCTCTTTTGGGTTTATTTACAAAAGATCGCCTACGATCAGTTATCTGAAGTAAAAACTCATTTTGAAGATGTAGGAGTATATTTAAAGGGTGATATGCCCATTCTGACATCTCGAAATTCTTGTGATGTTTGGGAACACCCTGACTTTTTTCTTATGAATTTACAAGCCGGTGCTCCTCCGGATGATTTTTCTAAAACTGGTCAAACTTGGGGATTCCCTGTTCTCAATTGGGAAGCATTGGAGAAAACAAACTATTCTTGGTGGAAAGATCGTTTGTCGTATTTGGAACATTTTTTTCATCTCTATCGTATTGACCATGTGATTGGAATGTATCGCATTTGGGCCATTCCGGAAGCAGATACTACGGCCCTACATGGTTGGTTTCATCCTCAATTTGGAATCGCAACTGAAGAATTTATAAAGGAAGGACTGGATCCAAAATATTTTGAAGATTTAGGACTGATCCATGAATTCATTCCAGGTCATTATATTTTTTATTGGGATTTTTGGAAAGAACCTGGATACCAGGAACTTGAAGAGGAAGTTAAAGCAAAATTATTTCCATTGTCGGAACTTCATATTGCAGAAGAGGAAAAACATTGGAGACAGTCTGGCGAAAAGATTTTAGAAATTTTTGAATCTTTTTCTGCTATGATCCCCTGTGCAGAAGATTTGGGTTCTGTTCCTTCCTTTATCAGAGATTCTTTATTTGAAAGGCAAATGATTGGAATCGATGTGGTTCGTTGGACAAGGTCTTTTACGACGGGTGAGTTTATTCCGGAAGAATTGTATAGAGAGAATGCCATTTCAGTTTTATCAACACATGACACAAGTTTGGTGATGGAGTGGTGGAAGAAGGAAGGAGATATGGAATCCAAACTCCAATTTTTCTTCGATCGTTTAGGAAAACCAAGACCAAAAACGGAGGAAGAGGCACTTCTAGGCCTCCTTGAGTTTGTATTCCAGACAAGTAGTCTTTTTTCCATCCAATTGTTTCAGGATTTGGCAGTTGGGGTTCCCAGTGTATTGGATCATCCAGAAATACATCGCATCAATCTCCCGGGAACTCCCGACCACTCAAACTGGACATACCGATTTCCCATTCTCATTGAGGATTTTGCCGCCGATTTCAAACGTAACTTCTCCCTCCGAAAACTTATCCTCGATTCCGGCAGAAATTCATAATTTTTTTAGAATCATGACAGATTCGTTCAAGTCGGATGGGTCCAATTCTGGTAACATAGGACTTTACACCGGAGGTCTCCTTTGAGATTTGCAAAAGAAATGGCGTTTTATTCTGCTTACCATCAGGAAAAACGCAACGTATGGATCCATGTGCTTGGTGTTCCCACAATCACCTTCACTTTGTTTGTTGTGTTAAGCCGTTTTACTCTTTTTGAATACAACGGTTTTCACGTGTCGGCATCCCTAGTGTTTACGTTGGCTGTGCTTGGTTACTACTATACTTTGGATGTATTATTTGCTTTTGTTGCTACTCTGATTTTTGGAGGATTGTACGTAACTTCCGAATGGATTACTTTGCAACTGCCTGCAAATACAGCATGGACAATTTTTGGCCTTGGTCAAGTGATCGGTTGGGGAGCTCAGTTTTATGGACACTTTGTGTTTGAAAAGAGCCGGCCTGCACTTTTTGATAATTTGTTCCAAGCTTTGGTATCGGCGCCTCTCTTTGTTGTTGCGGATGTGTTTTTTGAGCTTGGATACCGATTGGATTTAAAAAATGCAGTGGATGCTGAATTAAAACAAAAAGGTGTTTGGAAAGACTTTTCTCATAAACCTGCTTAGGTCTTAAAACAAAAAGAAAGGATCTAAAAAAGAAGAAAGTGAACTTGTTTCAGTAAATCTTTTTCAGGTCCTTTTGTCTATTTGGATAACAAAATTTAGAATTTCGTTTTTGGATTCTTGCTGTACACCTGATTCTTCTAAAAATCGCTTCGAAACTAATCTTCGCAGAAACATACCTTACTTAATGATTGGCTTCCTAAAAATAAGGAAGGTTTTACTCCAAACATCTTTTTGAATGTTCTTGATAAATGGGCCTGGTCGCTAAAACCAGCCGCATGAGATGCAGTGGTTAAATTTTCGCCACCTTGTAATAGTTTTGCGGCAATATGAAGTCTTTGCCACAAAAGATATTGTCTGAGTGGAATCCCCATATTTTCTTTAAATAAATGCATAAACCTATCGGTAGAAATTCCTGAAATTTCCGAGAGTTCAGCCAAACTTACTGGATTTGGCATTTTTTCTTTAATCCTTTGGATGGCGATCTCAATGCGTTGGTCGTATTTTTTTGAAATAGTTTTTGAGCCAAGTAAAGAAAGGATTTGGTTGTAAACGGTCCGCGCTGAGTCACAAGTGAGAGAGTCACTAAACAATGGTTCGGCGATTGATTGGATTTTGAGTCTAGTGAAATCATCAATTGTTTTGGGATGATCTTCCATGATGATTTTTTTGTATTCATCGGACTTGGGATCTAATTGGATGATGAGCATCTCTGAATTTTCTGCCTCCAATTTATGATAATAATTTGGAGGAATGATGATCCCTTGCGATTTGATGATTTCTTGGGATTTTGTTTGTAACTGAAAGGAGGAGCCAAGAGAAACCAAAATGGATACTGCATAATGGGAATGTGGTTCTGTGACGATTCCTGCTGTTCCTAAGAGAATTCGTTCTCCAAAATAAAAAAGACTTCCTTTTCTTTTTGAATCCATATACTAGAAAAATTCTAAGAACCATTCTGAAAAAGGCAAGGATTATCGAATGAAAAAAACTTTTTTGGTTTTAGTTTTCTTATCATTCCTTTCTTCTTTATTTGCAGTTTCTATTGGCGAGGTTCCCATTTTTTGGACGGAACTTCGTTCGAAGTACAATTGGAAAACAAACTCAACATTCCCAGAATCAGAATCAGTCGAATTATTTGAAGCAACCTTATATACAAATGGTAGGTTGTTATTTCAAACAAAAGATGTTACCAAACAAAATGCCATTTTTGTTTGGAATTTAGACTCAGGAGAATCTAAAAAATTAAGCTGGGATGGTGGTAGGGTAACAGGTTGGACAGAATGTTCTGGTAGAATTTTGATCCAAACAACAAAAGAGCTCTGGGAATTAGATGCGGAAACATTTGTTGTGAAGAGGAATCTTCCTTGGCCAAACAAGGGAAAGTCTTGGAATGATATAGTTTGTTTAGAAAACAAAATCTATCGGTTGGTGGCAGACCAATTGGAAGTGTATGGATTGGATTCTGGCGAGATAGAATCAAAGATCCCTCTCCCTTTTTCTTCCGTCCAAAGAATTACGAAACGAAGTGAAAAAGAAATTCTCCTTATCTCTTCATATTGGGGAAATACCGTCCAAGTTTTTTCCCCTAAAGATCCCACAAATACGAAGGAATGGAAGTTCCCAGTCAACCATAGAGCTCTTTTTAAATTGGTTGCATTATCAGAAAATCACTTACTGATCTTTGATCCAATAACAAAGATTTATGGTGAGTGGATGGTGTTTGGGAATTCCATTTTGCCTTTGGATTCTCCTATTGAAGTAGCAGATGGCACTAGGGCTTATCGATTTTCTCCAATCCAAAATAAAATTGAATATCGGTTTTCGTTAACAGCTCTCTCTGATGTTCCCGAAACTCAATACCAAGTTCTCCTTCCAAAACAAAATATAAGTTCACAAAAATTATACGAAGAAGAATTTGATTCAGCATCTATCCTAGAGATCGATGAATATGGGAACAGATCTTTGGTTCTTACCATCCCTCCACTCAAAGCAGGTGAAAACAAGGAAATAAAAGTTTATAGTGCTTTACTCACTCGTTATAAAATTCATTGGAATTTGGATCCAACAATGACCCTTTCAAAGAATCAAAAAATGGAAGGGTTGGAGAATTTTTTGTTAGATGATTGGTTTTTAAAGATGGACTCTAGTGTTGTTATTGAAAAAAGAAATCTTCTTTTCCAGGATGATACCAACGTAAAACAAATATTAACCAAAACCCAAGAATACGTTTCATCCATTCCTTACAAGTCGGGAAGTTTTGAATCAGCTCCCAAGGTGATTGAAAAAAACAATGGAGGTTGTACTGAACATTCCTACGTCACCATGGCATTGTTACGTGGTATGGGAATTCCTTCGCGGTTAGTATGGAATTATCTTCCAACGGAATCCTCCAAAGAGATTACATTCAATCATAAATTTGTAGAAGTTTGGGTAGAGGGTTTTGGATGGATCCCTATGGAACCATTGGCACCGCCTAAATCCAAACCCGGAATCACCCATGCGAGGCATGTCGTCTTTGCGGGACTTTCTGGAACAAATCATCCAAAAATCGCTGGAGGGGATAGGCTTGTTCAATTGTCAAAGGACCAATTGGGCCTTGCAAAAAAGATAAAATTCAAATTAGTTGTGGTAAAGTTAGATACAGAGAAGGAGGACACGGAAGAAAAAACTCTACCTCAAAAAACGAACCGTGCCATAAATTCAGGGGAAGATTTGATCGTTCCTTAAATTATTTTCTAAGGACAAAGTTTTCCCCGTTTTTGGGTCCTGATTTTCGGATAAAAAGTCTTCGTTCGACAGAAACACCAAGTAACACTTGGTAGATGTCGGTAAGGATGGGTCTTGAGGAATAATATCCATGACCTAGACCGCCCACACCAAGAACTGGATCATCTACTTCGTTGACATTGATTACATCAACTCCAGAATACTTAAAACACATTCCGGCACGCGGGGCACCGTTGACTTTTTGTGATGCAACGAGGGCATTGTCACCTGGAGAACAATAAAGAGTAATTCTTTCGGATGATTTTGTTAAGTCAGAAAGTAGGGATTCAAATTCATTTTTATCAAAATCAGGAGCATTCAAAATGAGCTCTGATAAAAATTTTTTTCTGCCTTGTTTGCTGATCGATGCTACGGAAGGTAAAACCACTTGGTGGCCCATACTATGAACGACTAAATGGATTTTTTTTCCAAGTCCAGTGATGTCAGTTAAAAACTTTGCAAAAGGTTCCCTGTTGATCTTTGCTTCTGTAAAGTTTAAGTCATAAGTTGATTTTACCATCACCTGACCTAAAATTCCCGAATCGGCTCCCGCAGGCCAAGAATAAACCACCACCTCGCCTGGAAACTTTAGATCATATTTGATTTGTCCTGCACGAAGTACGGCTTCATCAAAGTTGACATTGAAACCGTGCACAAATACCAAAACTTCTTCAGAAATCGAAGATTTGATTTTGTTTAAAAATTCTTTGTCATCGGTATTGATACGACCTTTGAATTGAAAGAACTGATTTTTGTCTTGGGCATTGTCTAAGGAAATATCTCCAATGATATGTCTGGAAGGGATGTTGACCAAACAAATTCCATAATGAGGGTTGAGATCAGTGATAAATCCAAAACTTGCCGTATCACAATTGTCTTTTACCGACATCTCTCTACGAGTGGTGACAAAATGAACATTTAAAATTTTGGTTTCATCAAAAGGATCGACAATCCGTTTGTTGATTTGTTCTCCGATTTTGGGGGAACAGGAAATAAGGAGGTTAACTAAAAATAATAAAGAAGATAATATTAGGAAAGTTGAATGTTTTTTGTTTTGTTTGGGTATGTTCATGATTTTTAATCCGGTTTATTTATAAGAAAATCCTTTGATGATTTTTGTTGGGTTTACGTTTTTTCCATCTTTGATGACCTCAAAATGCAGGTGGGGGCCAAAACAATATCCAGTGCACCCGGAGCGAGAGATGACCTTTCCCGCACTTACATAATCACCTTCTTTTACATAGAGTTTCGAATTATGAGCATAAAGAGTTTGGTAATTATCATCATGCGTAAGAATGATCGCATTCCCATACCCACCCATCCAACCCGAATAAGTGACTTTCCCTTTCCTTGCTGCATACACAGATTCATAATTGGCTCGTAAGTCGAGGGCCATATGAAATTTGTATTGAGGGTAGGAACGTGTACCCCAACCAGATGTGATGACTTTGGAAACAACTGGAATTCTCCAAACCGGTCCTGTTTCTGGAATGACTGCTCCTGGAAGGAATACCTTTTGTCCTGATTTGAATAGATCATAATCATCTAATTGGTTTTCGGAATAAATATCATCAATTTTGACTTTGTAGTAGTCTGCTACTTTGGCGAGAGTATCGCCTTTTTTTAGCTTATAGACTAATCCTTGTTTGTTTGGTATGTTTAGGATTTGTCCAGGAAGGATGGATACTTCTGGGTTAATTCCAGAGCTTCCTGCGATGGATTCAGCGGAAACTTTAAACCTACGTGCAATGTCAGAAAGAGTTTCGTTTTTTTTAACTTTGTATTGAGTGACTTTTAATTTTTTGTTTTTGTTTTCAGCCAAAGCATCCAAATCAGCGGAACGGAGGATTGCCATTTTTTTATCTTCTGTTTCTTGTAAGTATTTGGCATCGGCAAGTTTTGCTTCTTTGTCTTTGATATCGTTTTCTTCTACTTCAGTGGACATACTAAGAAATTCTTTTTCCATCAAACTTTCTTCATAAGTTTGTTTGTCGACAAGGACTGATAAAAAGAAAGCTAAGATAAAGGAAGAAGCGAGTAGTGGGAGGATACGGTACCGTTTCCGATTCAGATCGATGGTGCCATGTAGGACACTAGATTGAGATTGGAGGTTATAAAAATACTTACCTGGAGAAACTTGGATGACGTTTACGTTTCCCCAGCGTAACACATGCTTACCGATCGTAGACTTTTCAGGAGATCGAAGTAGCATGTGCTAATAGGGACTAGTTAATCCTTAGTGTCTAAAGATTTGATACCGCCAAAGGATTCTTCCACAATCTTACGAACGTCTTTTTTCTGACCGCCAGTGATTGTGATATTTCCTTTTGCAACAACACCTTTTTGAAGTTCTAAGTAAGGAGCTGTAATATCACCTAACATACGTCCTGTACCTTCAAGTTTAACTTCGTTTTCGGCTTTAATGTTTCCGATGAGGGTACCAGATACAATGACTTCTCTTGCGCTGATATTAGTTTTTACTTTACCGGTTTCTCCGATGACAAGTGCATCTTCTGTTTTGATATCACCTTCGAATTTTCCATCGATTCTAAGTGAACCTGCGATATAAAACTTACCTTCAAATATCGACCCTGGTCCGATAACGCTATTGATGGAATCCTTACCTATTGCCATTCCTGCTCCTTTTCCCCTTCTGTGAGAATCAAAATTTTCGGTCTTCTTGACAAGCCTTTTTAGTAGTCGATTTCCTCATCCCCGCTAAAGACCGATTTTTTTCGTTTCGGTGGTTTGGATGAAATAGGTTGTTTCTCTATTTTTTCAGTTTTTTTCTTTTCTGTCTGTACAGCTGGGTTTGACGGGAGGTTTGGCCTTGATTCCACTACGTTCCAAGAAGAGCCATGGTCGTTACAAACCTCCTTCGGAGCCGTTTGTGGGATAAAATACTCTTCAAATAAGTCATGGCATTGGGATCCCGGCAGTTTCCCAGACATCCGGCAAACAGTTTTTTTCGTGACTTTTACTTCGCTAAGCCAAGGAAAATCGGTCGCAGGTTCCCGATCAAGGGCTCTTGCCATAAACCGACCCCAAACAGGAGCTGCTAGTTTCCCACCAGTCATCCCTCTTCCCAGTGAAATGGTTCCCACATCATACCCAAACCAGACCGAAGTAACTAATTCAGGAGTGTAACCCACAAACCATGCATCTCGAAAGTTATTTGTGGTTCCTGTTTTTCCGTAAGCCTTGCGGCCTAATCCATACGATAATACGCCACGACCAGTTCCTTCTTCCACTACGTCTCGCATCATGGATGTGATGAGAAAGGCTGCTTCCTTGGAAATGATTTGTTTTCGATCATCTTCATCATAGTCGTTTCGAAAGTCTTTAATGACCTTTCCTGCATTGTCTTCCACATATAAAACGGAGATAGGATTTACCGTTTTCCCACCGGAAGCAAGGGCCGCATAAGCTCTCGTGAGTTCATATGGAGTGAGTTCAAAGGAACCAAGAGATACGCTGAAGTTATAAGGAATGTCACGGCCAGGCAATTGTAATAAACCTCGCAAACTTTCCATTAGGTGAGAAAGACCCACTTGTTCTAAAACCCGAACGGCCACAGAGTTTTTGGATTGTTCCAAAGCCTTTCGTAACAAAATAAAGCCGGAGTATTCACTACTATAATTTTCGGGAGCCCATTCATCTCCATCTTCCATCAAATATTGGAGAGGGGAATCAGCAAAAAGAGTAGCAGGTGTTACATTCTTTTCTGGATCTGGATTTTTGCCTGAATAGTCCATTGCCGCCGCATAAAGGATCGGCTTAAAAGCAGAACCTGGTTGGCGGAAGGCTTGGAAAGGTCGAATCTGTTGGTTGTCAGATCGAAATCCGGATCCACCAACAAGAGCTGTGATGTATCCAGTTTCTGGACGAATGGAAATGAGAGACCCCTCGACAGGAAGGAGATGGTCTTTTGTCGTTTGCGAAGTGTAGTTTTTGTCTATCAAATCACCAAGATAATCATCCCCAACTAATAAATTCAGAGTAGCAAACTCATCACGTATATCTTCCTGATAAGCAGAAGAAAACGTACGTTCTGTTCGAGAGATGTGAAATTTAAAATCTGGTAGGTCGTACAAATCAGCAATGAGAGAATACCCACTTCCATACAAATCATCAAAGGCATCAATGTTACGAAAGGCCCTTTGGTTGGATTCGATGGTTTGTCTTTGCAGGGCAGGGAGGAGTGCTTTTTCCGCTTCTTCTTGGTGGCGGATTTGGATGGTGGAATAAATTTTGAGTCCACCATTGTAAAGTCGGCCCGAACCAATAGAACGAATTAGGTTTTTTCTGATGTATTCTGTAACATACGGAAAACGGTTTAATCTATCAGAAAATGCGGAATCATTTGGTGAACGATTTAAATTGGTATAATATTCTTCGAGTGCAGCATATTCTTTTTCAGCATCAGCAACCGACATCCTTCCATTTTCGACTAACTTACGAAATACGACTCGAACTTTGTTCATGCTGGAAACAGGATTGACGATGGGACTGAACTGCGTTGGTCTTGTCGTAAGGCTTGCAAGGATGGCTGCCTCTCCCCAACTCACATCTTGAACTTCCTTTCTAAAATAAAACCGGGAAGCAGCCCCTACACCGATGGTTCCGTGTCCCAAAGGAATTTCGTTTAAATACACTTCCAAAATTTTATCTTTCGGAAAAACAAGTTCGAGTAAAATAGCAAGCCAGGCTTCACGTGCTTTTCTTGCGATGGATCTTTCAATGGATAAAAACTTGAGCCTTGCTACTTGTTGGGTGATGGTGGAGGCACCTTCTTTGACACGGCCCGCCATTAGGTTGACGACAAAAGCTCGAGCAATTCCTTTTAGATCGATTCCGTTATGAGAATAAAAGGAATTATCTTCGGTGGATAAAAAACATTGGATGACCTTGTGCCTATTGTCCGAAGACAATGCATTTTCTTCAGGTTTTAGTTGATCTAATCGAACAGGAATTCTTGAAAATTTATAATATTCTGCAATGGGTTCGTATTCCCCTTTGTCATTTAATCCGTACAAGGTGGAAGGGATATCGTAAACTGCGGCTTCTTTTAGTTTAAAAAAGTCTTTTACTGAACCTGTGAGTAAAAAAACATTCAATGCCCCAAAGGCAAAAATAGCAATTGTGGTGTTTCTTAATTTTTTGTCTCCGGTCCAAATCCTTTCTGTAACAATTCGAAACCAAATGATAAAATATTTTTCAAAGAGCCCAACGGGTTCTTGTTTCATACATTTCCCTTAACTTTAAATCCAAATCAAACGAGTGGAGAAAATTCCTTCATATGGTCGATTCCGTGGTAACGGAGACCAGTATCCAAGTTATAACCACCGAGAGATTCCAGAATTTTCGATCTGCTTTCAGGAGAAAAACTATATTCGTAAGCTCTCGTTAAAATTTCTTTGCAGGCCTGGCTTGCTTGGTTCAAAAGTTCAATAAAGGAGTCATTGAACTTACGTTTTGGGTCTGCCGGATAAAACCATTCCCTTTTTTCATCATTCATGATCTTGGGATTGATGTTTTCCAGTGTGGGCAACATGAGAACACTGGCATTGTATTTATGAAAGGTCAGTGTATCCACTACACTGACAAGCCCACGCATGAATGTACTTCTCGAATCCAAGGTTGAGGTAAATCGGTAAAATCCTAAATAGGATTCATTTAGGATATCGCCAGGAATGATTTTTTTTTCGGAACCTAAATAGGAGGAAGCAAACTCCAAAGGAAAGGTTTCTTTGATGGATTGTAACCAAAAATTCCAAAGCACGGGATCCATTTTGTTTTTAATTCCTACTGTTCGGTGGCGGATATCAATGTATTGGGGGAAGTCGTATTCCCTGGCACTCATCCCCCAACGATGGTTGATGAGAAGGGTATCGAGTCCAAACTCTACTTTCATGTGGTTGACTTGCGCTTGATAAGAAATCTTCTTATCGTTGTTATAGTAATCCCCTGAGATGTAAAAAATATACGGATGGGTTTGAATGTCTACCACGCAGTGACAAATATACCCTAAAGTAAATGCAAGAAAACGATCCCTGTAGAGGCCCATTTCTGTGTCATGGACTTGGTCTAAAAAACTTAAAACTAGTTCCGCAACACGATGGTGGTGGGCAAGGTCTCCGAAGAAAGCTGCCTTCTTTGTTCTTTTTGGTTGTAACACGTGATAGAAGTAAAAGATATCAGGCGCCACGGCACCGAGGTTGGCATAAGAGGCAACATCGGGACGTGAAAGTAATGCTGCCATTCGACGTTGGGTTGCGTTTCCATGTTCCAAATGTTTTTTCACTTGGGAAAGTGCTTCAATATGTGTAATCTTTCCTGCCATTTTCTACTTTTTTGACTTTATGGAATGGAACCTATTGAAAGGTTTATCTTAAATCCTATGACATCAATCGAAAAACTAAAGTTTTTGAAAGAAGACCAAGTACGGTCTTTAGCAAATGAATTCGGCACGCCACTCTTTGTCTATTCCGAGAAAGAAATTGAACAAAAATGTGACGAGGCTTTGGCATTCCCGAATGCTTTCGGCTTACAAGTCCGTTATGCCATGAAGGCAAATCCCAATTCCAATATCCTTCAGATCATGAAAAAGAAAGGCATCCTCATTGATGCATCCTCTGAACATGAAGTGGTTCGTGCCCTCCACTTTGGATTCAAACCAGAATCCATCATGCTCACTTCCCAAGAGTTTCCGAAAGCCTTTGAAGAACTGATCGGAAAAGGTGTGAAGTTCAATGCTTGTTCCCTCCGCCAACTGGAGGCCTTTGGAAAGACCTTTCCTGGAAAGGCAGTTTCCATTCGATTCAATCCGGGACTTGGGTCCGGACATACCAAAAAAACCGATGTAGGAGGAGTCACATCCTCATTTGGAATCTGGCATGAAAAACTCCCAGAAGTCAAAGCCATCGTAGAAAAATACAAAATCATAGTGGAAAAAGTCCATACTCATATCGGTTCAGGCAGTGATCCGGAGGTTTGGAAAGCGGTGGCCAAATATACTTTGGAATATGCTGAGGCTTTCCCAACTGTCACTATCGTGAGTCTTGGTGGTGGGTACAAAGTGGGGAGGATGGAAGATGAAAAGTCCACCGACTTACAAAAGATTGGTGCCCCAGTAAAACCTCAATTTGAAGAATTTGCCACAAAACATGGTAGAAAACTCATTTTAGAAATTGAACCAGGAACTTACCTTGTCGCTCTTTGTGGGGCACTTCTCACAACCGTCGACGATCTAGTGGATACTGGTTCTAAGGGTTTTCGTTTTATGAAATTAGATGCTGGAATGGATTCTAACACCAGACCTTCGTTATACGGTGCAAGGCACCCTCTTATCACCGTTAAAAAAGACGGCGGAGTTCCTAAATCGAACGAAGAATATGTGGTAGTTGGTCATTGTTGTGAATCTGGTGATGTGTTTACCCAAAAAGAAGGGGGAGAACCCATCACAAGGCTTATGGGAGAAGCCGAGATTGGTGACTACGTTGTGATGGAGGCAGTAGGGGCGTATTGTGCCGGAATGTCCACAAAGAACTATAATAGTTTTCCTGAAACAGCAGAAGTACTACTTCGTACGAATGGGGAAGGAAAGCTGATTCGAAAAAAAGAACCAGTAATGGAAATCTTTCGAAACGAAATCCGTGTGGTTGAATGAACAATTTGTATGTTGTCCTACTTGCGGGTGGGACAGGGACAAGGATGGGAACGGAAGTTCCCAAACAGTTTCTAAAAATCAGGGGTGAGTCACTACTTCGACATTCGGTCAAACGATTCAGAAAGTTTGGACTTATTAAAGCCATCACTGTTGTTTCTCATCCCGATTGGATTTTGGAAACGGAAAAAGAGTTGGATGATTTATTGGAAAGGAATGACCGGATTGTCCCAGGTGGGGCAAGTCGCCATCTGTCTACGTTATGTGGAATCCAATCTATTTCCTATGATACAAAAGATATTTTTTTCATCCATGATGTGGCAAGACCCAACTTCAAACAAAATGAATTGTATCAATTGGTGGAACAAACAAAGATTTTTGGTGGAGCGAGCATAGTCGCCAAGTCAACGGAAAGTTTGGTTCGTGTTCGAATTCATCGGAACTATACGGATGAACCTCTCAAAAGGGAAGAAGTGTATTCCGTAAAAACTCCCCAGTCCGTTGCAGGGTTTATGATCCAAGAGCTATTGGCGGAAGGATTAGATTCCGATATCAAAAATCATCCTACAGATCTTTGCACCTGGATGGGGAACCGTAGGGTAGGGATAGTAGAAACTGACTTTCATAATATCAAAGTGACAAGTCCTGGAGATACAGAACTTGCCGATTCTTTGTTTTGGGAAGATTTACCGACTGTGGAATAATTTAAAACGTTGTTTCCAAATCCAAATGCGAAATAGGTTTTTATTTTCGATCGTATCTATTTGAATACCAAATCCACTTGGTTTTCCATATTTGCCTTGTGGGTTGGACCAACGAACCACACCACCCACAGAAATTTCCCCTGATCTTGTTTGGATTTTGACGTTACAAATTTGATCTTGTTCTAAAACCGAACTGGTGCCTATATACAGCCCTTCCAAAGAAACATTCAAAAGGGTACCTTGGCAGATACGATTGTCTTTGCTTGAAAAATTAACAGGATTGGATACAGGATATCTCGGAGCAAAAACCCTGGCAAGAAAGGCTTCGTAAATTTGTTTTTCTTCTTTTTGGTTGATTGGAAAGTAAAGCTGAACACCCGCAATCTCAGAACCATCACTCTCTTGGTCAATGCGAACAATTTTTGCTTGGACAGAAATCGAAACGGGTTCTCTATTTTCTTTTTCTAATTTTAAGAGCAGGTTGATCGGATCTCCTACTTTCAAAAAATGATGTTGGGGTATGGGAATGAGAATTCCGTTCCGAGAAATATTGATAGTTTGTCCGTCACCTTCTCGTTCCCCATCCGAATTGGTCCAATGGAAAGGAATGGGATGTGTTTCTCTGTATTTGATTCTCCACCCTCTGCGTTTTCCACTTAAGTAGGGTGCAGCGATTTCTCGGCGTAAAAAATAAAATACGATTCCGAGTAAAACCGTTGTGATCACCATGTTCCAAATTACATCAGATGTGTGGATACGTATTCCTGCTAAGAAAATCTTTTTGCCAAGTGTGACAGAAAGAACCATCCAAACATTATAAGTTAAGATGAGGAAACTAAAACATAGGAATAAATAGTAACCAAATTTCTTTTTTGCAATGAGTCCATAAGCAATGATGGCACTGAAGGCGGACAACACATACTGCCAAGGTTGGATTCTCGAAAGGATCATACTGAAATGTTCTAGATCCAAATCGTATAAGGTTGCAATGGCGAAGAAATTTAGGAATGGGACTGCAAAAAAGCCGAGAGTCACCAAAAGAACTGGGATGGGGTAGTTGAAGAACCGCAAAGTCACCCGAAAATCAAATTCGATTTTAGGGATTTAGTCAACTTATTTTTAAAAAGAAAGAATGGGAGGCTTCGTGTCTCCCCTAGTTCTTTTTCTTACGGATTGTCCTGATCTTGTGTTTTGTCCTGATTGGTAATGACAGATTCTGTGGTAGACTTTTCCATCTGTAGGGAAGGCATTCCGTTAATCAGAATATGCAATTCTTGTTGTCTTTCTGAAATCAAATCTTCTACTGATGTTAGGCGACCAATGATGCTATGCAAAATGACAGAAAGAAATCCAGGGCTTTCTTTTCCCATGGCAAAAAAAATATCTTTTGTGATAGTTCCGACCTTGGTGTCTTCTGCGGAAGCAATCACAGTGGCTGCCCTGGGAGATGGAAATACCAATGCCATTTCCCCGAAGAACTCACCAGGATTGATATCGCGAATATATTGGTCTTCTCCACTTGCTTTTCGTTTGAAAACTTGGAGTTTGCCGGCAAAAACAAAAAACATCTTCCCATTACAGTCCTCCCCTTCAGAAAAAACCTTGGTTCCTTCGGAGAAGTGATCGATTCGTACTTCCGTGATGTACTTTCGTAAGTGGTCCACGTTCATTTTTCGTCATCCTTTTTGATTTCTTCTAATAATTTGTCGAGTTCCGTGAGCCTTGCTTCGGCTCTATGGAGTTTCTCTACCGTACTTTTCGTGAGCTGGAATAAAAAATGAGTATTGATGCGAGCTAATTTTTCAAATTGGTCATCGCGTAAAATTCCAACCCTTGCGTTGGTCGAGACCACACTTATGGTCATGGCCCTCGGCCTTCTTGTGAGAAGGGAGAGTTCTCCAAAAAATTCTCCAGGCCCAAGCCCTTTAATAATCTCTTGGCTTCCATCTGGCAGTCGTTTGGTGACGGCAAACATCCCACTCATGACACAATACATACTACCATCATGGGGATCTCCTTCGCGAAAGATCACATCCCCTCGTAAATAGACTTGCGTAGAGATATTTTGCATAAATTCCAGAATGTTCATGGGAGTTATCCTATTGGTATCTGACATGAGAATAAAAATTCGAAACAAAGGCAAGTGAATCGCAAAATCTCACTAGACAGATTTCCTTAGTACAAAAACCTGCTTATACAACCACAATGCGGGCGTGGCGAAATTGGCAGACGCACCAGATTTAGGTTCTGGCGCCGTGAGGCGTGGGGGTTCAAGTCCCTCCGCCCGCAAAACAAAGATTCCTTACTCATTTCCAACTTTCAAACGTATCATCCAACCCGGAGGGACTTGAACAGTTCCCTGAGCTGGAAGGTTTGCGACCCATAGGGAGCAATCATTCCAGACAAGCATGCCTGGATGGCATGCGACGAAGGAGCCGTGCCTCGGAGCGAAGCAAACACAGGAAATGTTTGATGCGAAAGAGGGATAGTCTCCCCGCCAGCGATTGCAGCGGAAATCCTTTTGCATTAGCAAAAGATTGGAGCGTAAAGCGCGGTCGCCTAATCTCTTTTTTTATATTCGCCAAACTTTTGCGAGGCGGTAAGGTTTAGTTGGCAAATTGGTAATATTTTGGATTTTAAAACTACATCCCTATCTACGAAAAGAGTGGACTTCTTGGTGAACCAAAAAGTTTTCTAAATACAATTGGCAATCGGAGAGATATAAGTATCTTGTTCGAACGTTCCAGAAATACAATCCCGGACTTAATGTCTGTAAGTTGATTGTACATTCGGTTCCGGTACAATCGGAAGATTTTTCTATGGTATCAAAAAAACGACTTTTAGAAATATCGATTTTATAGTTTTGGAATTTACCTTGTTTGTCATCTGAGTAGAAGATTGTTCCGTTTCCATTTTCTTTTGGTGGTATTGCTGGACTTGGGCAAACAGAAAGATCATTCGAAATTTCTACGGAAACGGGAGTGTTTTCATTATCTTTTCCGATAAATCTAAATTTAAAAGTAAATTCATTTTCAGCTATATCGATATCCATTGGTTCGAGCTGAATGATTTTTGAATGAGCGGAACCTAATAATAGAATGATATCTTTGATGTTGGATCTGCCTTGTGGATAGGATGTATTGAGTAAGGCTAGGCATGGTAAAATTAAAATAGTTATTCGTTTTTGAATTGAGGTTTGAAAAAAAATGTGAGTCCTATTGAAAAAATAAATACTAAGAAATACGATGGGTAATAAAAACAAATCTGACTTATCAGCTAGATTAAATGATTCATTTGAGCTAATCAACGCATAAAAGTAATTGTTTGCAATTTGAGATAGATTGATCGAAATAAAAATAAGATTGGTAAGAAGGACAGAAAACCAAAAGAGTTTGGCTGAATTTATTTTTTTTGTAAATAGAGAAAGAATTCCTGTGAATATGATAGGCGTAAAAATTAGTCCGATCAAGTCTGAAATTTTTCCTGTCACCCAGCCGGGAAATAAAATTTTGAAAATCGAATCGTTGGCGATCCATAGAAAACAAGATAAATAGAAAAAAATATTTTGGATTTTGTATTTAAACATTAAAAGTTTCCATAAAACGGTTTTTCAAATTCAAAAAATAGAGCTACTTTAAACGTACAGTTTAACTTCCGGTTGGCGGCAATATGCACGATCATTTCTGATACCGCCTGTGTTGTGTTTTGGGGATATTTTGGACAGGGGATTGTTAAAATACTTCGCAAACAAGCACTAACAGCTCTTTTTTCGTAATAAATACTTTTGTTGTTTTGGTCGGGACTTGGGTCTTCGTCATTTCCAAGTTCTGAAAAAAAATATGCTTGGAATCCTTCAAATTGGCAACTTAAAGTTTTGATTGTTGTGTATGCGGCAATTTTGTCCTCTGTTTCTTTTTTTGAGATAGTAAGGCTTGTGTTTGGGTTGTCTATCGGCAGTCTGCATGCAAAAAGACAAACTAACCATACTAAAGTGATGCGAATTGGAACGATCATTTTATTCTTCTTTTTGCTACTTATTTAAGTTTTTTAACTTTGGTCTACGATTAATTTTTATTTGAAAATGAAGTTTTGTTTACAATCGCCTAACGAAAATGGTGTAAGTGGTATTGGAAAGGTTGTGTTTTGGGTATTCTTGGAATGGTTGACTCTTTATCAGTATTTGTTTATATAAGAATAAAATTAAGATTTTGATGGATTGAACGAATTGGAAATGAAAGAACTTAATCAGGTTTTTGCAATCAAGTTGATGTTGTCACTTATTGCAGTTTTGGCTTCAGTTGGATGTAAATCGCAAGAGGAAACCGGTTCAGGTTCTAAAGCCTGTTCTGAATCCTGGAAACTATACCAAACTTGTTTGATCATCAATGATCATAACGCAAGGTTTTGTGATCCACAGTGGGATGGGATTGTGATGTCTTGCGGAATGATGTGATTGTATGCTATCTTTTCTTTTGCGAAATGTTGAAATTCTGTTTTGTGAGGAAACCATGAAGATATTGGTAAACCAGGCATTGGTTGTTTTTTTGTGTTTTGGGATTGTTTATTGTAAAAACGAAAGTAGTTCTGATGTCTCTGGTGAAGTGAATCAAAAAAATACAAAACAAAGTGCTGAAGGTAAAAAGAATATGATTTCTATAGTAGAAATTCCCGTCGTAAATATGGCTCGAGCAATTCAATTTTATCAATCCATTCTTGGGGTAACGATTGAGATGATGACTATGGGAGATACAGAACTGGGTGTTCTACCGGCTCCGGAGGGAACGGTAAGTGTAGTTCTCGTCAAAGGAAAGGAATACTCTCCTGCAAAAAATGGTGTTTTGATATATTTCAATCCTGGAGAGAATTTGCAGCCCGCTTTGGATAAGGTTGAAAAAAATGGTGGAAAAATCCTTCTGAATAAAACGTTGATTAGTCCTGAAATGGGTTATTATGCTTTCTTTTTGGATAGTGAAGGAAATAAGTTGGGATTACATTCTCAGAAGTAAATTTGTTTTTGTTAGGTGAATGGTTTGAGAGTTCGTTAATGTTTATTTTAGGAATTGTAGGATGAAAAATAGCCTACTGATTGTCTGTATTTTCTTTACGATCCTTCATTGCCAATCTGGGAAAGAGGAATGTTTAGATGAAAATCCAATTTCATTACAATGTCGCAATCCAATTCTCTATATGAGAGCTGTAGATGAAAGTTGTGGAAATACAAACCTATGCTTCGATTCCTTACAAAGGCAGAATTTATTTTTAATTTCATGTATGGCCTTGGATGCACAGAGAAAAAAATGTAAGGAAAGAATTAATATTTCATTCGAGTGAAGTTTTTCTCTGCCAGCGATTAATCCACAGCGACCATAGGAGCGAGGATACAAGCAAACCGAAGGTTTGACTTGGTGGACGAGTGTAACGAATCCAACTTAATTTAAGCGTTAATTAATTAAGAGATTAATTTCTGGGAAAAGTTTAAAAGGGATACAACCGTGTAAGGAAATCCTTTTGCATTAGCAAAAGATTGGAAGCGTAAAGCGCGATCGCTTGTCTGGTTTAATCAGGATATGCCAAAGGATGGCGAGGCGGCCATAATCAGCTTTTTTAATCTATTTGTTAGGTGAATGTAGTTCAGTATTTTAAGATTCTCTAAATTGTTAAAAAAAATATCTATTCCAAAGAGGAAACCATCTAAATTATTGACGGAAAGTTGTGGTTGTTGCTATTGAGGTAATACCTGATATGCGGAAACTAACAAAAAGTATATGGATTCATCTAACATTGATTTTGGCTGCCTGGGTTCTTGCCGCTTCCTGCGCCCCCCAGAGCGGACAGTCTAACTTAGCTTCTATACTTCTATTTCTTGGATTTGGTAACGCGAGCGGGACAACAAGAGAGTTTACCCCGGGAAAACCTGTCGATCTGGATGGAAATGGTGTCCCGGACGGCATCGTAATGGATGTAGATGGAAACGAAATTTCCGACGGAATTGATACAGATGGAAATGGTGCACCTGATATTCTCCTCTTAGATACAAACGGTGATGGAAAACCCGATGCCATAGATACAAATGGAGATGGGACTCCCGACTACTTTATAAATCCTACTGGAAATCCAGGCTTAACTACGGGACCGGATGGGGGTGGTTCTCCTGTAAATCTAGTGGATGTAAATAACGACGGATACCCGGATGGTTTTGATACCGATGGGGATGGAGTGATTAATGACAATCGTTTGTCAATCATTCATAATGATGTGACTCTTCCCACTATTTCTGTTAATATCCCTGGAGGAAATTTTGGTGGCAGTCAATCCGTTATAATTTCGTGTTCCGATTTGGTCGGAGTATCCCAGATTATTTATACTGTGAATAACACTCTTCCTTCTTTTTCTCCCCTCAATGGGACTGTGGCTCCTCCTCCAAACGTGACAGTCAATGTGGGTGGTGGGGGAGATGGAACCTACGTTTTGCGGTATCTCTGTCGAGATCTTGCCGGAAATTCCAGTGCGGCAGCAACATCGACATATGTCATCGATACAAACATTCCTAACATCACGATCGGATCGCAATCCTCTCAATATGTATCTACAGTGAGTGGAGCGATTGGTAGTGCCAATATCCAATGGCAAAGCAATCGTAATGGCAATTATACGGTCTTAGATGGGGGAACAGATTGTAATAATGGAAGTGCAGCCACAGGAACCAATGTTTCTGGGACAACAACGGCAGGGGGTAATATCACAACCACTTTGACTGCAGCGAATGCCTTTTCTGGACAATCAACAAAAACCTTTCGTATTTGTGTAACAGATAGCATCAGTACACTGAAAGGAAATGTTACCTTCCCTTTGACAAGAGACGATACGGCTCCCACTGTGAGTGCCTCGCCAGGTGCAGGATCTTATGGATCGGCAACATCTGTCACTTTATCTTGTTCCGATACAGGAGGTGGCTCTTGCGATAAAATTGTATATGCAACAAATATTGGTTCGGCACCAACGAACCCAGCAATCACTGGTTCCACGGGAGCGATTACATCAGGAACTTTGTATTCATCACCTTTGAGTATGACGGATGGAGCAGTCACTTATAATAAATGGATCGCCAGGGACTCGGCAGGAAATGTGAGTGGAGTTGTTGCGGCAAACTATACGGTAGATACCACAGTTGCTACCATCACCATCAATTCTTATACTCCCACAAGCCAATTTGTCAACGGCTCTGCCACCCAAACCATCGCTTGGCAATCTACTATCACTGGAAACTATCAAATCCGAATTGGTGGGACAGATTGCACCAATGGAACAACAGCCACAGGAACTAATGTAAATGGAACGGCCACTGCAGCATCAGCGATTAGTAGCACCATTGCCAATGCTAGTTTTGCATCTGGTGCCAATACGGTTCGTATCTGTGTAGGTCCTAATTTGATCGGCAATTATGGATCGACGACGACCACAATCACGAAAGATGGCTCGCCTCCAACGGTTTCCTCTTCCACACCTTCTGATACCGCTACAGGATACGCACCAAGACCAGGTAGAGTTACAGTCGTTTTTTCGGAGGCGATGGACACGAGCCTAACGCCAACGTTGACGACTGAAAATTGGGACGGAACTAGTTATGTGAACATTCCAAATACAGGCACTACGTTTAGTTGGGTCAATACCACAACCTTACAAATCAATTTAAGTTGGATTTACTTTCCCGAAAACTCGCAGATCCGCTGGACTCTTGGGTCAACTAACTTAAAAGATGTGGCAGGCAATACAATGGCTGCCAATGTGCAGAGATCCTTTACGACAGGGGTGCATACCCATGCAATCATACCTCTTCGCAAAACAGGCCTGATTCTTTGTTATAATGATACTAGTAATCAAGCTTGTAATAACTCGGGTTGGCCTTCGCAAGATGGAGAAATTCAATCGGGAGTTACTCGAAGTTTTACAGGACCAACTGCCTCAGGCAGTGATTACACAACAACGGATAATGTTGCTGGGCTTGTCTGGAAAACATGTACAGAAGGACAATCTGGTAATGGTTGCACTGGTTCTCCCTCTAATTTCACATTTTATAATGCAGTGAATGCTTGTGCTTATTTGAATTTACTAAATAGCGGGAGTGGTTATGCGGGGAGAACCAATTGGAGACTGCCGACTAGGCAGGAGATGGCAACTTTGATAGAATATGGTGAAGCGTATCTGTCTATTGAAAAAATAAACTCCAATGCCTTTCCTAACTCGGCAAATGTCTATCGGACTTCTTGTACCATAGGATCAAATCTTGCTAGTTCATATACTCTAGATTTTGCTTCTGGTTACATAATCGATGGCACTAAAAATAGCAGTAGTAACGTTCGTTGTGTCTCAAATTAACGAAAGAGGATAAATTAATCATTATGAAACCATATAAAATTGAAAACATTGTTGTATTTTTTTTGTTCGTCACATCACAAATCCTTGCCGCACCATTTTCAGACAACGGGAATGGCACAGTAACTGACCTTGCCACAGGGCTACTATGGCAAAAATGCAGTTGGGGCCAAACGAATTTGGATTGTTCAGGATCTTCTGCAGTTTACGAGTCCTGGCCTGTAGCACTGACACGTTGCCATGGTCTTACTTTAGCTTCTAGGACCTGGCGACTCCCCAATATCATCGAACTACAAAGTATTCTAGATGTAACAAAGTCTTCCGGGCCTTTGATCGATACAACGATTTTCCCGGCTACGGGAATTCTGTATTGGAGTTCAACTAATTCCAATTCCTTCGGACCCACTGCTGCATGGTTGGTAATTTTCAGTAATGGTTCCGTATTGGATGATCTTAAATTACAAGGAGGTAGTAATATACGCTGTGTTTCTGGACCTTAAGAGTAGAATCGAATTCCTTTGTAAAAATTGTAGATACAAATTGCAAAGGGTCTATAGCTTATATTGATTGGATTTTTTTATCAAACTATGAATAGGTGACAGTATGTATCCAATCAATCTGTCTTCTATTAGATAAAACCAAAATACTCTTTTGTTTTCACGACCATAGCCCACAAATAATTCTCTGCTTTCGTTTTCCACAACGCAATTGTATTTCCCAAAGAAGTTCCTGCAGGTGGCGTGAGTGTTTGGCTTGTCACTCCACCTCCATTTAAGTTTTGGTTTTTTGGAACACCACCTCGAATACTATGAAAGGTGTACAGTTGATTGGTGGTCAATGGTTCTGAGATGATGATATCTTGTAGGCCATCTGCATTGGTGTCTTGGAACTGTAGTCCTTGAGAGAAATTACGATTTGTAAGAGACCCAGAAAAAAGACTGTCAGCTGATCCTCCTGCACTTAAATCCATATTGCGAAATCCTGAAATTGGATCGTTTAACACTAAGTAAACGTCACCAATCCCGGCACTAGCACCGGTTGCTCCGATCAATAAGTCAGGCAATCCATCTCCATTTGTATCGCCAGAAGCTAAAGTTCCCCCAAAGAAACAATTGTTTGCATTACAACTTGTAGTGGGTGGTCCTACCAATGTGGCCACTGGTGGATTCGGATAAGGATTGATTGGATCACAATTGGAATGATACACAAAGACAATTCCTTGTCTTGTGTTGAACTGGGGTCCTCCTACTGCAAGATCAATGCAACGGTCTGAGTTGAAATAATCCATTACAAAACTGGTTCCAAATTGGCAGCCAAGACCAGTCGCACACCCAGGTGCTGACTCTAATGGGGCAACGAGGATTTGCTGAGGAGTTGTAGGTAAGGAACCTTGATTGGAAATAAAAATATACATTCGGCCGATTATCGTAGAATACGTAGCTGCACTGACAACGAGGTCTAAAAATCCATCTCCATTAACATCACCTGCATAGGCATAAGTTCCGAAATTATCGTCTGGATTCGGAGGAGAAGGATTTTTAAATACAAAATTAGCTTTATTCGTACTCTGAGAAGATATTGCATTTGGGCCCTGACTATGGAAAATAAATAATTCATTTTCCCATGGAGAAGCAAAGATAGCATCATCATAACCATCTGCATTTACATCAGCACCGATGATATTCGTACCAAATCTTCCTGAATCTGTTACTCCATCAAGAATTGCATCAGCAGTTCCACCCGTATTTAGGTTTTGGGATGGAATCCCTGATTGGCCTCTACTTAAAAATTCATAAGCCCTTCCAATTGCAGCATTATATGCTTGTGCTCCTATTAAAATATCTGCATACCCATCTCCATTAAAATCACCAGATCCAATGCGACTTCCAAAATAATAGGAAGTGAGTCCATTCGTAAGCACCGTGTTAGGTGTTGTATCGAGTTGTTTCGTATTTGGATTTGATTTGTAAACATATCCATAACCTTGGGTACTATTGTTTGGCGTTGCCGATACAATCAAATCCGGATAACCATCTCCATCCGTATCATGATTGGTTCCCATCCGGACTTGGATGGTATTGGATCTTTCGTAAGGCAAATGCGCATAGATAGTGTGAAGGGTACCATATGTCCAGAAGGTTCCAGTAATGGCTTTTGCTGGTAGACCATACCTCCAAGTTCCATTGATCACCGGTACTTGGGTAGGAGGAGCATCATCAATTCCCACATTTACAAAAGTTGGTCCTTGCGGGACGGTTCCTACAACAAACCCAGTTTCCACAATGGAGTGGTTGGTTAGGTTGGAGATGGTGACAGAAGACTCTGGGAGGAGGAGTAAATACTGTGCGGGGGCAAAACGTCGAAAAGGATCTTTGTCTGGGCAAAGAAAGTTGGATTGTTTCATCAAACATTCAATTGGCGGGTGAGTCAAAGGGTTGGCCCAACAATTGACAAGGAATAAAGAGATTCCTAGTGCCATTAACCGTAAGTTTAGAAATTGGGATATTTTAAATTTCATGACACGATACAGCTAACATTGGATTGATGTTTCGATTTGGGGAGTGGGAATGCAATAAATTATTGGAATCCCAAAAGAAAAATACAAAGATCTCAGAAACTTTAGTTTGTGGTTTTTAAAAATATCTTTCTTTTTTATATTTCTCAGAACAAAATCTAGCTTATGAGTTTTTTCGAAAGTTTGAAAGCCGTCGCAGCTCAGGCAGTGGAGCTAGTCCAAAACAATCCCCAAGTTGTATCCGGTATCCAGAAGATTATAGAAGATAATGGTGGGGTATCCGGAATTGTCCAAAAGTTCAAAGAGAAAGGGTTTGCAGAAGCTGCTACTTCTTGGGTTGGAACTGGAGAAAACGTAAACATTGGTGCTTCTGATGTAATGAAGGTTCTCGGAAGCGATTCTGTGCAGGAGCTTGCAAAAAAGGTAGGATTGGATTCGGAAGCTACGGCAGGCCTCATTGGAAACTTATTGCCAATGTTCATCGATAAACTTTCTCCTGATGGAAAGGAACCAAGCGGGGATATCACTTCTCAGTTATCTTCGTTGGCATCTTTATTTACCAAATAAAACCCAATTCGCATTTTCCACCTAGTTAAAATTAGGTGGAAATACTCTCTTTTTTTAACCATATTTTTTCTTGCCAAAATTTCTCTCAAAAACCAATCTCTCCTTCATGAAGAAATTGTTCCTTGTTTTCTTAACTTCTTTGGTTGTGTTCCAGTGTAAAAAAACACCGGCATTCGAGGTCGGCCAAACTGCATATATTTCTGCGACGGTTCTCAATGCACGAAAAACTCCCACATTGGATGGGGAGAAGGTGGGAAAATTAAAACTAGGCGATCAGGTGAAGGTTCTCGAGCGGTCCGATAAGGACACGGAAATAGACGGAATCACTTCTTATTGGTATCGTGTTCAATCAAATTTTGCATCCGGATGGGTGTTCGGTGGTTATCTTTCCATAGATAAAGTGGAATCCCGGGATGCTATGATTGCAGCCGTACAAGGGAATTTTGTTTTTTGTAAAATTCCAAATCGAGATGATTGTTCGAATACAATTGAATTCGACGGAATCAGATTTGTGTATCGAGAATTTAGTAAATATTCAGGTATTAGTGAAAAGTTAGAAGGTACATTCGATGTGTATTCGGACCATCTTGTTTTGGACACAAAGTCGAGGCTCATTCGTCCCTCTATTTTCATCCAATACCCACAAACAGAAGAAGAAAGAACTGCATATTATAATGCTTATTATGAGTATACAGAGTCGGATGAATATTTAGTTTCGTTAAGCACTTACCCGGTAGCGGGTAAAGAAGATTTGTATTTTTATATTTGTAACGACAAACTTTTGTTACTCAGAGAGAAAAAAGAAAAAGACTCTGCTTGTAAAAGCGAGTATGCTTTTACAAAATCTTCTTACTCTTCTCCTTAAAGGATTCATTTCGTAACATCGTATTTGTTCGATGTGTGTTTGGATTTTTCCAATCCAAAATTCTTTTTTTCGTATCGGCAGGAAGCTCTGTTAAAAATTCCTGCCATCGATTTTCTTCGATAACAGAATAGAAGCCGGGTAAATATTGTATCTTAACATCTTTTTTGAGATACTTTTCATATTCAGCTGCAGATACCCCGTAAACAATCCGATAGATTGGTCTATTTTTATGTTTCTCTTCCGGTAAAAAATGGAACGCATCCCCTGCCTTGTTGTAACAAATAAAATAATCAAAACCTTGGTGAACAATGATGAGAGTATTTTGGGGGAATTGTAACAAGGGTAGTAAAATCGAATAAAGTTTATAGTCTTGGTTGTTAAAATCTTTTTCTCGGTTCATTGTGAACCATTGGTAAAAAAATAATAACAAACATAAGATTCCAATGGTCAACTTCGATTTTATTTTTGAAAAAGCAGGGAGTAACAAAAGGATTGCTGGAATAAAAATCAAAAGGAATAATCGAAATGGAAAACTAAAAGCAGTGTAACTAAAGATGGGTAGTGAAAGAAGGAAAAATAATATAACCAGCCTGTCATAAAAAGCTTTTGATTCATTTGTTAGCTTTGGTCTTGTGATCCAATAAATTATTGGTGAGAAAAAGAAAAGAATCTGTTCGAAAAGAAATTCAGGAAAGATCTGTGAGTATTTATAAAACGGAGAAAGGAACTGAAATTCTAAATCTTCCAATAAAACTGTTTTTAGGTCTTTCCAGTGTAAAATATTGGGAAATATAAACCCAAGTCCAATCAAACAAAGAGGTAAACTCAAAAGGATTAGGATACGATGGATTTTAGAAAGCGGAACCTGTTTCCAAACAAAAGGTAACAAAAGGAAAAAAGAAATACCTGCAGTGATTTTATGGCTGAGAAAAACCAAAACAAAAAATAGAACCAATCGAAAATAAATGATTCGTCTCTCTTTGTGATTTTGATTCTCTAGAATCCAAAGTTCTGTTAAAAATAAGATAAAAAAAACAACTCCGCCTAGGTTTTTGATAAAGTTAAAACTAAAATGAGGGATAAAGGAAGAAGAGACTAGGATTAAGCCAAAAATGACGGATAGGAAAAAATCCTTAGTTAACGATATGGCCAACCGATAACCTGCTAAAAACAAAAATCCAACAAGGAAAGAAACAAAAACTTTGTTTGTGATGACGATATTTGTTCCCAGTTTTGAAAATAAAACCAGTCCATATAAAATGGGTGAGGAATCTGGACTAAAGAACCTTCCTTTGGTTATATAGGAATTGACTTGGGCTGCATAATAATATCCATCGGCTCCAAAGGCAAAAGGAGAACTCAACTGCACTGTTAGTTGTAAAGATATGGTCAAAAGAAAAATAAATAAAACAAAACTAGCTTTTTTATAATTTGTAATCATCGGAGGAATAAAGAATTGGTTTGCCATCTGTTTCTGAATCTACAAAAACTTGGACATTCGAAAATCCATTTTTTTGAGTTTGTTTAAAATATATTTTTTTACGTTTGATTGGTTTTTTTGATCGGATGTGGAAACATAGTTCCGACTCTTTTAGTTCCCAAGAAAAAAGCAGAGGTAAAGACAGAGAGTTCTTGATTCGTAAATCTTTTGTTGGGTAAACAATGGATGCATCTGTTCCGAGAGGTGTAAACCTTGTTTCATCGGTATATAAATCACGAGAGTGGGGGAACCGTTCTAAAATTTCTAAACCAAGCTCTAAAGATAAATAATAAATGATCCCTGACAATTGGCAAAGACCACCTGCAATTTCGGAACTTACTTGTCCTCCTCGGATCACCCGACCTTCTTTGTATCCTTTTTTGGTTGTGGGTTCTCCAATTTCATACCAAAAAGAAAAAATTTTTCCCGGATACAGAACTTTGTTGTTCATTTGTTCGATGGCAATCTGGAGGTTATGGAGTTTTCCTTCTTTGAACGGAGATGGGAATATGGGAAGTGTGAGATTAGATTCTTCGGTCCAGTTTGTACTGTTACCATTGGATGTTTTTAATCCAAATCGAAAAGATCCTCCCCTCAGGAGAATCCCAAACCATCTGAGCATCGCTTTGATTTTAATTTTTATGAATGGATTCAATGTTAGGTGCTATTCTTCCGAATTAAGGAATACTTCTGTGAAACTTCTATCTGGATTCATGATATAGGAGCCTTTGTAAGAATGTGGAGGTTGGTTTCCCCAATCTTTGGGAGAAAGGAGAGAAAAATAAGATCCATTTTCTTTTTCATATAAATGAATGGTTTGTCCTGGTTTTTTTTCGAATTGGCAACGTGCCTTGTGAAGCTCAATATCTTTTTCTGCACGTTTTAGGATGAGCTCCGCTTCTTCCTTTAGGCGACGGATTTGGCCTGCAATGATTTCCAGTTTTCCATGCAAATGAAGTTGGACAGATTCTTCTGCAAGTTCAATTTCTTTAGCACGGTCTACTAGACTGATTTTGGGTGCAAGCCTACTTGTCCCATAGGTAAGGCTATGATGGGGAGTTCCCTCTGTTTCCATTCTAAGGATTAGACAATTCCGAACTTATGAATTTGCAATTCATTTCTGATCCGAGGTTTGGGGTAGGGTAGAAAAAGGCTCTCCTAAAATCTTTAGGAAAGCCGAAGGCCAAGGTTTTTGACGATCTTTATTTTTATGATAACGGTTGGTAACTGACGACCATTGCCTTGGATTTAATTTCTTTTGGCATGGACGTTTTTGAGAGAATTTTGGAAAGAGATCCTTTGTCTTTGGATTTCCCCATTTGTACCACAAAGAAACCATTTTTTACAACGATAAAAGACTTAGTTGGCAACTTACCATGGTTATCTGCTTTTAGTTGTGATAAAAAAGTTTCTGCAGATTGTCTGCTGGTAAAAGCAGCTAGTTGGATTGTGAATTGTTTTCCTTCTGCTTTGTTTGTTACAGTTACTTGAGAAGGAAGTTTCTGTGATTTAGATGGCTTAGAAGTTGAGGCCAAATTTTTGAATCGTTCTTCTTGTTTTGTGCTAACTTGTTTTTCTTTGCGTTTTGTCAAATCAACAATTTGTTGTTTTTTCTCTTCTTCTTCATCTTTCGCTGTAGAAGTTTCTACGAAGTAGGGATGGTTTCCTACATCAGCCATAGGAATTTCTTGAGAAGCGATTGTTTGTTCTTTGGTTTTTGTTCCTTGGACTAAGGATGATGCCGCATTTGTTCCAAGATTTGTATCGACTCCGTTTGTTGTCACTGGTGCAGGGATTGTACTCTCTGTGAGTTCCTGTTTTGCCTGTGCTTCTTCGGTCTTTTTTTGAAGAGACTGGACTTCTTCTTGTTTCCCTCGTCCAACAGAAACCCCAAGGAAAAAAATAGAAAAGAAAAGTGCAAAAAGAAAAAGAGATAAAACTCCAATTCTTTGTTTGTCCAGGTTGATTACGTAAAATACTCTTTCTTTCATTTCTTTATCCTTTTTTTGATCTCTGAATTGATGATGGCAATTTGTTCTTTTAAGTTTTCCCTTTGATTATCGTTCGTTACGACAAAATCAGAGAGAGACTTTTTTTTCTCTAAATCCATTTGAGAGAGATTTCTTTTTTGGAAATCTTCATAGTCCATACCGCCGCGGTTTTGGACTCTTTCCCAGGCCACTTCGGGGCTCACTGCCACAGTCACTGTAAAATCGCAAATGGTATGAGCGTCGGTTTCGAATAGTAGCGGAACTTCCCAAGCAACAATACTTCCGTCTTTTCTTGAATTTAAAAATTCCAGAAAGGTTTTCCGAACCAAAGGGTGGAGGAGGTCGTTGAGGGCTTGAAGTTTTGTTTTGTCTGAGAAGGCAAGTTCTGCAATTTTGGCGCGGATTGGCGCTCCGTTTGTATCTAGGATAGAATTTCCAAAGATTTGTACGAGTTCCCCAATGACGGGACTTGTTGGTTCTGTGAAAGTCCGTGCGATGGCATCAGAACTAATGGTTTCTGCCCCTAACTCACCAAACATAGCAAGGACAGTGGACTTCCCTGACCCAATGGATCCGGTAATTCCTATTAATGTTCTGTTGTTATGTTTTGGAGTCACGGGTTTATAACATAAAAAACCCGTGAAAGTACAAGTATTTTTTTATCTTAATTTAGAAAAAAATACTAAAGTATTTTGTAAGTTATTTTGAGGACCGATTTAGGTTTAGTATCCAGTCTTGTACCAGTTTGGCGGACAATTTTGGGTCTTCAATCATAGGAGCATGTCCCATATTTTCCAAAAGAACCGTTTCCAATTTGGATTTCATTTTTTGTTTTAAAACATCCATCACGGTATAATGAATGACTTTGTCTTCCTTCCCCCATATGGCTAGAGTGGGTGCTTGGATCTGTGAAAGTTTTTTTTCTAAAAAATACCCTTCCTTTCTGATTTGATTTAGAATGAAAGCATTCCATTCTCTGTTCGCAAAAGATTTGTTAGCAAAATATGTTTTTAGAAAACCAGGAAGATAGGGTGGTTTGACAAAAGTAAAGGCAAGAAGCCTATCAAAGTCTTCGGGACTTGTGACAAGGAGAGGACTTGGTTTTCCAGACAACTCGATGGTTTGCATTTCGCTCGGGGTTGGACTTTTGATTCCGGCATTGTCGAAAAGAATAAGTGATTTAACTTTTTTCGGGTATTTGGCCGCAAAAATTCCAGCAATTCCACCACCCATTGAATTACCGATGATATGAAATTCATTCAATCCGAGTGTTTCTGTGAATTGGTAGAGTCTGTCTGCCTGCGCTTCTTGGGTGTAGTTAAGGCCTTCCGGTTTGTCTGATTCTCCAAAACCGGGAAGGTCGGGTGCAATGACATGGAATTCTTCAGTGAGGTGTCTTGAAAATCTTGTCCAATGGTCCTTATCTCCGCCAAATCCATGTACAGCGAGAATCGTTTCTTTTATGCCAGTTTTTTCTGTATACTTCCATTGTAATCCTTCCACCAAAACGGATTTGGTATCCAAATCGGATCTGTAGCGTTCTAAACTAATTCCTGTTTTGTGGAGGGTGGAGGCACAATGAATTTGTAAGAATAAAAAAAGGATTAAGGTGGTATTTGGTTTCCAATGGGTTTTCATAGTGTCCTCACAAAAAATATAAAGGTTCGTTGACAGAGGGATCAAAAAAAATACTTTGGTCGTAACCGAAGGCCCTGTAGCTCAGTCGGTAGAGCAGAGGACTGAAAATCCTCGTGTCGGCAGTTCGATTCTGTCCGGGGCCACGGTTGCCTAATTTCCAACCTTTCTCTCTTCTCCCATCGTCCAAAGTCCCAAAAATTCGTTTTCTTCTACTTTTTTACATAGTTCTGGCTTATAGAGTTTTTTTACCGGTGGTTTGGGATAAATATGGATCTCATCATTGTCTGGGATAAAGGTGAGCATTCTTAAAATTGTATCTTGGCCTTCAATTTCATACATCGTGTAAGACATCCCTTTGGAAGGAATGATCTGAGAAGTTTCCAAATACTTGCGTGTGTTTTCTGACATAGTATAGACCTTGTTTTCGATTCCTCTTCTGGCAACCAAAAACTTGAGAGTTAGTGCCTTCGTTTTTTTAAGAATAACTTGGAGAATAAAATGAGTTTTTCTCGAATTTTCGGTGAAACACCAACTGATACATTGATCCGAAAGTGTTTGTCCCAATGTTTAGAAAGCCCAAAAAGAGAACCTGGTGCAATGGCCATTCCAATTTTTTTGGCCTCATTTAATAGTTTGTCACCATCTAACGGTGATTTAATCCATAATACAAATCCTCCATCAGGTTTTTGGATCTCAAGAGTTTCGGCACTATGGAAGGATAAAAGTTTGGTATACTCATCTGTGAGTTTCTTATATTCCGAACGCAAAAATTTAAGATGTCTTTCATAAGTTTGTAGTTTTAAAAATTGTAAGACCGCCATCTGGGTGGGATTGTTTTCTGAGATTTTATAAGCTCTTGTTTGTTTGCTCAATTCACGAATTCCCGTTTTGGATGCCACCCAACCCATCCGAATTCCAGGAGCAATTGTTTTGGAAAACGACGAACATAGATATGACTTAGGACCTTGGGGTTCTTGAGGAAAATAACTCACTAAAGGTTTTGGCCTAGTTCCTGAAAAATATAAATCTCCATAAATATCATCTTCTACCAAATGAATTCCATACAAATAAGATATTTTTGCCAGGTTTTGTTTTGCTAAATCACTCAAAAGAATTCCATTCGGATTATTAAAGTTAGCTGAAAATAAAAAAACTTTTGGTTTGTGTCGTTTGATTAGTTTTTCATATTCATCAGTGGAGATCCCTTCCTCTTTTCTATAGGGAATTTCTACAACTTTGAGTCTCAATACTTCTAAAATTTGAAATAATCCAACATAAATCGGAGAAGGAACAATCACTGTATCCCCTGGTTCTGTTGTACTCAGTAGGGAAAAGGTAATGGCTTCCGTGCATCCACTTGTGATTTGGATTTGTTCCGTGTTGACTCTATATCCTTGGAGGGAACTGCGTTTGCTAATCCATTCTCTAAGCCCGGAGTTTCCTTGTAAGTCACCATAAGAAAAAATTTCTTTGTACCTAAGTGCTTTTTTAAAAGAAGCGGTAAGGGCTCCGAGTGGGAGATAAAAATCAGAAGGAATGGCCGCACCAAAAGAGATTAGTTTTGGATCCATCACCGTATTCATAATTTGTTGGATCCGGTCATCAGCTTCCACTGCTGGATAAAATTCATTTTGTGGTCCGGAGATGACTGTGCGAATGTTGGGATGCACGAAGTATCCTGACTGAGGGACAACAAAGATATAACCTTCTTCTTCTAAAATTCGATAGGCCTCTTTAGCAGTGGTGAGGCTACATGACTTTAAACTTTGGATTTCTCTAAGGGAAGGAATCCTTTCTCCTTCGGAATAATACCCTGACTTAATTTCAGTTTTAAGATGGGTGGCTAATTGTTTGTATTTTGTCATGAAACTGTATACTAATAGATTGAAATAACTGTATATGGACAGTTGTATCTATTTTTGATATTCTAATCTTATGAAAACGGAAATGCCAAGTATTTTTTCAGCCAAACGAACTTCTTTTGTTCGCACTTCGGTCATTCGTGAAATTCTAAAACTGACTGTTGAAAATTCGGATATTCTTTCTTTTGCAGGAGGACTTCCTAATCCTAACTTACTTCCTAAAGACGTTCTCAATACTGTGATGGAATCAGTGGTAAAAGAAAATATTGCAACTGCATTTCAGTATGGCGACTCCGCCGGGTATCTCGCACTTCGAACAGAAATTTCAAATAAATTAACTGATGTTCCTTTGTCTTCTCCCGAATCCATAATGATCACTCACGGCTCCCAACAGGGACTTGATATTTTAGGAAAAATGTTTATGGATTCTTGTTCCAATGTTCTATTGGAAGACCCGGTGTATTTAGGAG
Source organism: Leptospira meyeri (assembly GCF_004368965.1). Lineage (NCBI taxonomy): Bacteria > Pseudomonadati > Spirochaetota > Leptospiria > Leptospirales > Leptospiraceae > Leptospira > Leptospira meyeri. The sequence continues at coordinate 792,393 of NZ_SORO01000001.1, read as the reverse complement.
CTTTGCAGGCATTTTCTCCATACAATCCTATTTTTTTTAGTATACCCATTGAACCAGATGGACCAAACCTTTATAGGTTTGAAGAAATTGTATCACAAAACAAAATCCATGTTTTTTATGCAAATCCATCCTACCAAAATCCCTCCACATACACTTGGTCTTTGGAAAAAAGAAAACAAATCGCAAAGATCCTAGATGAAAAAGAAATCATTCTCATCGAAGATGAAGCGTATCGTTATTTGGATTTTAAGGGGACTATTTATCCTTCCGTCAGTTCCTTTCGAAAACGGAGTGACCTAACATTCGTTCTTGGGAGTTTTTCAAAAATTTTATCTCCTGGGTTTCGGTTGGGTTGGACGGTTGTGCCAGAAGTGTACCGACCTCTTTTTACTGCGATTAAACAAGGAAACGATTTGAATTCCAATCAATTTTCACAAGTTGTTGTTTCTAAACTTTTGAATGTTTTGGATTGGAAAGGTCACCTTCATTCGATTCAAAAATTTTATTCTCAAAAAAAAGAAATCCTGGTTTCTCTTTTGAATGAATACCTTCCTGAAGCTCGGTTTTCTATCCCCGAAGGTGGAATGTTCCTTTGGGTGGATTACCCGAAAGTGTCTTCCAAAGAATTTATGGATCGATGTTTAACTTCTGGTGTGGCAATGGTCCCAGGGTCTGAGTTTTCTCCTGCGGGTCGTTCTTCTTCTTATTTTCGAATGAACTTTAGTTTTTTGGATAAGGATGATTTGGAGCTTGGTGTAAAACGAATCACCAAAGTTTATCGAGACATAAATACGTGACGTATGTTTAGTGTTTTTTTCTTGACACTACTATTCGTTTGTTTACTTATTGGGTATGAAGCCTGCTATCACAAAAGCTTTGTATCCTAAATTTTCTGTTTTGAGTTTGGAAGAAAAACTAGAGGTCCTTAAAGAAGATCCTACGTTTCGTCTTCTCGTGGACCAAATCTATCAAAACTATAAGGAAAACAGGTCCACAGTCATTCTTTGATTTGCCTAGACTAAGGATTCCCGCTTCTATGGAAACAAAGTAGGTAATCATGAATTTAGAACTAAATCCCCAAGAAACAAAACACCTTTTGAATGCTCTTGCCGTATTCGAATGGGTGAGCAATTCTCCACATGAAGAAACAGACCCATCTGTGGACGAATTCATCCAATCCATTTTAAAAAAACTTTCTGCTACAAAGGAAAGCCCCATCGTTTCTGAAAACGGACTTTATACCATCTCAGAAGAATACTTTCAGGAAGTATTTGAGTCCTATATTGAACCATATAACGATGATATTTTTTGGACAGATCTTTCTACGGAACTTGCTCAAAGAGATTTGGAATTAAAAGTATCTGCAAAGGATTTGGAAGCACTGAGTCCCGAAGATTATGAAACGAAGGTCGCAAAAGAAGCAGAAAAATATGATACGGAATTTGAAAAGAATGGAGTAGACAATTTATTTTTAAAAAAATAAAGAAAGTATGGGAAACGTTTTTATGAAGTTTTTTCCCATTCAATAAGAACCATCGTTTGGTCATCCTCTTGTTCTTCTTTCCCTTGGAAGAGGAAAAGTTGGATGACAAGTTCGGCAAGCACTCTTTCCGATTCTTTCCCAGAATAATCAACAAGTATCTTTTGGATTCGTTCCATTCCAAACTCTTCTCTTGTTTCATTTTTTTGTTCCAACATCCCATCGGTAAAAAGTAAAATTCTATCTCCCATAGCCATTTGGAATTGTTTTTGTGTATAGGGTTGGTCTTTTTTGAGGCCGATGATATTTCCGGTTCGATCTAAAATGATTTGTTCTCCCAAAGATTGAAAGATTTGGTTGGGATGACCCGCTGACGAGTAATAGATGGTTTTTGTTTTTGTATCAATATCTAATAAAAATCCAGAAAATACAATTTTAAGTCCAGAGAATTTGTTTTGAATCTTTTGGTTGAGATGGTTCATTAAATCATCTGTTTTGGTAATAAAACGTTTGATGGCTTCGTATTCGGATTTAATGGCCATCGTATATAAGGCCGCTTGGATTCCGTGTCCTGTGGCATCGGCCACAAAAAAACGAACGGTCCCATTATCCAATTCAAAGATATCATAAAAATCTCCACCCACTTCCCCTTGCGGTTGGAAATAAAGATGGATTTTCAAATGTTCAAATTTGATTCCATCTTCCGGAAGGATCTTTTGTTGGATTTTTTTGGCAAGGAGGAGGTCTTTTTTGATGCGATTCAAAGAAGAATTTAATTGAAATGTTCTCTCTGAAACAATTTGTTCTAAATTTTCAGTCACAGCAAGAAGTGATTCATTGCTAATCTTTAAACTTTCCGCAAGCTCTTCTGCTCGGATAAAAGCATTGGCAATCCGACTAGAGAGAATCAGCGATTGGATAAAAATAAAACAGAGTAGAGCATAAGGTGTCAGACCAATCCCTCGGTTGTTCACACTGTGGCGCAAAATATCAAAGGCTACGGAAAACGCCAAAACAAGAAGCCCTAAAAAAAATAATTTGGAATTAGGTCTTTTGTTAAACACTGCCTTTAAGTTGATATGAATGACATAGCCAATGGTAAAAAATGCCAATACTTGGAATCCATACAATAAAATCGTAAATACAGATATCGGTAAAAATAGTGTAAAGGAAAAAGCGATACTGGCAATGAGTACAGAACGTACATATTTTGGGTTGGATTCTTTGGGAAAAAGGGAATAGATAAAAAGTAAAAAGGTAGGAACCGCAAAATAAAAAGAGGCAAACTCAATCCTAAATGCAGTGGGCCAATGAAGATATGGGAAAAGTTCTAAGATATACCGTTCGCCCGTAAAGGCAAGTCTGATCCCCAGTAAAAAACAAAAGACAGCAAAGTAAAAAATAGAAGTTTCTTTTCTTTTGTAAAAGTACAATCCAAAATGATAAAGACCAATGAGAACAAGTGCCCCGAGTAAAAAAAGTTCACGTGCATTGGCAAGCATCTTCTCCCGATCCAAAGCATTCTTATTTCCAATACTGGGAATGGCCCAAAACCCTCCAAAATTATTATCATAGTTGGCGATATGAAACACAAGTTCAATGACTTCATTGTCAGGAATTAGGGTATAATATTTGGATTTGATTCTTGGAGTATCATCGAATTGATTGATCCCAGGTTTCCCTTGTCCTCCAATCAAAATTCCATTGGCAAAAAATCGATAGGAGGAGGCAACATCAGGGATATAAATTCGTAATTCTTGTCCTACGGTTTGTTTGCTAACATAAATGAACGCCCGTAAGGTGACATGTCCTGTTCTTGGTAACTCTTCCCCACCGAATTCCTCATCTTGCCAGGAACTAGGGATGGCCAAATACCCTGTGAGTGGTTTTTCTCCGTGAAAAGGTGGGTAATGGAAATCACCGTAATACAATTCCCATTCCCCTTGTAAGTCTACAATAGTCTCTTCTTTGAAAGTAAGTTCCCTAATGTCTAGAACCCCTTGGCGGAACCGGTGTGGTTCTTCCTGTTCTGGGTTCAGACAGGCTAACTGGAAAATCAGGAGAGAAAAAACTCCCGTTAGTAGAATTTGTTTTCGCATAAACGGATTTTAGTTTTTTCTTTGTACAGGATAGAACTAATTTCGTCCAGAATATCCTATCACATCCATAAAAGCAGAAACAGAAAATACCGCCTTTCCTGGACCGGGTTCCCCGTATCCTGGAGGAGTGGGAAGACCATAGTGTTCAAAGGTTTCTTTCCAAGCCCTTAACAATTCACAAAAATACACAAGGGGTGGGCCTGCTTGTTGGCCAAGAGTGGTATAAGGTTCAGGACACCAAGCGGTGAACCTCGGAACAATTCCTTTCGACATAAAGAAATCTAAACCTTGTTTTGTGGAAGTGATGGCTTCGGCTACCGTTTTAAATCCCCAAGGTTCGGAAAGTTCGACTCCACCCACAAAGTTAGGAATTACATTTTCAGGACCAAATACTTCTGCAGAATCCACAACCCTTCTGATCCAATTTTCATAACCAATCCAACTAGACTTTCCAGGACAGATTTTTTCAAAGAGAGCTTTGTCCCAAACTTCGTAGTTCGGATGATAAATTTGAATTCCAGAATCCTTAAATTTTTGACAATCTTCCTTTTCAAATGCTTGGGCTACCAGTTTTCCCATCCAACGTTTGGGAAACCTTGCTTCAATGGCTTCAGGGTATTGGAGGTAAAAATCCACTTCTGATTTTTTCTTGAGGTTGGTAAGAACCGAACCACCAGTGATGGTGTAAACCTTTGCAATTTGGTCTTCTGCATCCACCCAAGAAAGCACTTCTAAAATATCATCTACATCCTTCACTCCCGTATAAGGACGTCCCGCCCCTTTTTGTTGGCGGTAGTTGTGGTTGATATCGCAATAGGCACACTCTTCCTCTTTTCCAAAGTATTGGCAGTTACGAAATACGGTTAAATATAAGAGGTAACCCCATTCAATGACAGGTGCCACTTCACCAGGTAATTTTCCCGATTTAGTTTTGTGTCTGTACCAAGAAGGGATAGGGGGATACTCTGCACTGCCAATCTCTGTTTCTTCTAAAAACAAAGTCGGGATTCCGTCCTTTGATTTCATTTTATAAGGAGAGTTCGGGTTGTTTCTTGTGGAGATCACTGTTTTTAAAAGACCAAAATGTCCTCCTGAGATTTTGATCTCTTCGGGAGCTTTGGTGTCTGCCCCGTCTTTTAGGTCAGCTAAGGGGATATGGTCGAAAGAAAAGATAAAATAGTCTTTGGATTTATAAGGATCTTTTACTTGAAAGGATTCGGGTAAAAAGTGTATGCCTTGTCTTAAGATGTCTTGTTTGACAATGGCTTCCATCGGTAGGTCTTTGTACAACCTTTCCATTTCTTCTAGGAGTTTGATGGAGGAGGCGGGTCTTTGGTTTAGTGTAGAGATTTCAGCCATAATGGGAGTTTTTTTCTTCCTACATCTTAGACAAAGCGATTTTCAGAGGAAAACCCCTGCTTTTCCCTTGAAAATGCTTAGATTCAGGGAAAAATACTGAATATTCGTTTACAAATCCGGTCACTAAATTATTTTTTTTCCGAACTAATGAAATTTTTTTCATTCTAGAAAAAAATACAAAAAAGCTGGGAATTTATAAACCCTCAGTTTGTTGATTAGAGTAACGAAAGTTGAATTTCACTAAGGGACAGGACGATATGAAAGCATCGAAACTAACCATAATGGGCCTTGCGCTTCTTTTCACTGGTCTTACTGTTTGTAAGAAACCAGACGCAGAAGTGTCTGAAGCACCAAAAAAACCAGCAGATTTATCTGCGGTAGTCGTATTTGCGGTCGGAGATTCAAAAATCCAACACGCAGACCAAACAGAAGAAAAAGCACAGCTTGGTGCCCTTCTGAAATCAGGGGATAACGTAGTCACAGGCGACAATGGAAAAGTAGACATCCAATTTGCGGATGGATCGAGCATTCGTATCTCTCCTAAGTCCGCGATTGACTTTGCGAAACTCTCCCAAGACAATTCTGGAACAACAGACACTCAAATTGCTCTCGTTTCAGGAAAGGTATTTGCGAAAGTCAACAAAGCTAAGAAAGAAGACAACTTTACTGTCGTAACACCGACTGCGATTGCGGGTGTGCGAGGAACGTCTTTTATCGTAGAAGCTGCAGAGGGAAAACCTGCGAAAGTAAAAGTAGTTGAAGGTGCGGTAGCATTTGCTCCACGTGTTCCTGCTTTAGAAAAACTTTCTACAGAAGAAATCTCTGGAAATGCTGACTTGAAAAAACTCCAAGAGTCTCTTGCAAAAGCAGAAGTCATCCTAGAGAAAGACCAAGCATCCACTCAATCTGCGAAATCTGCTGATCTTGCAAAGGCTGCTGACATCCAAACTTTGGATTTGAACAAAGCATTCAAAACTTCTGAAAAAGAAAAACTCGTTGTTGAAAGTGCAAAACTTACTAAGAACGAAGAGCAAGAAATCAAAACCATCGTAACAGTGGATAAAAAAACTGCAGAGGAAATTGCAAAGCTTAGTGAAACAGCTCAAACTGAAAAGTTAGATGAGTTGAAAAAACAAGAAATTGATGCTAAGAGACATGCAATTGAAGGTGAAGTTGCAAAACGCCAAGAAGAAGAGAAGAAAAAATTCGAAGATTCTTTGGCTAACCAACCAAAAGAGTTTAAATCTAAAAAAGACATCGTAAACTACTACGAAAGAATTGAAAAAATCGTTCTAGTAGACGGAAAAACAGTAATTGGAGCGATCATCAACCAAGAAAACGGACAGTTGATTGTTCATACTGAAAATGGTGTTAAGAGAATTGACATGGACAATGTAGAAGAAGTCATTTACGACCTTCAACAAAAATCCAAATTCTAAATAAACCAACCCTTACGTAGAAAAGAAGCCTGGAGAAAAAATCTTCAGGCTTTTTTTATGTAATTTTAGTTTTTCTAATTTTCTTTGGATTTGTATTCATTCCAGAGAATTCGAATGGCACTGATCAAAGGACTTGCTTCAATTAATAATAAGTTGGATTCATATTTTACAAGTAAGGTGCTATTCCCAAACCTGTCCATTTCTCCCCATTCTACTTGTAAATCAGGCAAATGAGATAATGCTTTTTGGATGAGGACTTTCACTTCAAAGTCAGTTACGGGTTCTCCAATTTCGCTTAGGTCTTTTAAAATTGAGAAAAAGAAAGTTTTGGTTAGTTCTTCCCTGAATGCCTCCAATTGTTTTTGGTCCATACTTTATGTTTCGGACCAATCAATTTGCTTTTTCGGAAAAATATTCCTCTGCATGATAGGAAGAACGAACGAGCGGACCTGAAGCAACCGTTTTGAATCCAATACGATAGGCAAATTCCTTCCAAAAATCAAAAGTTTCTGGTTTTACGAATTCCTGCACAGGGTAGTGGGTGGGTCCAGGTTGTAGATATTGTCCAATGGTGAGCATCCGAACACCATGAGTAAAAAGATCTTCCAAACATTGTTTTACATCTTCATCTGTTTCACCAAGTCCTAAAATGAGGCCACTTTTTGTGAGGAATCCATGTTTTGCGATATGGGAAAGAACCTCAAGTGAACGTTTGTAGTTTTTTTGTGGCGTGATAGTGGGAAAAAGTCGCTCCACAGTTTCAATGTTATGATTGATGATATTCGGTTTTGCTGCGTAGAGAATTTGTAAGGAATCCTCTTTGGCTTTAAAATCAGGGATAAGAACTTCGATCGAACAAGTAGGGCGATAGGTTTTGATTTTGGTTATGGTTTCTGCAAAATGGCCTGCTCCCCCATCTTTTAGATCGTCACGGTTGACAGCAGTAAGCACCACATGGCGTAATTCTAGTTCTGCCACTGACCGCGCCACGCGCTCAGGTTCTTCCAAATCAAGGGGATTTGGTTTTCCAAAGGCTACATCGCAGTATTGGCATCGCCTTGTACAAATGTCCCCAGACAACATATATGTGGCGGTCCTACGGTTCCAACAGTGGTTGAGGTTTGGGCAACTTGCGGATTCACAAACTGTATGCAGTTTTTTGGATTCGACCTCTTCTCGCACTTTGGATAGGGCATCCCCTTCCGTGGGAAAACTCACTCTCACTTTCATCCAGGAAGGAAGATCCACCCGAGGGCTAATATTTTTGGAGCGAGGTTTCTTTTTTAGCGGATTCATACCTTCTTTAGACTTTTTGAAATGAGGCCACTTTGTAAAATGGAAAATCATGAGGATCAACGCATTTCTAGCCAAATTAGGTCTCGGTTCCCGTAGGAAAGTAGAAGAGTTGGTTCTCTCAGGAAGAATCAAAGTCAATGGGAGTACCATCACTGACCTTTCGTTTCAGGTTTCGGAAGAGGATTCTGTAAGTTTTGATGGCAAAGCCGTACAAATGGAAGCGGAGTCTTTGAAACGACCCAAAATCATTGCTTTCAATAAACCTGCTGGTTACTTAACTTCTCACGAAGACAAATTCCACGAAAATACTATTTTTTCCCTTCTTCCTGAAGGTTTCCAAAAATACAATTATGCCGGTCGTTTGGATTTAGATTCCAGAGGACTTTTACTTTTATCCTTTGATGGTGATTTCATCCAAAAAGTAACTCATCCTAGAAACAAAATAGACAAAGAGTATATTATCAGTTTAAAACAGCCGGTGGCTTGGAAAGCCATTGCCGAAGAGTTTATGTTAGGTGTAAGAGAAGGTGGAGATACCCTTCGAGCTCTTTCTGTAAAGCCAGCAAATGTTGTTCCAGAAAAAACGGCCCCTGGTTTCACAAGTTACCTAAGCATCATCCTAAAAGAAGGGAAAAAGAGACAAATTCGCAGAATGTGCAAGGCGAAAGAAATGGTGGTTCTTGATCTCTATCGGATTCGGATCGGAAAATTGGATTTACGAGATTTCGTTCTGGACGAAGGGAAATATAAGGTGGTGACCGAAGAACAGGTTCTTGGAAAACCAACTGCTTAATTTAGTTGAAGAATCCAATCCGCTCTTAAAATTGTGAGGTTAGGGGATTTGTTTTTTTGAAATCAAAACCGTTTTTATTTTATCCAGTTGTTCTTTTTTTATTTATCTTTCTTATAGATAAAATTTTTCTTTTGCCTGTCTTTCATCATGATTTTCTTCAGGCGGGGAATTCTGTTTTTTATTACCAAAGAAAGGTTTTGGCAAATCGGCTTCTTGCAGATAAGGAAGCTTCTGAGAAAAATCTCGCACTCGTATTTGGTGACTCTCGGTCCTATCCTTTTTCTGAATTAGGAATTCCAGATTCCCATAAAAAAAATTGGACTCTCTATAACTTCAGTAGTCCCCAAGGAATTCCCATGAATTCCTATATCCAATTGAAAGATTTGTTAGCGAAGGGTGTCACTCCTGAGTTTGTCATTCTTTCTCTTAGCCCGGAGGCTTTTGATGATAACAAAGGATTCATCCTTTCTCCTTTCCTTCGAATGGGTTGTAACAGCGAATGTTTGGATATCGTATGGAAGGACATCCCTCTCAAAGAAAAATGGACGTATTTTTTGGATAAACTCTTTGTGATCCGCAGTATGGAGTTGAATTTATCTTTATTTAGTTCCCGTCTCAAACAAGGAAAATTAAAAGAATACAATCCACGATACAACCAAGAGTTCCAACTCATCAACTTCAGTAAAGGTGAGTATCTAATGTATGGGGTTCAGTCTAATCCAATTGAAAAAATCAAAAAAGATACACTCCGGATCGGAAGTTTGTATATGAGTTCTTATCATTTGGGGGAATCACAAAAACCTTATGTAGAAGCCTTTTTGGAACTCACTCGCAAAAATAAAATTAAAACCTTGGTTCTGTGGCCAAAGGTTTATAGTGATTACTATAAATATTATGAAAAGTTTCATATAAAAGAAGTTTGGTGGGAGCCAATTGAATTGCTTGCAAAATCTTACGGCGCCTACACTCTTAATTGGAATAAAGAAGGTACTTGTGATTTATTTAATGATGCCTCACACCAATCAGCTTTTTGTTTTATTGACCAAATGAAAGATATTTGGGTAAGCTACGCTGAAAAGTAGATTCAAGAACATTCCTTACAAAATTAAAGCCCCGCTTCGAATGGATCGTCCTAAACGATCGCTTCGATTTGCGGTTTGGAGTTTGATTAGTAGTACAGTATCCATCTGGTCCATTCTTGCAGTAACCAATTTATCAGGACATTCCCTGCTCATTGGTTCCTTTGGAGCTACGGCAGTCCTACTTTTTGCTGTTCCTGATGCGCCACTTTCCCAGCCAAGAAATTTAATCGGGGGTCATTTAATCTCAGCTTGCATTGCTGTAATCCTTGTGGCCACTCTCGGAACCAATTTTTTTACCATTGGATTTTCAGTCGGACTTTCTATTTTTGTGATGTATTTGACTCACACCTTACATCCGCCAGGTGGTGCGACGGCTATGATTGGAGTTCTTGGAGGAGTGGGCGTGGATTTTATTTTATTTCCCGTTTTCATCGGGGTGATGATCCTACTTGTGAATGCACTTGTAGTCAATAATTTGGTCCACCACCGAAAGTATCCGGTGGTGTGGTTTTAGTTTTTTACCAGTTAAGTTTTTTCGAATCTTCAACAAACTTTGCAAGTCCACTATCAGTGAGTGGGTGTTTGAAAAGCATTTCAAATACAGAATATGGTAGGGTGACACAATCTGCCCCACGAAGAGCTACTTCTTTGAAGTGGATGGGGTGACGCACCGATGCTGCAAGGATTTGTGTTTCGATTCCATAGTTGTCATAAATGTCTCGGATCTCAGAAATGAGTTCCAATCCATCGTAACCAACATCATCCAAACGACCCACAAAAGGGGAAATGAAACTTGCACCAGCTTTCGCAGCAAGTAAAGCCTGGTTGGCAGTAAAACATAAGGTTACATTTGTTTGGATTCCTTTTTCAGCGAATGCATTCACTGCTTTGATCCCTTCTGGAATCAACGGAACTTTTACGACTACGTTTTCTGCAATTTTAGAAAGTTCTAAACCTTCTTTGATCATTGTAGGGGCGTCAGTAGCAAGAACTTCTGCACTTACTGGTCCTTTTACAAAACTGCAAATTTCTTTGATGACTTCCGTGAACTTACGGCCGGATTTTGCGATGATGGATGGGTTTGTGGTGATACCATCTAGGAGACCAAGTTCATGGACCTTTTTGATTTCGTCTATGTTGGCTGTGTCTAAAAATAAATTCATTTTGCCTCGTATGGATGGCTTGGATTGCCAAGCCTCACGAGACAGGGTAACTACGGGATTAAATCCCGCAAGGTTTTTGTTTCTTGAACACTGAAGAAATCGACATAATCCTTAGCAATCACCTCTTTTAAGTTGGCGGAGAAGTAATCAATTCTGCGTGTGTAAGGAGCTTTTTTGTAACCTTCTCTCCATACTACGGCAAATCCACCTCGAGGAGGATTTTCTCTTCTTTCGACAAGTTCCCAGATAGCGGCACCAGAGACCTTATCGTCTCCAATGGATTCTTTTCTGGGTTTCCCGTATTTCTTTTCCATCTTCTCTTTGATTTTTTCGGAAGGGACCAAATTGAAAGTCACACCAACCGAGAAGAGAATTCCGTTTTCGCGAAATTCTGTTTGTCCATCGATGGAAGGGTCAGATTCTCTGCCACCTTCTCGTTTTGGACGGACTTCTTTGAGTAGTTCTGGTGTTTTATAAAAGCGATAAAGGTAGAAGATTCCATTTCGTTTGATGAGAAGGCTTTCCTCTTTTTTTTCATTTAAGAGTTCAATCTTTTCCTTTGATTCCGGATTCGTTGCCATAGACAAAAATTTTTCTCGGATGGATTCAAAGGTCATCCCCCAAGAAGCTTCTGCAAATCCGTCCAAACTATTGGGCATTTCTGTTTGGGCAGGGAGAAGTCCAGGGAGTAGAAAAAGAAGGAAAATCAGATATTTCTTCATAAGATTTCTATCGGTCAAAGTTCCAAAAAAGAGAACCTGTTTCTTACTTAAAATCATCGCGGAAAGGGTCGTCCCCCAATCCAAAATCGTCCGCCTCATTCGTAAAAGGTCCATCCTCCTCTTCTTCCCAAGTATTTTTTTCTCTGGGATTGGTGTCAGCAGAAGGCGCTCCCCAGTCATCTTCCGATTCATAGGAATCGAAAGAAGGGCTTTCTTCAAAACTCATACCAAAGATCGGTTCCCTGTTCCAGAGGAAAACCAGGACTGGGATTTGTAAAAAAACAAGGAGTAAGTAAAACAAAAAGAAAAGATCACGGTCGAGTCCGTAGTGAACTGCTCCTGCAGATAAATTTCCTAATGCCAAGCCGGAAAGGGCGGGTTTGGCAAGTGCCAAATACCGCTCACCCCGGTACGCCTCTTTTAAGAAGGGAAAGGAAAAGAAAACTGCCAAAAAGAAAATTGGCATATGAAAGATATGTTCAAAAGGCCCTGGCCCCTTTTCTCCAAGGACTGATCCAAGCAGAGACCAAAGCCAAACAAAAAGGGCACTTCCGAAAAATGCTCCAGAACCATAAATTAAATTTCCTCCTGATTCCAAAACATCCAAACAAATGCGGAATACATCCCCGCGAATCTCTGTTAGTTCTTCCCTACGGTAATTTGTTTTTTTTGAAAAGAATAAGATCTTTACGTAATAAACGATTACAGCAGTCACCAAACAAAAGAAGGTGAGAAATAGGAGGAAAAGAAAAAATTCCATTAGTGACGGAAATGCCTCATTCCAGTGAACACCATAATGAGACCATGTTCGTCTGCCGCTTGGATGACTTCCTCATCACGGATGGATCCACCAGGTTGGATGATGGCCTTCGCACCCACTTTTGCAATAGCATCTATTCCATCTCGGAAAGGAAAAAATGCGTCACTACCGACATAGGATCCCACAACAGAAAGTCCCACTTTTTGTGCTTTCATGGCACCAAGTTCCACCGAGTCCACACGAGACATTTGGCCAGCGCCAATTCCAAGAGTTGAGTTTTGGTCCGTGTAAACAATTGCATTGGATTTGATAAACTTCACACAGTTCCAAGCAAACATCAACCCTTCTAAATCATCAGCTGTTGGTTGTTTTTTCGAGACCACTTTTAGTTTGTCTTTGGTAATCAAATCATAGTCACGATTTTGAATGAGAAGTCCATGGTGGAGAGAACGTAAATCAAGTTCATCCAAGGCCTCGTCAAAATTTGTTATCGGGATCAAACGAATATTAGGTTTTTTGGAGAAGATCTCCAAGGCTTCCTCAGAAAAACTTTCTGCAATCACACCTTCAACAAAATTCTTTGTGATTTCTTCCGCTGCATCTTTTTCCACACGGCCATGAATTCCAATGATTCCCCCAAAAGCAGAAATAGGATCTGTTTTTCTTGCAAGTTCAAAGGATTCTAGAACGTTTTCGCCAAAGGCAATCCCACATGGGTTTAAGTGTTTTACGATGGAAACTGCATTTTTAGGAAGTAAACTTGCCACGTGAAATGCTGCATCAAAATCCAACATATTATTAAAAGAGAGTTCTTTTCCCTGTAAAGCTTCGAACTGAGATTTGATGAATAGTGGTTCGTAGAACGCAGCATCTTGGTGTGGGTTTTCACCATAACGCAGTTTTTGTTTTTTGTTAAAAGCAAAAGTGATTTTATCAGGATATTTGATATCTAACTTTTTATTAAAGAAGGTAGATATGGCTGAATCATAAGATGCAGTTTCCGAAAAAACTTTAGCTGCATATTGAAAGGCAGTTTCCCTTGATACTTTGCCTCTGTTTGCCGTGAACTCAGATTGGAAAGATTCGTAATCTTTTGGATCTGTCAAAACCACAACATTTTTGTGATTTTTTGCCGCCGAACGGAGCATAGACGGTCCACCAATATCGATATTTTCAATCGCATCTTCTAGTGTTACATCTGGTTTCATCACCGTTTTCACAAATGGGTAAAGATTCACAATCACAAGAGTGATGGGAACAATTCCATTACTTTCCATTTGTTTCACATGGTCGGGGTTTGTTGTGTCACCAAGAAGGCCACCATGAATTTTCGGATGCAGGGTTTTGACGCGGCCATGTAGGATTTCTGGAAAACCAGTAAACTCATCTACTTTTTTGACAGGGATTCCTGCTTTGGAGAGGGCATCATAGGTTCCACCTGTGGAAAGAATTTCCACTCCGTTTTTCGCAAGGAAGGAACATATCTCCGTGATTCCGGCTTTGTCGGAAACGGATACGAGTGCTCTTTTGATTTCGATCATTTTAGGATTTCTACCTTTCGTTCTTTGATTTTTAGTTTATCTTCACAAAACAGTTGTATAGCGAGCGGGAGAATTTTGTGTTCTTCCGCAAGGATTGCAAGGGATAGTTCTTTTTCAGTCCATTCGGGGGCAATGGCAATCGCTTTTTGCAATATGATAGGACCTGTATCCACACCTTCTTCCACAAAATGAACCGTACACCCTGCAACTTTTACCCCATAGTCCAATGCTTGTTTTTGGGAATCGAGTCCAGGGAAGGCGGGGAGTAGACTTGGATGGACATTGATGATCCTGTTTCGGAACCTACGAACAAATTCTGGTTTTAGGATTCTCATGTACCCACAAGCCACAATCAGGTCTGGGTCGAAAGTCTCTACTTCCTCCAGTAGATCTTTGTGGTAGTCAGCCTTTTGGGGATAGGACGTGTAGGGGACGACCTTGGTTGCGATTCCAAAGGATTTTGCAATACCGAGGGCCTTAGCTTCCGGGTTGTCTGTCACAAGGGCCACCAGGTCGAGCTTTAGCTTTTTTTTACGAATGTACTCGACGGAAGCGGTAAAATTGGACCCTCTGCCCGAGGCCAAAAAAACGACACGTTTTATTTTTCCCATGTGATATTCTAAGAATATTCACTTGGGTCATTAAGCAAGTATCCTTTTTGGTCGATGGGAATACTCAGGAGAAAAAAATGTCGCTTGCGAGAAAAACCGGTGCCTCTGCTTACAATGAATACAAAGCCAATGAGATATCTACCGTTAGCCAAATCAAACTGATCGTGATGCTTTTTGATGGAGCCATTCGATTCCTTGGTGTGGCCAAAGACAATATGACTCCCCGAAAATACGATGTTGTGAACAACAATATCATCAAAACCCAAGACATTATTACTGAACTTTTACTTTCGCTCAATATGGAAGAGGGGAAAGAGGTTGCTAACAACCTATTGTCCTTATACGTTTATTTGAAGAAAAGATTGTTAGAAGCCAATATGCGTAAGGATAAGGCCATCATTGAAGAGTGTATCAAAATCCTGATTGAGTTAAAAATCTCCTGGGAAGAGTTAGAAAAAAAAGACACTCCAAATCCAAACACAACTCCTGGAGCACGCCCTACTGGAATTTCCATCACTGGTTAATCTAAAAATATGATTTCTTCCAAACACTTGAGCAAACAACTTCTCGAAAAAAAGATCCAATACTTGGATTCACTCATCACCAATCTCAAACGAGAAGAAGAACTACTTTCTTATCGTGACGCAGATTCTGCTGTAAAGTTGGAATTCAAAAATGAAATTATTGTTCGTAAATTGGAAGCCATCGATCGGGAAATTTGGGAAGCAGGGGATAAGGAAATCCATACGGCAGAAGAAATTGCGATTTCTGAATCTGTATTCCAAAAGTTGGATGAAGCAAGAAATCTCCAACAAAAGGTGCAAGAATTGCTTGTTTTCGAAATGAATGAGAGTAAAAAAGAATATTGGGAATTCAGTATCAAAAGGCGATTAAAATCGCATTTGATTCAGTCCTCCGGTCTCTCATGGACAAAAAATTACTGTTAAATGATTCCCTTCATTTTTTAGGCCTTGGGCCAGGGTTTACAGAATCTGAACTCAAAGAATCATATCATAAACTAGCTAAAAAATACCATCCAGATTCCGGTGAATTTACCAGTGATGTGATGTTTTTAGAGCTAAACAAACATTACGAATCTTTAAAAGACCATCTCCTGATCCATCCAGAAGAGGAGTCTTCTTTTTCTAAAAGCGGTGACTTGTTTGTTTCCTCAGAAGTTCCTTCGAGTAGCAAACCGTCCAAAGATCCTGTATTCCAAGAATACAAATTGGCCAAGGAAAAAGAAACAGAAGCAATTTTAAATTATTATGAAAAACGAAACCTCCATCCCATTGAACTTTCGGAAAGTTTGAATAAGGAATTGGTTCAGTTACGTAAAGACTTAGAACCAGTTCTTTCCGTCTATGCAGAGATTTTAAAAAAACATCCGACAAGTCTTTGGGCAAAAGATGCCAAAGATTCGTTAGAACGACTTCGCGTTTGGTGGAGTTAAAACAAAAAAGCCGGAGTAGATCTCCGGCTTTTTTTTCTCTAAATTGATTCTTTTTAATCTTGAAATATCTATGTTTTAAATGTTCGAGCAAAAAGAATCTTTCAGATACTTTTGAAATTACGGTGTGGGTGCTGCTGCTTCTCCACCGACTAGACCAAGTGAAATCTCAGGAATCCAACTGATGAGGATAAGGCCAATGAGAAATAGTCCCACAATAGGAGCTACGGATTGGATCACCTTACCTAACGGCTGTTTGAAGATTCCTGAAGCCACAAATAAGTTTACACCAACTGGCGGGGTTAAGTAACCAATTTCCAAGTTCACAATCATGATGATTCCGAAGTGAACAGGATTGATCCCATAGTTGACAGCCATTGGTGCGAGTAGTGGAGCAAGAACCAAAATCGCGCTCATAATATCCATGAACATTCCCACGATGAGTAACAAAACGTTTACTCCAATGAGGAAAGTCACAGGACTTGAAATGAGTTCAGACATTGTCGCCACGAGATTTTGTGGAATCTCATTTTCGATCATGAACTTGTTCAAACTGACCGCAAGGATTAGGATGAGGAATAAAATCCCTAACATCTCTGCACTTTCAGCCATGATTTTTGGAATCTTAGGAAAACTTAGTTCTTTGTGGATGAATACTTCCACTAGGATGGCATAAAACACTGCAATTGCTGCAGATTCCGTTGCAGTGAAGAATCCTGAATAAATTCCTCCAAGAATCACCACTGGCATAAGAAGGGCAAGAACACCTTCCTTCCATGCAGTTCGGATTTCCGCCCAGTCCCATTTCCCGCGACCTACATTTCCCGCACGTAACACGGAGTAGATCATGAGGAGTGACATGAGCAAAATTCCAGGACCAATCCCTGCAATGAAAAGATCGGTTACAGAAACCCCCACCATAATCGCATATACGATCATTGGAATACTTGGTGGAATGATGATCCCCAGTGTTCCTCCCGAGGCAAGTAGACCCATCGAAAACTGAGTGGGGTAACCTGCTTTGGTAAGAGAAGGATACATGAGACCACCAATGGCAATGAGAGTCACTGGTGACGATCCGGAGATGGCGGCAAAGATCCCACAGGAAAATACACCGGCAATGGCAAGTCCTGCAGGGATGGGAGCGGTCATCGCTTGCGCGATCCGTATGAGCCTTCTTGCAATACTTCCATGAGTCATCAAATTCCCTGCAATGATGAAAAGAGGAATCGCAAGTAGGATTTCTTTATCACCAGCAAAGAACAAATCCCCGATGATGCTATTGAGTTCTTGTAAAGATTCAAGAGGAGGATCTGGTAAAAAGTAATAACAATAGACTGTGATGGCACCCATCAGTATAATGAGTGGTTGTCTGAGTAAAATTAAAGCGAGTAAGAGTAGGAGTATTCCCCAAGAACCCATTAGTGATTCCCCCGTGAATTAGATTCGGAAAGTTCTTTTTCCGCAAGTTCCAAAGCCTCAGTGGCTTCATTGATATCGGAAGGAATGAGTGCCGGAAAAATTCCATAACAAAGATGTCTAAAACCCATTGAGAGAAATATGTAAGGGAATATCATTTGGACTTTCCATAGATGAATTTCTGTGACAGGATTTACTTCATCTAAGCTGATACTTTCTAGAACATAAATGACTGATAAGTAAGCTAGAAATAAAAAGAATAATGCAATCACCCACTGTTCGATGATTTTTACGTAATGTAGAATCGCCTTTGGTAATACTTTATCCGCAATTTCTGGACGTAGGTGCGATCCTTTTGCACTTGCGAGTGCAGACCCGAAAAGCCCACCCCATAACATAAAATAGAGCGATAGTTTTTGTGCCCAAATAATTCCACCAAGGCCTAACCACTCTAAAAATCCTGAAGTCCCGCCATGGATGGATTCTGCAATGTAAACACTCCAATCGCCGACAAAACCGGCAACACTGGTATTGGGATAGGCTTCAGTGATATCCATTACCCAATTGAAAACTTTATCGATGACCTCTCTTTTGGAAACGTCAGCAATCATGAGAAGAGTGAGCAGAAGGAAACAAATTCCTCCCGCCCATTTCTCGCCGAAACTCAAAGTATTTAGAATTCGTTCGACGAATTTCATGTATCTATATCCTTCCTTAACTTATCCGCCACAAGCTGCTTTTGCTTTTTGGATTTTGTCGAAGATCATTTTTGACTGACCTCCAATTTTACCAACTACTTGGCCCGAAACGGCACTAGCGGCAGCTTTAAATCCCGCTAAATCAGCGTTAGAAGGTTCATAAACTTGTACATCCGCTTTTTTCAAAGTGGCGATCATATTCTTCTCAATGGAACGAACCGCTTGTCTTGCCCCTGGAGCAAGTTTGTTACCTTCGCCCATAAGAGTTTTCTTTTGTTCGTCGTTCAGAGTATCCCAAAACTTTTTGGAATAAAGGATGGCTGCTGGTTGGTAAATATGGCGAGTCAAAGTGAAATACTTAATCGCTGTTTGCCATTCTGCTGCCAAAGTGAAAAGAGGAGTGTTATCAAATCCTTCTACTACACCGGTTTGAAGGGAAGGGAGAACTTCTGGGATGGCAATGGGAATCCCACTCACACCCAATTGTTTCCAATAAGCAATATGAACTGGAGATTCTTGGATTCTGATTTTAATACCTTTTAGGTCATCAGGAGTTTTGACAGGTGCAGATTTGGTTCCAATCGAACGGTATCCATTTTCAGCCCAAGTAACAAAGATAAGGCCTTTTGCTTCAAATAGTTTTCGGAAGTCTTCTTGCAGGTGATCGTCAAGAACACAATCTGCTTGTGCATATGAGTTAAATAGGTAAGGAATCTCGAGTACGTTGAGTTCTTTGACCGTATTAGCAAGAGCACCAGCAGTAAGACCAGCACCTTGCAGTTTCCCGCGAATCACTTGTTGGAGGATTTCGTTTTCTCCACCCATTTGTCCACCAGGATAAATTTTAAACTTAATTTGGCCTTGTGATTCTGATTCAATTTTCTTTTTGATTTTCGCAAGTTCGTTTGCCCATGGAGATCCTTCCGGTGCAACGGTTGCTAATTTAACGGTTGTTTGAGCAAATAAACCCCCACTGATCGTGAGGGCAATACTTACACAAACTAAATACTTTAATTGTCTTAAAAACATCTAGTTCTCCTAGTAAACTTGATTATAGTTCGTCGAGTAATTTCTTAGCTTTACGTTGTTCTACAATTTGATCCGCTTCAATTTCTGGAAGAGAAGCTGCTTTGCCTTTGATTACAAATTCTAATTGTTTTTTGAATTTGTCTTCATTTCCTTTAAGGCGACTCTCTGCATACAATACTCGTACTGCAAAGTAGTTCGGGTGTTTTGCAATTGCTTCTTCGAACAATTTGTCCGCTAATTTTTTATCACCGGTTGGTGAAAGAGCGTTACTTGCTGCATCATATCGGAGTGTCGCTGAGTAAAAGTATTCTTTTCCCATTGCTTTTTCGATTTCTTTTGCACGGTTGATCATTGCTGAGAATTTAGAGCGGTTAGAAAGAAGAGTAGTAAATCCTACCATTCGTGACCACTTGGCAAGGGATGCATATCTCCAATAAAGAGCATCGATATCTTGAGGTCCAAGAACATCCAAAGCTTTTTCGATCTCAAGTTTTTCTTTGACTACCTTGTCTCTAAATTTTGGATTCAATGCAAGAGCCGCTTCACACCAAGTCACAGCAGCATCATAATACTGGATGGATTCTTCTTTTACTTTTTCATCTGTTTCAGAATCACCTGTAAGTTTTAGCCAAAGATGTCCGTCACTTAGTAGGTAGTTTCCTCGGCAGAGCAACACTTTTACGTCAGAGTATTGAGGGTTCTCGGCCGCAAATTTTTCTAAACCAACAAGGGCTTGTCTTAGGTCTTGTTCATTTTGACGGTTTTTCCAAAGTTTTTCCAGGTCAGCAGGAAGTTTTGCTGGGCTTGTGGCTCGCTCTACGTTCGAGTCAGAGATTTTGACAGACCTTGATTTTCCGCAGGCAACGACTGAAACGAGAACAAGAGTTGCAATTGCGATTTTTGACCAATGTTTTGTTTGGTACATTTTGTATCATCCTCCAAAGATATTTGGGATTAAACATCCCTTTCTATTTGTATCCTCATGTTAGGCCTTTGTTGGTAATATTTTAGAAAAATTCTAAAATTAGTACAAAGAATTCCCATGATTCCGGAAAAAAATACACGCATTTGACTTAAATGCAAGAAAGTTTTATTTTAAGGGACAATAAGAGCATTGGACGACATAGAAACCTTATACGAACTGGTGCTATTCTGCAAGTTGACGGAAAGGCCTAAGGTCCTCATTGCAATGTAAGTACCGGGTGTGAGGGTGGCAAAAATCCGACAAGATACCCCTGCGGTATTGGGGTTTGTGGAAGGATCGATTTCAAAGGTATAGTCGAGGGGTTGTACAATGGCAGCCTGAGCTAAAATGCAAGAGTCTCCCATATTGAGGTCTGTTGGGTTTTGGGCCAAATTTTCCGTGGCACCGGAGTAAATACGGTAACCTTGGAATATGAATTCCGGATTTTGGGCTCTTACCTTGATGGTAAAATTAGAATTTCCATTGTTTGTGATGGAAATCAGTGTGGGTGGGGCTTGCACTGAGGCCGTTGTGGAGTAATTTGTGCAACCAAACACGAATAGACCAGTGAGAACAAGGGCAAAAAAACGGAATAAAAAGAGAACTGCGTTCATCTACTTTTCTCCTCTCGATTCGCGGTGTTTCCTCCGCCACCAATAGAAGACCAGTGCGGCAATGCTGACACCGACGAGAACCAAAATGATGGTTTGTCCATTACGAACCCAGCCCATCAATTCATCAAAATTATGGGCCCCGTAATATCCCAAATAGACCCAAATGGGAACGGAGATAAGGGCTGCAAATCCATCAGTTAGGAAAAAACGAATGAAACTAATTTGTTTGGAAGTACCTGCAGTAAAGAAAATAGGCATTCGAAGTCCAGGCATAAAACGCCCGAAAAAGACCACCCAACGGCCATATTTTTTAAATTGCTCTCTGACTTTGTCAAATCGTTCGGGGTGCAGGACGGTTCTCAAGATGGGAAGAGTAAGAGCTTTTTCTCCGTAATAACTCCCCAACCAAAAAACAAATGCATCACCGAGGAGAACACCAGCCATCCCCACAAAGAACATGATATGTACATTGGCATAACCCAAACCGGAAATGACACCGCCAGCAGTCAGGGAAATGTCTTCTGGAACCGGAAGTCCAAACCCACAAAGGATCAGAATTCCAAAAACGGCAAAATAACCGTATTGCATAAAAATGGAAACTAGAGTTTGTAGAAAGTCCATGAGGGATTTATACTGATTTTATGGTTTCGTTGAAAAAGGAAAGAGATTTATGAAGAAAGGGAGAAACTGGCTCCTAGAAGAAGAAGAAAAAATCCTTGCCCCATACGCTGTTCGGAGTAAAAATCCGGGAGAAAGAGAGCACTTCGAACCGGAACATCCATACAGACTTCCCTTCCAAAGAGATAGAGATCGCATCATTCATTCTCATGCTTTCAAACGATTGGAATACAAAACTCAAGTTTTTGTATACTCGGAAGGGGATCATTTTCGCAATCGACTCACTCATACATTAGAGGTGGCAGGGATTTCAAAAACCATATCCAAAGTTCTTGGACTGAATGAAGACTTAAGTGAAACTATTGCCCTGGCTCATGATTTAGGCCATTCACCTTTTGGTCATGCTGGCCAAGAGGCACTTTCTGAACTCATGCGAGGGAAGGGTGGTTTTGAACACAATAAACAATCGTTACGTGTGGTTCAAAAATTAGAACGTCGGTATCCTGAATTTCCTGGTCTCAATCTTTGCGGTGAAACTTTGCTTGGGATTATGAAACACGGAGGAGATTACCAAACTTCTGAACTACTCGATGTTCGGCGAGATTTAGGCCCTTCTTTGGAAGCGATGGTTGTAGATAGTTCCGATGAAATTACATACAGTGCACACGATTTAGAAGATGGATTGGAGAGTGGACTATTAGAACTTGCCGATGTAAAGGAACTGCAGATTTGGAAACGAATGGAAGAAGCACTTCCTAAAATCAGTTCTTTTGATATTGATTCTTTTTCCCGATCAGCAGGAAGAGTTTTACTCAACTTAATGGTTTCTGATCTGATTGATAACATTGAAGAACGATTGCAGAAGTTTTCAATCTCTTCCAGAGAGGATGTTTCCATCGCCTTTCAAACACAAAAAAAATTGGTTCAATTTTCACCGGAGTTCCAAAACGAATTTAAAGAACTCAAGTCCTTTTTGTTTAGCAAACTTTATCGCCACCCAGAAGTTTCCCGAATGAGTGAAAGGGGAAAGGAAACTATTTTTTTGTTGTTTAAACATTTCGAAGCCCATCCTGAGTCCATCCCCGAATCCTATCGGAATCGAGAAGAAGAAGAGGGGCGAATGCGAGTCATCTGCGATTACATTGCAGGGATGACAGACCGATATGCGATCGAGAAGTTGAAACGAGAAGGGATTCTCTGGTTTCCTTATTAATAGATTAGAATCAACGATAAAATTCTCAATTTTACTTTTTGGAGAGATTTGAATGTATCAATTATATGCACACCCTCGTTCGACTTATAGTATGCGCATACATATCTATTTGCGATATAGAAACCTTCCTTATGAAACCATTCCAATTGCTTTGGATAAATTAGAAAATAGGAAGAGGCCATTTTTACAAATTAATCCCTATGGGAAAGTTCCTGTCTTAAAGGATGGCGATTTTTTACTGGCAGAATCATCGGCTATCATTCGTTATTTGGAAGAGAAACATTCGTTTGCTAATCCATTTTTCTCGGAAGACTTGAAGTCCAGAGCACTTCTGAACCAAGCCATCAATCGCTGTGAGTCTGAGTTTTGTTTTCCTGGAAGTGTTATTTATTTTTCTAAAAAATTTGTTCCACCTGAAAAATGGGACACAAATCGGATGAAAGATTCTTCCAAACGGATAGGTAGGCATTTGGGTATTTTAGAAGAAATTTTGGAAACAAACGAATATCTTCATGAAAACCAATTTGGATTTTTAGAGATACTTTATGCACCTTTTATTAAAAATATAGATATGATGGAAACAAAACTTCCACTTTCAGTGGAAAATTGGATCAAACGAGTGTTAGTAAATGAAAACGTCAGGGAAGTTCTGGAAAATTGAAAGGAGGTTTTTTGTAAATGATCAGATGGATTGAGATACGGGTAAACTTTTGTTTAAGTAGTTTCCTTATCCACTTTTAGAAACTTATTTTGTAAGGAGTGGGAGAGGGTTTTCCAGTTTTTGGCCCATTCACTTGATCCATTTGGCCCTACAAGATTGGTCACAACTAAATAGGCTGTGATCGTTACTGAAAATTTTTTTGCAACTTTAGTGATTCCAAATAATTCCAAATTTTCAATTTCTAGAATTTTCCAGGATTCCTCTGGAGGCTGTTTTAAATCGATTAAAGTAATTGTAGTGGGCGCATTGCATGTTGCGTTTTGTAAGGATTTATCTTGAATAGTTTCGTAATACTCGGGAGATTCTGGAATTTGTTTGGATATCTTCAGGGCATGGGAAATCTCTTTCGAATACACTCTGTTTGGTGATATGAAAGATCCTATAGAAATTCCGCTCCATTCGTAAGCCCCGCAGGATCCGAAAAAAATAATATGGCGGATGTTTCTGTTTTTAGAAAGATACTCTGAAAGTTGGACTGCTACTTCTAAATTCCCAATACCCATCGCTTCCAAATGAGGGAACTGTCCAGAAGCCTTTAGGAGATCAATTTCTCCGGTAAAAGCACCTGTCACAAGTGTATGGTTGAGGTTATAAGGTAACAAGTCCCTCTGTTTCAGGAAAACCGTACATCAAGTTTAGATTTTGTAAGGCTTGTCCTGCTGCTCCTTTGACTAAGTTGTCGAGTGCGGAGACGATGACGAGAGTGTTTCCTTTGATACGGAATCCTAAATCTAAAAAGTTTGTATTTTGAACCTTTCTTGTTTCAACTTCTTCTGGAGTTTGATACAACCTGACGAATGGTTCTTTCTCTGCTGCTTTTTGGAATTTTTCTCTGACTTGTTCTGCGTTGATTCCTTTTGGAAATGAAATGTAAATGGTAGAAAGAATTCCTCTGTAAATCGGAAGTAAGTGCGGTGTAAAATGAATTTCTTTTTCATCTGCGCCGACAAAACCATATTCTTCCATTTCTGGTTCATGTTGGTGGTTTAAGATTTTATACGCTCTGAAATTTTCATACACATTTGTATAAGCAAATTTGATTTCTTCTGTTCGACCACCGGCACCGCTGACTCCTGATTTTGCATCGACAATCACGGGTCCTTGGATTTCTTTTCGTAAGTTGCCAAGAAGGGCAATCGGTAAAATGGCAGAAGTCGCATAACAACCAGGATTCGAAACAAAGTTTGCATTTTTTAGTTTTTCTCTGAAAAGTTCTGGTAATCCGAAGACCACTTGGTCCATCAAAGCGAATTTTGTATGAGGGAATTGGTAAGCTTTTTCAAATTTACTTTGGTTGTGGAGTCGGAATGTTCCTGAAAGGTCAATTACCTTTCTTCCTTCCTCCAAAAACTCAGGAGCTTTTTCTAAAGAAACTTCATTGGGAGTGGCAAGGACTATACCCGCATCTTTAGGAACAGGTGCCTCATGTTTATGAAATTCCAAATCAGGCAAATGACTTAAGTCAGGAAAAACTTCGCGGATGTGTTTACCATTTACTTGGTTGGACGTGACATGCACTAACTCAAAACCCGGGTGGTGGGCTAACAGTTTAGTGAGTTCTTTTCCGGTAAGACCGCCGGCACCAATGATTGCAATTTTTGTTTGTTTCATAGAAGGAACCAAGGTCAAGATTTGAGGATTGGTACGTGCTGTCAAATGGCTCTTTTTAGAATTGGCTTGATTTTATAAAAACGTCGGATCTATTGATTTGTCCCTAGTTATGCTAACATCTGCAGCTCTTCTTTTGCAATTTTCGAACCAGATGAAGTCCAAGGGGCTTCTGATTCTGATTTCAATTCGGATGGTGATTGGCTGGATTGGAGTGATTGCTGCTTTTTTGAACTGGGGAAAACCTCCGTTTTGGGTTGCTTGTTTTGTAGGGTTTTACTTTTTATCTTCTTCTTTTTTTGCTAAGTATAAAATACGCAACAAACTTGTTTCTGAATTAGGAAACCTGTCAGTGATTACTTTTTTGATATTTGATTTTTTGATCATCCTCTCTGGGTTTTATTTAACTATTTTAAGTCATCCTCGAGATCTGGTTGCCACTCCCATACAAAATGCAATTTTTTTCTCTATTTTCTTTTTATACCAACTCTATATTAGCTTTTTCCTACATCGAAAATTCTCTGCTATGATGGGAATGTTTGTGACTTTTGGTTATGTTGGTGGACTCATTCTGGCAACTTTGAATGGTGCAGAATTTTTTACAGGATATCGGCTTGTTCCTCAAACACCCAATCGAATTGTTTTGCCCCTTGAGATATTGAAAGTAATTTTACTATTAAGTATTACAATTTGTATCATTCGTCTAGTTACTTTTTTATTAGACATATTAGAAAATAATAATAAATCGTTGGTTGAGGAATTAAATAAAAGAGAAACATTGTTATTAAAAAATGATCGTTTGGTAACACTTGGTACTCTGGCTTCCAATGTGGCGCATGAAATTAACAACCCGCTTGCCGGAATTAAATCAATGAGCGAATTTTTGTTTGAAGAGGAATTGTCTTTTCTGACAAGGAAGGAACCTCTTTGGCGTGAAAAAGAAAAACAAATATTTTGGAAACACCGAACAAGAACTGAAAAAAGAGAAGATTATGATTTGATAATGAATTTATTCTACTTCTTACCCAAAGAATATCTCATTTTTTTGGCAGATCGGTGCATAGACATCGGAGTGGACTATCGAAGTTTTGAAGGATTAACAGAAGATGATACAAAAGAATGGGACTTTGTTTTTTTATGGCTTAAATTTAAAACCATGGAAAAATCGAATTTGTTGGTTTCTAATGCCATCAGTAGAACAGAAAAAGTAATTTCTACCTTTCGCCAATTTTCCTTGCCACTTTTAGAACAAGATAAATCAAAAGTTTCAGTTGGAGAAGGAATTCGGGATATCCTATTCCTTTATCATCAATATTGGGAAAGGAGTCGTCGTTTGGTCACAGAGATCGATGACCAGATTAAGGTATTTGTTAGTGAACCCGCTATGAAACTTGTATGGTCCCATTTGTTATTCAATGCCATCCAAGCGACAAGTCCGCATTCGGGAGAAGTCAAAATACGAGCGAGTTTGAAACAAGATTCAGAAGTAGAAGTTGCCATTACCGACAATGGTCCAGGAATTCCGGATTCTCTCCAAAACCAAATTTTTCAGCCATTTTTTACAACGAAAGACCAAGGAGAGGGGATTGGACTTGGACTTTATATTTCGAAAGAAATCATTAAAAATCAAAATGGAAGGATCCAATTTGAATCTCTGCCAGGAAAAACAACTTTCACTGTGATTTTACCAGTTGCAGAATGAAATGCATAGATTAAAGTTCAGGTTGATATGATTACAATAAAATCCTTAAAGCTTCGGATCACCTCTTTAGCGGGAACTATCGTTTTTGGTATTAGTTGTCAAACTAGGACATTCGATTACGAAAACATTGCAATTGCCATTACAAGTGAAGCCAAAACCAATTTGGTACAAAAACTCACGACTGCGATTGCAGAAGGAGGCACAAAACAAGCCATCCCGTTTTGCAAATTGAATGCAGTCGGGTTTACAAACCAATTAGGTAAAAAACATGGAGTTGAGTTACGAAGGATTACAGACAAACCTAGAAATTTTTCTAATTCACTTTCTGCAGAAGAAAAAGGTATTTTTTTAGAAATAGAAAAATTAAAAACAAGTGAGGGTGTATTTCCAAAGAAAACCGTCACGTCGGATGTTTCTGTGACAGTTTACATACCCATTCCAGTCGGAGGTCTTTGCCTACAATGCCATGGGGAGCCAAACCAAGAGATTCAAAAAGATACCTTGGCTGTATTGGAAAAGGAATACCCTGGTGATCTCGCGAAGGGTTATCGTGTAGGGGATTTAAGAGGACTTTTTTCCGTGAAATTTCCTAAGTAAACGAATTCAATAAAAAATAGAATGAACCCAATTACCTTTATTGCCAGCAAGCAAGAGTTATGTGAACTTGTGTTGAAAAATGGTTTGCATGGATTTTTGGTTTGGGACAACTCAACAGGAATTGTATATCCAAGCCCAGTGGCTTCAAAGTCAATGGGTATGGAGGAAGGACAACCGTTTCCTGCCGAATGCATCCTGACTCATTCCGGATTCCGCTTGGACACAATTCTTGGGAAAAAGGAATCGGTCATTGGTCGTATTTGTTTTGATCCTAATAATAGTGCTGGTTTTCCTTTCCGAATTTATCCCAAGGAATTTACTGAATCAGGGAAAAAATACATCCTTCTTGTACTAGATACAACCTTGGAAGGAGCAAATAATCCGAATCCTTACATTTTACAGTCTGCTGAATTATCACGAGATTTATTTTCTTCTTCCTTTCGAAACTCAAGTATTGGAATGAAAATTGAAAATCCGCATGGTGAGCTGATTGAGGTGAATCCAATTTTTTGCCAGTGGCTTGGTTATCCTGCAGACGAACTAAAAACAAAGTCAATATCGGAGATTACACACCCAGAAGATTTAGAATTGGAACTTTCTTATTTAGAGAAACTCAATCGCGGATCTATTCAAAGTTTTCAAATTAAAAAACGTTATATTACCAAAGATAAACGTTTGATTTGGGCCGTTTTAAATAAATCGATCATTCGAGATCATTTAGGAAATCCAGTTTATTACCTTTCACAAATCTTAGATATATCCGAGTCATTACAGGCAGAAACAGATTTACAGAATGTATCAAGGTTACTCGACCAAGTGGCAGGACTTGCAAAAATTGGTGGTTGGGACTTGGATTTAAAAACCAATAAAGCGAGTTGGACTAACGTTACTAAAAAAATTCATGAAGTACCTGATGATTACAATCCTAGTGTAGAAGGTGGAATTCAATTTTTCCAATCGGAAGAAAGTAATCGAAAAATTTCGGAAGCTGTATCTTCTCTTTTGGCAGAAGGAAAAGAATATGATTTAGAACTTGAGATGGTGACCGCAAAAGGAAACCAAACTTGGATTCGAACCATTGGCCGCGCTGAATATGAAAATGGGAAAATCATAAAAATTTACGGAATCATCCAAGACATTAATGAACGAAAAAAATGGGAAATGGCTCTTGCTGCACAAACGGCAATTTTATGGTCTTTTGTGGAACATGCTCCGGCCGCTGTTGCCATGTTAGACCAGGAAATGCGTTATGTGGCTCTTAGCCAAAGGTGGATAGAAGATTATAAAATCCCACTGACAAAGGAAGAAATCATTGGAAAAAGCCATTATGAAATTTTTCCAAATATTAGCAAGGACTGGAAAGACATTCATTCACGCGGATTACGTGGAGAAATCTTAAAACGTGATGAGGATGTTTGGAGACCTCCAGGTTGGGGAAAAGACCAGGTGATCCAATGGGAGATTCGACCTTGGAAACAATTGGGAGGTGGCATAGGAGGGATCTTGATGTTCACTCGAGATATCACCGAAGCTTATGAAACCAAACTTGAGTTAAAGGCAGCTAAAGAATTTGCTGAAAAAGCCTATAGTGCCAAATCAGAATTTTTAGCAAATATGAGCCACGAAATTAGAACCCCACTCAACGGGATCATTGGTTATTCCGATTTACTTGCGGAAACATTAGAAAATTCATCCTATAATGAATACGCTCAAATTGTAAAACAGTCAGCAAATGCTTTACTAAATATTGTAAATGATATTTTGGATTTTTCAAAGGCAGAAGCTGGAAAGTTACAACTGGCGGAAGAACCGAATAATTTAAAGAAAATGGTCTTGGAAGCAATTAAAATTGTCAATATCCAAGCGATGATGAAAGCCTTAGACATTCAGTTCCATATAGATGAAAAAATTCCTCCTGTTTTGATGTTTGATTCCAATCGTTTGCGACAAGTAATTTTAAACTTACTTGGCAATGCGATCAAATTTACTGAAAGCGGATTTGTGGAATGTAACGTCAGAAGATTGGAAGAACCCAATTCCGATTTCGTGAAACTAAGAATTTCAGTGAAGGATACAGGGATTGGAATTGCTGAAGATAGCCAAGAAAAAATATTTGATTCTTTTACTCAGGAAGATTTTTCTACAACGCGAAAGTTTGGTGGGACAGGACTTGGCCTTGCTATCTGCAAACAATTGTTAGCTTTGATGCAGTCTGATTTAAAATTAAAAAGTAAACTGAACCAGGGAAGTGAATTTTATTTTGATATCACACTAAGAATACCTCAATTTGATCCACAACTTAGTACACTCCAAACGGAAGAGAAAGAATTGAACGAAGACGACATCGTTTCTTCTGGGACTGCTCGGATTTTGGTTGTAGAAGACAATCCTGTCAACCTGGGTTTGATGAAAAACTTTATCAAACGAATCCTTCCCGAGGTAATCATTTTGGAAGCGCAAAATGGGGAAGAAGCAATCCGAGTATTTCAGGAAGAAATGCCTTCTCTCATTCTGATGGACATTCAGATGCCAGTGATGAATGGATACGATGCAACAAAAGAAATAAGAAAACATTCCAAAGGAAAAACCTTACCTATCATTGCAGTGACAGCAGGGATCATTGCTGGTGAAAAAGATAAATGCCTTGAGGTTGGAATGAATGACTATATCAGCAAACCAGTCCAAAAGGAAAATTTAAAACAGACTTTGATGAGGTGGTTAGACCTTTAATCCAATCCTTTTCTAAAAAAAAACTGTCTATTTTTTTATTAAATTCCCAGATTTCGTATTTTTTCTCTGACCCAAATGGCAAGGGTTATACGGAACTTATTTTCCTAAGTTAAAAACGGAAGTGTCGAAATTTCATTTCCCCAATCAAAATCTGTTGTTTTTCCCGTGCCAGAAAAAAAACTGACCAGTTAGTCAACTTTTTTGTTTGTATTTTAAATTTTGGGAAATAACGAATGCAAAACATTGCTAAATTCATTACCGATAAAACACTTATCATTCAATTTATATTAGTCCTTTTCGTTTTGATTGGACTTTCACGTTTACTCTCTATGCACAGGGAAGCATTTCCGAACGTGGCACTAGACAAAATCGTTGTGGAGGCACCTCTTCCTGGTGCCACCCCAGAAGAAATTGAACGTTTAGTAGCAATTCCTATTGAAAAAAAATTACGCGCTGTAGCCAAGATAGATAAAATTAGAAGTTATAACTTGGAAAACGTAAGTGTGATAATGATCTTCATTGTAGAGGGAACAAAAAATACTAAAAAAGTTTTAGATGATGTTAAGGATGCTGTTGATTCAGTTCGATTGCCAGATAACGCACAAAAGCCAAAGGTGCGAGAAATTACTACAGAAAAACAAGAAGTTATCAGTTTAGCTCTTTCATTAAAAGATGAATCCAAAGATTCTACTTCCGATTATCGCAAGTTACGTGACACTGCTAAAGCTTTCGAGGATCGTTTTTTTCAAATTAAGGAAATTGCAGAGATAGAAAAGATTGGATACAGGAATCGCGAATTTCTTGTTGAAGTGAATCCCAAAGCTCTCAACGCAAAAGAGGTTGGATTAAATACCGTTTTAAATGCTTTGGGTTCACGAAACATCAATATCCCTTCTGGCAGATTGAAAGTAAATGGAACCGAATACCTTCTTCGAACTCGTGGTGATTTTGAAGAAGCAAAAGATATGCTTTCTGTGCCCATGTTAGGAAATGAATTTGGGTTTGCTACCGTTCTAAAAGATGTAGCAAAAGTTTTTGATGGATTTGAAGAAGAAAAAACCTATGAAAAGTTAAATGGTAAAAATAGTATTATTCTTCGTGTATGGAAAACTGACCAAGCAGATATCATTACAACTGCCGATACTGTAAAAACATTAGTATCATCTATGGAAGGAAACTTTCCTGAAATTGAAACAAAAATCTATGATGACAAAAGTAGGGACGTTCGTCGACAACTCGGAGATTTGATTTTAAATTTTGAGACAGGCTTAGTCCTAGTATTGTTATCGCTAATCTTTATTTTAGGTATGCGCTTAAGTATAATGATTAGCGTTGCAATTATATTTATTTTTCTCATTGCCTTTATCTTTTTGAAACAATTTGGTTTTACAATCAATACAATTACTATTTTCGGAATGGTTATGGTACTTGGTATGATGGTGGATAACTCAATAGTTGTCGCAGAAAATACATATCGATTGATGCAAGAAGGATTGGAAAGAAGGGATGCCATTTTACAAACCTTTAAAGATGTGTTAGTTCCACTTCTGGTTTCCTTTCTTGTGATTTCTGCTGCATTTTTCCCATTACTCTTTATGAGCGGTGTGATAGGGAAATTTATTTTAGGAATTCCTGCTGTTGTGCTTGTTACACTCGCAAGTTCACTTCTTTTTGCTCTTGTATTTTTACCAAACTGGTTGAATCAATTTTTGCCAAAAAACTTTAAAGGCCAAATTAAAAAGAATGAATCCATTGAAGAAAAGGAAGGTATCTTTGGTTATGTGATTTCCGGATATAAACGAACGATGACCTTCGCATTAAAACATAGGGTTTTTGTTTTATCCATATTTACATTTATCTTTTTCTTCACATTGTTTCTTGCGGGAAGGTTTTTACCTTTTGTTATGTTTCCTTCTGGAAGTGAAGAGGACATCGAAATTAAAATTTGGATGCCAATTGGTACAACTCTTCAAAAAAATCTAGAAACTATCGAAAAGATTGAACCTGTTGTTACAAAAATGGCCGGAAAAGATTTTGTTCATTTGCGGAGTCGAATTGGAATTCATGAAAATCCAATTACAGATCCGAAACCTGGTCAAGAAGTGCACCGATCTCACCTAACAATGAAACTTGTGACTGCTGCTGATAGAAAGGAATGGGAAGATGCAAGAGTCCTTGTTAAAAAAATTCGTGAATACATTCAGGAAAATAAGGTATCTGGATATTTTCCAAAGGATATGATTTACGATGTAAATGCAAAGATCAAAGGGCCTCCTGTTGGTAAACCAGTAAGTTTGGAAATCCGGGGAGCTGACTTTGCTGTCATTCAAGAGATTGCAGATTTATATATTAAAGAACTGAAACAAATGGATGGTGTTTCTGACATTCGAATCGATTTAGAATTAGGAAAGGAAGAGTATCGGTTTTTTGTAAAGGATGAAATTGCAGGCAGAACTGATGTAAGTGCAAGAGATATTGCAAGATCTGTTCGTACTGCGTTTAACGGTGAAGTTGCCTCTACGATTAGTAAAGGTGAAGATAAAATTAACATCCTTGTTCGTTTTCCAGAAGCAGAAAGACAATCGGTTGCGAGTTTGAATTTGGTGAAGGTTGAAAATAGGAACCGAAGACTAATTCCTTTGAATCAGGTTGCCTATTTTGAAAAAGACCGTGATTACTCCATGATCAATAGGCAAGACCTTCAACGCGTAGTGCGACTCGAAGCTTCGGTTGATACAGATAAAACAACCTCCTTGTTTGTCAACAGGCAACTTAAGAATTTAGTGAATGTTGATAAATATTCAAAAGATAGTTATTCCGTCATCTTTGGCGGTGAACAGGAAGATGCAGGTAAGTCTTTCCGAGATTTGGGTATTTCGATGTTACTTGCCGTTGCAGTCATTTTTGGAATCTTCATTGTCTATTTTAATTCCATAGGTACAACAACCGTCATCATTGGATCCATACCTTTTGGAATCGTTGGTGTTCTTTTTGCACTTATGACACATGGTATGCCCTTAAGTTTTATGAGTACTTTAGCAATAGTAGCTCTCAGTGGGTCAATTGTCGCCAATACTCTGATCCTTATTACCTTTATCGAAGAACTCCGTTTGCAAGGTATGTCGATTGAGGACGCTATTATCAACGGTGGTGCTATTCGTTTGCGACCTATCTTTTTAACAACGATTAGTACTGTGATTGGGCTTGTGCCAAGTGCTTACGGGATTCCTACTTTGGACCCCTTTGTGCAGCCCCTTTCACTTGCCTTCGGTTGGGGATTATTTTTTGCAACAGGGGTGACATTGGTTTTTGTTCCTGTTTTATACCGTATCAAAGAGGATTTTAAACATATCTTTTCCAAGGTATCTTTTTCCCGGTTTTTGGGAAAACGTTAGTTTGTTAAGAAGCAAAGGCTTTTAGTCTGATAAAGACTCATTTGCCTTTGCGTAATGTTCTGGTTTTAGTTGGGATTTAATTAAGAGAAGAGTGCTTGCGACCACCCCCGCATCATCAGTGTATCCTAAGGCTAGAATCACATCAGGGATCGCATCGATCGGAGAAATAAAATATAACAAAGCGAATGCGATGGAGGCTTTTGCTGTTAGCGATGTATTTTCATCCAATAAACAATAATACATGGCGATGACGTCTTTCACGAAAGGTATTTTTTTTCCTGTCTCTTTTATTTTTTTCCAGAAGTTCGTTTTGATAAATTCTATTTTTTCGTTTTCTTTCATATTGGTATTATTCGGCTGTTTTCCCATTTTTTAATAGGTATAGAACAAAGTAGTCAATCCTTCTTAATTCTTTGACTCTATATTCGCACCTGCTCGAACTAAAAGTTCAAGAAAAATAGTATTATCTTTTTTGCTCTAATTCTAAAGTTATTTAGGATTTGATACTAACGCAGTTACCTAGTCGCCGATGGGAGATTTATTGTAGAAGTGATTTTGATTATTGCGGTGGAGTTAGTGAAGAAGCAATTCGTGAATTTTTGCAGAAATTTCAGATCCTTAACTCGCAATTTACCACCTTACTCATTTTTGCGGAATAAATTACGCAATCTAAAATGATCGTATACCAAATGATTTTTTCAAAATTGGAGATTCTTAATTAACAGAAATCACCTAAACCATCTAGAAAAATAATTTTCACTGAATGGTCTTTAGAAGAATATGGAAAGGTAAAAATATTTTTCATAAATTGGAACAATCGAGGTAAATCATGTCCCGTCCCTTCAAAGTATTAGGAATCCAACAAGTCGCTATTGGCGGTGAGTCAAAAGAAAAATTATCCAAGTTTTGGGTTGATGTGATGGGACTTACAAAAGTGTCTGATTATAAAAGTGAAAAAGAAAATGTTGATGAAGATATTTTGTCCATGGGAAATGGACCTTTCAAAGTTGAGATCGACTTGATGCAACCTATTGATCCAAACAAAAGCCCGAAAGTTCACGATCCAAAACTCAATCATATAGGGCTTTGGATTGATAAATTGGAAGAATGTGTCGATTATTTGACGAAACAAGGAGTTCGATTCACTCCTGGTGGGATTCGGAAAGGGGCTGCTGGTTATAATGTTTGTTTCATTCATCCAAAGGGGAATGAAGAATTTCCTCTTTGTAGCGAAGGCGTACTTGTGGAACTTGTTCAAGCTCCAGAAGATGTGATCAAGGCATTAGGCTAATGAAAACGGCTCTGGAAATTGGTCGGTGAAAACATCGATGGTTGCCAGAGCAGAAAATGAATCCAATTAGTTTTGGATTTTTTTGTGAGTCCATCTCCAATACAAATATGCAACAAGAGCTAGACTTGTTGTGATGATAAATTGTGTTAGGTGAACAACTGTAGCATACACAAGTCCTTCTCCCGGATCTCTTCCTAAAATAATAAATCCCGATATAATAGCTGCATGAAATACTCCGATTCCTGACGGAGCCGAAGGAATGGCTACACCCATTCCTCCTAAAAACATAAAGAGTAAGGCTTCCGGGAAACTGAGAGGCATACCAATCAGTAAACCAGCAAGTAAATAGGAGACGGCATAACCCAATACCCAAGTGGGAATTGAGTAGAGCACCGGTTTTAATAATTTATCTCCTTGTAAAAAGGAGGAAAATTCAACTAAATGATGATCAAGTTTTTCTTCATATAGCCCGTGTTTACCTACAAATCCAAATATTTTTTTGATAAAAACACGAAGTGGATCTAAAAAATAACGAACAACTGTTAGTCCAACAATCATTCCAAAAATAACAAGTGCAGAAATCAAAAGAAGACTTAGGTTTTTGGATTGGCCAAGTCCCATATAAAATAGGGCAGCTGCACCTATCACAACGACCGAACCAAGATCCATCACTTTTTCTAAAAAGATACGACTGAAAAGATGGGTAAGTGGAAGTTCTGTATCACGTTTGTTCATAATGAGACGAACAAGATCTCCACCTCTTGCAGGAAGGACCATATTAAGACCCACACCGATGATGGCTGTTGTAAATGCTTTGGCAAAACTTATCTTTTTTTCTAAAAGATAATACCATCGAATTGAAAAGGGAACAAAGGCCCAAAGATTGGATAAAAAAAGCAAAGGAAAAATCCACCAGTTGATTTTCCCTTCTAAACGCTCAAATTCAGCAAGGTCAAAGTTCTTGGATAGAAAATAGACTGCAATGCCTGAAACTAAAATTCCAAATAATAATTTTCTCATATTGTCCTAATTAACCCGGTGGCCATTGCATATGACGACCACCTAACATATGGAAGTGGATATGGTGAACGGTCTGTCCGCCAAAATCACCACAGTTGTTTACTAAACGATATCCCTTTTCTGAAATTCCATTTTGTTTGGCTAGTTTGGGGATAGTTAGAAATATTTCTCTTGTGATTAGTGGATCCAAATCTTCAATTTGGTTCATACTGGAAATATGAACTTTGGGGATGATTAGGACATGGAAGGGGGCTTGCGGAGTGATATCGTGAAAAACTAAAATGTTTTCCGATTCATATTCTTTTTTGGCTGGGATTTCTCCACTAACAATTTTACAAAAAAGACAATTTTCCATACTATACTTTCTCCTTAGAAAACACTAACGAAGCTGCACCTAATGCACCGGATAAACTTCCACCGGAACCAATTTTGAGTCGATCGTTTAGCACGGGAAAGATATTGGATCTGATTTCGGATTCCAAAATTTTACCAAATAAATCATAGGATTTTGTGATTCCACCCACAAAGACCACTGCTTCAGGATTCAACAAATGAATGGCCCCACGAACTGCATGGGCCAGTGCCAATGTTCCAAAATGTAAAATCTCCTCGGCAATTGGATTTTTTTCTCGGACCAGCCTAAAAAATGTTTCTGCATTTTCCAATTGGCTTTTGGTTTTTTCCGTGTAACGATTTAAGAACCCGCGAGTAGAAAAATAACTTTCTACACATCCAGATACTCCGCAACCACAAAGAGCACCACCAATGACAGATGTCGTATGGCCTATTTCAATTCCATTTCCAAGATAACCGGAATAAAGAATTCCTTTGTCCACAAAACCACCGCCAACTCCGGTTCCGAGAGTAATGATGAGTTGTGATTCTGTATCTTTGTAAATACCAAAGTAAGCCTCGCCAAGTGCTGCACAGTTCGCATCATTTTCATACCAAACCGGCAGGGAAAATTCTTTTTTGAGTTCCTCTTTTATTGGTAAGTTTTTTAAACCTTGCATATTGGCACTGGATATCATAATCCCTTGTTCATTATTTAAGGGACCCGGAGAACCAACACCAATCCCAATCGCATTTGAGACAAGTGGACGAATGGTTTCTTTTAAAATTTCTAAAAAACTATGATTATCCAAGTGTTCCGGTGTGGGGGAAACACGGGTCTTAAGTTCCTTTCCCGTTTCATCGAAGAGGCTAACTTTGATGCTCCCTCCACCGATATCCACTCCGACGGCATTTCGCAAACTCATTCTCCCTTTATAACTTGGTCGAATTTTCCCTGTTTCATTTCGTAAACAGTTTGGGCATCGAAGGCAAGTTTCATATCATGTGTGACAAGGATAATGGAATGATTTCGTTTGTTGTATTCATTTAAAAGGAGTTGGACTAAGTAACTATTTTCTGGATCCAAATCTCCCGAAGGTTCGTCGGCAAAAAGGATGGCTGGATCGTTGATGAGCGACCGAGCAATGGCTGCTTTCTGGATTTGTCCTCCCGATAAAGTACGTGGAAGGGAATTTTGAATATCACCTAACTTTAAATGTTCGATCAAATAATCGCATTTACGAATATAATCATCATTTGAAAACTTACGGGTAAATAAAGCTGGCAAAAGTATGTTTTCCCTGATCGTAAGGTTTCCCACAAGTTCGGAAAATTGAAATACGAGTCCTAGGTCACGAGCACGGATTTCCGCCAGTTCTTGTTTGGAAATTTGTGAAAGTTTGATTTGGTCATAAAGGATATCACCTTCTGTAGGAGAAAGCATCCCGGTGAGCATTGAGAGCAAAGTGGTTTTTCCCGAACCGGATGGTCCAATGATGGCAACATAGTCACCTTGGTTCACATCGAAACTTACGGAACTGACTGCTTCTTCTTTGCCAAATCGTTTGGTCAAATTGTGAACACGGAGTAACATTATTTTTGTCTCCGAATGGATTTGTAAGGATCGATATAAGAGCTGATCCCAATTGTGGGAACAGAAACAAGAAGTCCTAGTGTTATAAAGAGAACCAAACAAGAAAAAACGGATTTGATTTCTTGAATGATTCCGAAGTCTGTTGGTGGATTTAAGTAAGCAAGATTTATCAGGATTGCCATTAAGAAACTTGGTAAAAATAGGAAAAATAAGGACAAAGAGTGGAGCCAAATACAACCCAATCGGTTCCCTCCAATGGCCATCATCACCCCAATGTCACCAAGACCATGAAGGTTATGAAAGAAAAAGAGGGCCATCAGAGCAAAACTCGTGGCATAAAAAAGAATCTGCGGAGATTGGTCAAAGGAAACGATACTAGTAAGGGACACTCCCGAATACAAATGGAAGTGAATCCGGATAGCGAGTAAAAAGAATGTAAAAACTAGGGCACCGACGAGGCCATAGGCCGCCGAGTAGAGTCGATCCCGGAAGAGAAGTCGAAGAGCGAACGAAATGTAGGTGAGTTGTATCACTTCCAGGACAGAATTGACGTAAGACTCTTTTTTACCAACTAAAATAGGAAAATAGGAAGTAAGCGAATTTGGCATTTTTTATCTTTGTGGGAGCAGCCGTGATTATGCTCGGGTTTCTTTTGACCTTCATTGTAGGGCAAAGAAGGGATAGTTATGCCAAGGCCCTTAGCCTTGCCACTCTCGGGAATTTTCTAGATGCTCGGGCTCTGGTTCGGGAAAAACTCGAAGAAGACCACCAAAACCCCTATGGCCACTATGTCATGGCAAAGATTTATGCCATGGAGAATGACCCCTTAAACGAAGCCAAACATCTTGAAATCATTAAAAAAAACAATCGGTATACAAAAGAAATTGATGCCGTAACGGTTTCGAACCGAATCGCAGACATTTACTATAA
This sequence comes from Leptospira meyeri, assembly GCF_004368965.1. Lineage (NCBI taxonomy): Bacteria > Pseudomonadati > Spirochaetota > Leptospiria > Leptospirales > Leptospiraceae > Leptospira > Leptospira meyeri. The sequence continues at coordinate 754,122 of NZ_SORO01000001.1, read as the reverse complement.
CAAAGATTTTTTTGAAGAGGCCTTTTTTCATTATTTAGATACTCTCCAGTCCGACAGGTCAAATCCAATTGCTTGCCTTCGGTTGGGGTTTATGGCCCTCGGACAAAAGGAATTTAAAATTGCAGATCATTTTTTCTCACGAATTCCAGAAGAAAAAATCAATCTTTCCTCTTACTTCATTGCCCGCGGTGTGATCTCTGGTGTGACAGGTGGGGGAAAGGAAAGGGAATACTTTGAAAAAGCATACAAACTAGAGAAGTCTCCAGTATCGGGATTTTTATATGCCTTATCTCTATCTCGGGAGAATAAACACAAAGATGCGGTAAAAACGGCTGTAGCCATCAGCGAGCAGATCGAAGACGAGTTTGTTCGTTTTACTCTTTTTCAGTTTTTAATGACAGAAGCCATTCTCATGCAAAACTTTCCAGAGGCATTAAAGTATGGACGTTTGTGTTTGGAGATGGCAAGACTCAATGCCTGGCCAAGTGAAATAATAGAGACTAGCATCCATTTTGCGATGATCACTGTGTATATGGGAAGGCTCGACGATGCTTCCGAATATTTGATTGAAGCGGAAGCGGAACGGTTAGATGATCCCGATGTGGTAGCTCTTGCGAATTTAAAATATAGATTGGAGCGGGGTACCGGGACTGTTGAATCATTAACGCATGAATATGACCTTTCTCGAGAACTAAATTTATTATCTGTAAACTTATTTCCCAACTCAAGATACTTTGAATTGAGTGGAATGCGCTCTTCTAAACCCTTTAATATCAAAGGGATGGTGGATGATGCAGGAAAAAAACTAACATCCAAACTGGATATGTTGGGTTTGGATAAGTTTGAAAAGTTCATTAGCCTTCCTGGTACCAATTTTAAGAACCAAGCCACTCGTATGGTGATGAGTATGGGATATCGAGTCACAAAAGAAATGTCAAACCCAGAAGCAGATGGAGTGAATTTACTCGCCTCCTCCAAAGAAGATGTCAACAAAAGAGCTTTATTCCGAGTCCGTAAATGGAAAGATGCAAAAGTTTCCGATGTTTTTTTACGAGAGATGACAAACCAAATGGAAGAGTTAGGTGCAAGCAAAGGATATGTGATCGGTAATTTTGATGTCACGGAAGGTGGAAAAAAAATCATCGCAGCGAGTAATGGTGCCCTTGAGATGTATTCTGGGGATTTGTTTGAGGACCTTCTCAACAAAACAATGTAATGGGATTTCAAAAAATAAGAATTTGTTTTTTTGTTTTTTTCTTAGTGGTTTTACACCATTGCCAAATCGAAAGAAGTGATTCTGAATTGAGTGATGGCAAACTCCTATCTACAAACGAAACTAGAGATCTAAATTCTTCTACAAATCCAGAAAAGAAAGCACTACTTTGCCCCATTCCTATGGTGTTAGGAAAGGTTTATGGATCTTCGTTTTCCAAATTTGACCAAACTTTCATTCTTTCTGAATTAAAAATTTTACTTTCAGATCTCTGCGAACGGAAATTTCAAAACCTCACCTCACTCATTCATCCCGCCAAAGGTTTGTATGTCGATGCCAAAGGTTATTGGACGATCGAGGAAGTGAAAAATGATTTAATCGATCCTGATGGATACTTCCAGGTATATTATTTTGACTCAGAGAAGTTGGATAAAAAAAAGGGAAGTTTCGGAAATTTAACTGTTCGGGATGTATTTTCTTTAGCCAAACAAGTGACAGTTGATATTTATGTAGGTTCTAGTGAAGAGGTGGAGGTTAAATTTCGCTTTGAAGAAAATCCAAAACTTGAGCGGTATTTAATTAATCCAAGTTTCATCAAAATAGCGGGACGTTGGTATCTCCTTCGTATGTTTTGATTTACCTGGTCCCTGTAATCACTTGTTTGACTATCTCCGATGCAGTAGCCAATGGGTTTAGTTTTTTAGCATCAGACACTTGTTTTGTGGCCGTTTTTTCATCAAAACCGAGTTGGATGAGTGCCAGGGTTGCCAAATCTGTTTCTCTGTCTTCCGTATCTGTTTTTGCGGATTCATCACTTAAAAAGATTTCTAGTTTTTTTAAGTTTTGTTTGATTTCGAAAAGAATTTTTTCTGAGGTTTTTCCTTTCACTTTGGGAATTTTTTCCAAAGTTTTCCTATCGTCTTCTTTCGCTATTTTGTACAAATCGTCCGCTTGAAAAAAAGATAAAATTTTTAAGGCAGTTAGTTCTCCAATTCCATGGAGAGATTTGATGAGTTGGAAAAGTTCTCTGTCCTTTCTTGTAGAAAATCCAAAAAGACGTTCCCCTCTGTCAGTGATGGAATGAAAGATATGTAAAAAAATCTCCTCCTTCATTTTGTCCTTACATTCTAAATGTAAAGGAAAGGGAATATGGATTTCATATCCGACACCAGCAACATCAAGGACCAGGTGATCCATTTCTAATTGAATTAATTTCCCACGTAAACTTGCAATCATCGTATCGGTTCCGCTTCCAAATTCTAGGAATCCATCTCTCTGGCGACAACTCTTTTGTTTTCTTTCCCTGAACAAGGGACTAGCGAGGGATAGAGGTTCTCACTCGCCTGGTTTTACAAAGAAAAGGAGGTTGAATTTTTGTATCCATCTAGTAAAACCAATGAGGTGAAACGAATTCGGTTATCAAAAAATCCAACTCTGGCACAGTATCTCACTTTGGCAGACCTATTTAAAAATTTACCGCATACAGTTCTTCGAGAAATGAAGGATCATACCATTCGGGAATTTTTAGTAGGGGGGGAGATCTTATTCGAAGAAAACTCAGTAGGTAATGATTTATACATTTTGGCAGCTGGCAAACTTCGTTTTGAAAAACGAGGTGCTGACGGGTCCATTCGAGATGTAGGTGAATTCAAACGACTTGACATCATTGGAGAGCTGAGTCTGTTCACTGGAGAAAAAAGGTCTGCAACAGTGAAGGCAATTCGAGACTCCGAACTCCTTCGAGTTCCAAGAGATATCGCTTTGTCTATCTTACTCAAATATCCAGAGAGCCTTTTGCAAATTACTAAAATCATAGCCGAACGTTTGGCGAATGCCAAAAAAGAGAATCAGGAATTTGTTCCGCTATCTCGAACCTTTTCTATTTTAACGGCTCTTCCTAAAAATTCGGTTGATGAAATCATTCATAAAATTGGCCTCGTATTCCTTCGGTATGGCTCTTTTTGTGTCGTGGATGAAGCGGTTTTTTTAGATCGAACAAGCGAATTGCAGTCATTAGATGAAAAAGATAGAGAACCATGGATCATTCGTTTTTTTGCTCAAATGGAATCAGAATATGATTTTGTTTTTTATCTTTTGGAAGATAAAAAAGAATTCACTACTTGGTCAGAAAGAGCACTCCGCCAATCTGATTCCATTTTATTCATCAAAGAGGCTACGGCAGATCCCAACTGCATTCTGTTAGAATCTCTACTCGATAAAAAACAAATAAAGGAAAGGAACCAAATACTAGTTCTTCTACAGCCTAACGCTGTGGATGTGGTTCCGGGTACCATCAAACATTTACAAAAAAGAAAGTTCCATCGTCACTATCATGTACATTTTGATCGTCTGGATACTTGGGAAAGATTGGGAAGGGGATTACTTGGAAAATCGATTGGCTTAGCATTGGGTGGTGGTGGTGCCAAAGGGTTTGCCCATTTAGGTGTTTTGCGAGCCTTAGAAGAAAACAAAACTCCTATCGATATGGTTTCAGGGACCAGTGCTGGAGCTATTTTTTCTGCTCTCATTGCAATGGGTGAAACAAGTAAAGGGAGTGAAGAAAAAGCAAAGGCATTTTGGATCTCCAAAGACTTGTTAAATGAATATACTGTTCCTATTTTATCACTTACCACAGGTAAAAAATATACGGAAGCAATTCGGCAATTTTTTGGATCTATCAAAATCGAAGATTTATGGATTCCGTATTTTGCCATCGCAACGGATTTATCGCATTCAGAAATTCACGTTTTTGACAAAGGAGATTTATGGAAGGCAATTCGCGCGAGTACTTCTATACCTGGTGTGGTCCCACCGTTTATCGATGAGGGTGTTGTTTATGTAGATGGGGGAGTTCTTGATAACGTCCCGGGAATTGCACTAAAGGAACGAGGTGTCGGAAAGATTATTTCTGTTGATGTTTTTGGTGATATTTACCCTGACCAAGACCGGGAGTTATCTTCTTATTTTGATAAAACGAATCCTGGAGTGATGACAAATCCTCTGATCCAAATGACTAATTTAATCAACTTTAATGAAATTCTAAGACCAAAGTTTCCTCCGATTGGAGACATTATCATTCGATCGATTCTTGCTTCGAGTCGAGATCGGATTCGACAAACAGAAAAGATATCGGATTTGTTTTTGCAAATTCCGACAAATAACTTTGGGCTTTTGGATTGGTTTGCCTATGAACGACTCATTGAACTGGGATATGTTTCTTCTATTGATAAAATCATTCGTAATCGGGAGAAATTTATAAATCCTACTTTACAACCAAACCTTTAGGTTATCATACAAAGTATGTCTTTGTATCGTTTCGTTCTTTTGATTTTTTTACTTTGTTTTTTCACTTTTGGACAGCAAACTTCCCTTTGGGCCCAAAACTTAGATTCCCTGGTGGAATCTGTTTACAATAAACAAGAAGCTCTTTTGATTCGCAGTGAAATTCGCAAACGTTTGGGGGACCGTGCCAATGAACCTTCCATTAAAGAAATTGTAAAATCCTTACGTGTTTGGGCAGCATTTGAGTCTATGCCTGCTTCGGAATTTGCAGAAGAAGTCGAAAGGTTTGTTATTCTAAAGGATTATGGATTAACTTGGGAAGAAACAGAAGAGTTGATTCCTTATTTTATCACAGCCAAACCAAACAAAAAAGACATTCCTTACTTGGGAAAATTTTTTAAGGAGATGGTTCTTTCCAAAGTTTCGGATGATACAATTTTGGAAATCTTAAGGCTTGCGAAAGTCAAACAATGGAGTGGTGCCTCCGTTCTTGTGGTTGGACGTTTAGTTGTCTTATCACAAAAAAAAGAATCAAATTCTTTTCTCACTCTAAAAACTTTGGAAACAATTCTACCTAAACAATTTGAAAATTTAAGTGATGAGAAAAAAACAAAGTTTTTCAAAGACTGGTATTCTGCTTCTTCAGGTAAGATTGATGAAAAACACTGGGAGACCATCAAAACAGATACCATTCAATTAAGTACTAAACAGACGCCTAAAGAAAACTTCCAAACCTCAGAAAGACGAACAGAGATAATCTGGAATGAACAAGGAGAATGGGTAACAAAAGAACGTCCAAAACTTGATCCAAATCTTATTTTTTTAGAAGAACAAACAGCTTCTCCTCCTTCGGTTAGTAGCGGGGATAGGGATAAACGTAAGTTAGTGGATCCAGTGGGTCGGCAGTGGATTGGAACTCCTTATCTTTACGGTGGATATTCGAGGAGAGGAGTGGACTGTTCTGGATTGACAAAATCGATTCTTACCGATCCAAAAATTGGAATGAACGAGAAGATGATCCCACGATCCGCAAGAGACCAAGCGCAGATTGGAAAATCTGTCACAAGAGAGAGACAACAAATTGGGAATTTAGTCTTTTTCTCCGCATCACCTAATACAAGTAAAATTACTCATGTGGGAATGGTGTTGGAAAATGATAATTTTATTCATGCCTCGACTAGTCGGGGTGTGGTGGTTCAATCCTTAAATGAAAAATGGTGGAAGGAAAGATACGTGACAGGTCGAGATATTTTTACGGTAGGAAAATAGGATGGGAAAAAAAAGAGCACTCGTATTGTCTGGGGGAGGGGCCAGAGGTGCGTATCAAGCAGGTGTATTGCGATATTTAGAAGAAATTCACTGGAAACCAGATATCATTTGTGGCACTTCTGTGGGAGCTATCAACGCCTGTGCCATTGGTTCTGGAATGAATTCCAGCCGATTGTCCGAATTATGGCTTAGGCTCAATCAAAAAAATATCATGCGTTATTCGATTTGGAATATGTTAAAAGGTCTTTTCCGAAAAAAATATTATCCACTTGTGGAAACCTATCCTCTGAAAAAATTCATTCATGAAAATTTAGATTTTGCAAAACTGAATGAATCCAAAACAAAAGTAATTATTTCTGCGGTAAATATTCTTAGTTCAGAGTTGAAGTTTTTTGAAAATCCCAATTTGCAAATCGAACACATACTTGCTTCCTCTGCCATTCCAATGATTTTTCCATGGCAGATCATTGATGGAGAACCTTATTGGGATGGGGGAGTAATGGCAAATACTCCCATTCTTCCTGCTCTCACACATGAAGCTTCAGAAATCGTAGTGGTTTTACTCTCCCCAGTTGGTGGCATGCGAGTGATGGATGCGCCAAAAACAAAAGACGAAGCAATAGAAAGATTATTTGAATTGTATCTTCTTGGCTCTTACCGAAGTGTCGAACAAGGTTTAGAATATAGAAAGGCAGTGATGAAGGGACTTACACCTATCGAAAATTTTTTACTGGGTTTGCGAACAGAATTTAAAAATGCAAAAATTTCGGTAATAGCACCAAAACAAATGTTAGGTTTGGTGAGTATTTTGAATTTCAAAAAAGACCAGGCGGAACTTTTATTAAAACAAGGATACGATGATGCAAAAGATTTTTTTACGAAAAAATCTTAATTTAAATTTGTGTTTTTGGAAAATTGAGATAGAAAGTTGAACCATTTCCAAGTTCACTTTCTAATTCAATGGATCCATTCATAGCTTCAATTTGATGTTTGGAGAGGAAGAGGCCCATTCCTTTTCCTTCTATGTCTTGGCGCAATCGAAAGTTCATTTTGAATATTTTTTGACCATGTCTTATCATATCAATTCCAGGACCATTGTCATTAATTCCAATTCTTAAAAATTCTTTTGTCTCTTTTAAAGAAATTCTTATTTTACAAACTTTTTTTGGGTCTGCGTATTTGATTGCGTTGGTGAGAATGTTATTCACGATACTATCAAAATATGCTTGGAATCCAAGAAGTTGGATTTCTTCTGGAACTTGGTTTGTAATTTCGATTTCTCTGTTGGCTCCATTTTTTAAGAGAAAAACTTGTGCATCGATACTTTCTTTGATTAAAATTTTTGATTTAGGAAGTTCTTTTGTATCCCTTTCAATATTCAAAAGTTCATTGAGATTTCTTATGATTTGATCCAATTGGTATGATGAGGATTCGATAAATCCAAGTAATTCTGGGTTGGCAGGATTTTCCTTCAACATTTCTGTTAAACTGATAAGATTAGCGATCGGAGCACGTAAGTTATGTGATGTAATATAAGTATATTCTTTTAATCTTTCGTTTTGTTTTTTTGTAATTTGGACTAGGGATTCAAGTTCTCGGTTTTTAGTTAGAAGAAGGTTCTCCTTTTCAAAAAGTGAGTTTTGGATCAATTTTTGATCCTGGATGTTTTGGATGGCTCCATAAAATCCAATACAATTGTCCTCGATAAATTTTGGAGTAGCAATGATACGAATCCAAAATTCATTTCCCGATCCTGCTTCAACTAAACATTCTAAATCGAAGGTTTCCTTTGTTTTGATACAATGAATTTCTTTTTGTTTTAAAATTTTTTTAAATTCTTTTGTTCCAAAAAAACTTAAATCTACTTGATGCAAATGATTCGAAGTTTGGACTAAAATCTCGGTGGCAACTTTTGAGAGTTGTATCTGTTTATTGGTTAAATCATAATCAAAACTTCCTACTTTGGCAAGGCGATTGGTCCGAAGTAGTAATTCTTCCATCCTTTTCCGATCAGAGATATCTCTCGTTTGTATCACAATACCGTCATTCGTTGGAATCACCTGGTGAAAATAATATCCTGGTGCAGCATAGTTTCCTGGAATCTGGAATTCTTGTTCCATTGGTATTTTTGTTTTGACTACTTTTATATAATCTTCAAAGAATCCATTCTCTCGGTTTACTGGAAATAGTTGGCAAATTCCCTTGCCAATCAGTTCTTCTTTTTTCATTCCCACTTGTTCTTCCGCTTTTTGATTCACATCGGAAATGATAAAATCAATAATCTCACCTTCTTTGTTTTTTAAAGTTTCTAAAAAGTAAATGGCTTCCAATGCAGATTCCATTGCGGCTTGGTATCTTTGGCTACTGACTAAGTATTTTAATTCTGTTTCTTTTTCTGAAGTGATGTCCTTTGCTGCTCCAATGATTGAAGTGACTTTTCCCGACTCATCTCTGATGGGGCGAGTGTAATCGCGCAACCATTTGATTTTTCCGGATTTTGTGCGAATGCGGTATTCTACCACACCAGTTTCTCCCTTCAAAATTTTTGTCATCCGCTCTGCAATATTGGTTAAGTCTTCTTTGATGATGATATTGAACCAACCACCTAATTTGGAAATTTCTTCAATGGAATAACCAGAGGTTGTCCTTAGTTCTTTAGAACTCCACTCGGCCACAACTTCGCCATTTTCGATTTTTGCAGAATAAATATAGTCCGATGTAAGTTCCGTAACTAACTGTAAGCGATCTTCTAAAACTTGGGTTTCTGTAATGTCTCTTGATACACCGACAATTTCGTTGATGTTCCCTTTTGCATCAAGGATGGGGTTTTTAACGGTTTCCAGAATTCTTATGATACCGTTTTGCCCAACATTTGGTTCTCTTCTTACATAACTAGTGGTACCTGTTTCAAAAACTTTTTTGTCTTCTAGATGATATGCCTTTGTGTATTCTTTTTCGTTGTAGGCTACATCATTAATCCCGATTAAGTTTTGTTTTGTGACGCCGTAAAAATCGGCACAGGCTTGGTTTACATAAGTGACCGTAAAATTTTTATCCTTACAAAAAACTAAGTCAGAGATAGAATCTAAAATTTGTGAAAAATAAATTTCCCTCTCTTTTGCGTAACGTTCTAATTCCTTGGTTTTGGTTTGGTCCGAAAAACTAGCGAGTAAATGTGTTATATTTCCCTGTTTGTCTTTGGAACTATAGGCAGAGACAGAAATTTCAAAAGTAGATCCATCTTTTCTTTTGGCGCGTAATTCTCCTTTCCATTGGGATTGAGTAAGGATTTCGGATAAAATGAGTTCTGTTTTTTCTTTGTCGTCAGTGAACGTGAGGGCAGTTTTTCCGATGATTTCGTCTACATGGTCATAACCCCAGAGAGAAAGAAAGGCCTGGTTTACAAATTGAAGGTTTCCTTCCAAGTCGGAAATTACAATTGCATTGACCGACTGTTCTAAAATGGTATTGATTAGTCTTTGGTCTGTCAGTTCCAATCCCATCTACAGAAAGATAGGATATGGACAGATAAGGACAAGTAAAATATAAATTAATTTCTTGAACTAACCATAATGTAAACGGAATGAGCACTGTATTCAAATGATTGTGAAAGGGAATTCGGATCAATGCGGGAATTTCCATATCCAACTTCTCTGATGTAGGTGACAGATACTGATGATTTTGAAGTTACCCAAGAAAAACCCAAACTCAAACCTTTGTTTCTGGAATATTCGTTTCTTGGATTTGTTCCTGACCTAGCTACTTTATAAATAACACTTGCATCTCCAGAATTCATTTGCACTTGGTTCCCGAAAGTATTTTGAAGATAAAGATCAACTGCTGACTCTGTCCAAGAAATTGGTTTGGTATTTGGTTCGTTTGTATAAATACCAGCTAACACAGAAAATGTGTCGGCTATGTAGTATTCCATTCCCGCAGCGAAGTTAGTTGTGGATGCTCTTGTTAATTCACGAATTTCTGTATCGTTGATCGTATAGGTAACCCTTCTTCCAAAGGCGCTTATTTCATCTTGGTTTCTTCTGGATTTGTATCCGGTTGTGTAAATCATATCAAAGGAAGCCAAAAACCTAGAAGTTGGGAAGAAGGCGACTCCAAATCGTAACTCTGATGTTTGGGGGATTGATGTTGTGAGTTTAGGTTTTTGAGTGAGCACCCCTGCTTCTATGGAAGAGGCACCATCTCCTGTTCCTTCGATGAAATCAATTGCGGAAGATCCTGGCCTTCTTGTGGAGTCCGCATACACTTCGTTGTAGAGTCGATTCCCTCCCATAACAAAGATTCTTCGGTAACTTAGTCCCAAAGATACCTTTTGGATGGGTTGGTATTGGATTCCAAGGACCGGCATAATTCCAGAAGTCCTTCGATTGTCTACGTAAGAACGCATTACATAACTTAAATCGGAAAATTGTTGGAATTGGGTCCTCGAAATTTCTTTTGTATCATTCATGTAGTAGAGAGTGGCACCAATCGAGAGTTTGTCGGACAGTAGATAGGCGGCACTTGGTCCCACTAGGAGTTGGTTGTATTTTTCTTTTGTATAATTTCTGGTTGAGTTGATAGAAGGGGAAACAAGAGGATAATTCACTTGGTCCACTCGGTTATAAGAGTAGTTATAAGTATTCACAATAGAAAATGCAAATTTCCATCGATCAAAGTTTTTTAATAATCCAATAAAGTTGGGGTCAAATCCTTGGTGGGTCTGATTGTAAACTTGTCCCGGAGTATCAATGTTGATATAACTTCTTTTAACATCTTTAAAATTACTGGCTGAGATGGAAATTCCGTCATTGTAAGTAAATCCAAGTCCCGCTGGATTATAATAAGCACCAGAAGGATCATCCGCAATAGCAGTAAAGGCCCCTCCAAGTCCTGCAGCACGTTCTCCATAAAATCCTTGGATATTATGAAATGGCTCTGACCCAAAGACAAAACTTGGGAAAAGAATAAAAAGGAAAAGTGAGAGAAATGAGTTTCTATATAGTTTGATTTTTATCATGTTAGATTTTGATTTGTTTTTAAATTTGTACAACAGTATTTGCGACTAAGGTGTATTGTTCATTGCCACTAGCATCAATATAGTAACGCCAAACGTCCGCAGTAGGAATTTGGTCTGCCGTTCCATAAAAATCTACATAATACACTGGGCCACCGCTATTGACATTGTTGAAGAACTCTCCCCATCCAATGTATTCATCGGGATAAGTGTAAGGATTTACTCCGGCAGGCATAATTACATAAGCATCATACTCTGTAAAACCTGCATCCACTCCAATATTGCCACCAGGCAATGTTATGAAAAAATCGACATAGGCATCCCATTCAAACTGATAGGCATTGGCCCCTGTCTCATAAAATTGTCCATAGAGATCATAATCAAAGTAACCTAATTCTTCGTAATCATTATTGGCAGGGGTTACAATATCGTAATAATCGACTGCAAAGTAGGCAGTATCTCCATTAGCATCGTAGGTTTCTTCTAAGTAATATTCTTCTTGGTTTGCATTGTCGATGTATTCGGTGGTTACATAACCCCCGAAATCATTTGATTTTCCTTTGACTGTCGTTGTGATTTTATCACCGGAACTTGTATCATATACATTACTATAACTTAAGGTGACGCAATTGTTTGCATTGGCATTTGTATCTGAATCACATTCTTCAAAGGTGAATCTTGTGGTGGATTTATCTGTGTTACCAGAGCCGCTTGTCACTTGTTTGATATTGAGGATGGCTTTGTCTTTTTTCCCATCCAATGTGATATACGTAATGGATGCTTCCACACTAAGTGATATTCCAAAAACCTTCAAAGATCGAGTGATTGAACTAAAGATTTTTGATTTATTTGATTTAAATTTAATACTTTTTTGAAATCGATTGTTGGCCGGACAAGGTTGAGGAGTTCCAATGGAATCGGCAAATGAATATTCAACTTCCATATCATATTCGTTATTCGACAAGTTCCGGTAAACCATAGCAGGGCTAGGAACCGCTTGTCCAATAAAGGGAAGGATTCCTTCGTTTTGTAAGCTAACAAGTTCTCCCCGTGCTTCGTCAGCACTTAGTCCCAATCGTTCGATTCCAGATAAAAAATCCTCTTCCATTGATTGTGTGATTCTGATTGTAGATGCACCACCAGGAACACAAACACCCGGATTTGCTTTTGCTATCGAGTATGCACCGCTGATAAGAACTAAGTCCCTTTTGGAATCTCTTAAAATTTCAGAGACTATCGATGTACCTTCCGTAAGAAAGGCTTGGCCTGTAAATCCATAGTCAAAGGTATCTTGTGCGATACCTTTTGATAATGAAATAGAACGAATTGATTTTGGAACTTTTCGAAGGGAAGCCCCTAGGCCAGATGAAGGTTTGCGAATGGATCTTGGAACTGCTACACTTAAATTCGAAGGTAACTCCGAATTGATATTGGAACTTAGTAAGTTTCTAACAAGAAAACGAGACACCAAAGCTTCCAAAGAATTACTTTCATCTTTTTCTTTTTTACAACCAATCAAAGTAAAAAAAAGAAGAAAGAATATTAGAAATAGATGATTCATTACGCGTTCATTTCATGAGTGGGAAAGGAAATGTCAATTCTAAAGTCTTAAAATAAAAAAAGAGTTTTCAAAGGACTGAACCAAAATGATAATTTCTTGAATGAGAGCACTATCTCAAACCTTTTTGTTTCTTTTTCTAGCACAATCACTTGTCGCCAAGGGCAATGTATACGTACAAAGCACAAAGGCGAAACTTCTTTCCCAGCCAAAATTGAGTGCAGATGGTTCTGCATTGGCAATGGGAGAAGTACTATCTCCCATCAGTGAACAAGGACTATTTGTTCAAGTGCGGGCAAGGGACCAATTGGGTTGGGTTTCGAAATTATTTGTTTCACCACTCCCTCCAGGAAACCAAATCAAATTGGGAATTACTTCCAATTCTTCAGAGGCCGTGGTCGCAAGACAAAGAGCGTCTGACTTTACGAAGACGGCGGCTGCCAGAGGACTTTCTGAGACTCAGAAGATGAGAGTGCGTGGAGAAGGAGATCTCTACGACTTTGAATCGTTACGTTGGCTTGAATCGGTTCCTTTTGAATCTCCTACAACACAGCCTCCTCCGATCGAACCAAAAGTAGAAACAATTAGTGGGCCACTTCATCTATTCTTTGCTTCTGAATTAGAAGTGCCGAAAGAAACAAAGGCTGAGGTAAAACTAGGGCGTTCTCTTGCAGCAAGATTACTGAAAAAATATCCCTTAGTTCGGGATTCGGAATTAACGGGATACCTGAATGGGGTGGTCCAAAGATTGGCAACGGTTTCTTCTCGTAAGGATTTGAGTTTTCGCGTTGGGGTGATTGAATCCTCACAAATCAACGCCTATGCTTGTCCCGGGGGTTTTATTTTTATCACCACTGCTAGTTTAAAAAAAATCCAATCTGAATCGGAACTTGCGGGAATTATTGCTCATGAAATGGGACACATTGTACTCTTTCACAATGGAGAATTCAAACAATCTAACGTATTTTTGGATATTCTTTCTGGGCTTTTGTCTCCACCTGGTGGTGAGGTTGTGAATGCCGCAACTAGCCAGGTTTTGGATGAATTAGAAAAACAATTTTTTGAAACCGGACGAGATATGAAATTGGAATTAGAGGCGGATGAGGCCGCTGTGGGTCTAACGAGCCAATCTGGTTACTCAGCACTTGGACTATCCAATTATCTGAACACTTTGTCCAAGTCGGAAGGGACCGAATCATTTAAAAAAACACACCCTGATACCACGATTCGTATTGCAAAACTAGTTTTTTATGAATCCAGTATTGGGATTGAAAATGGACCGATTCCTAAAGACCGTTGGGGTGAATTTAAGTCCAAACTAAAACCATGAAACAAAAAAAATTCCTTTTACCTTTTTTTTTGATGGTGATTGTCCCTGCAATCATCATCGCCTTGCTATCGTTATTTGGCATTTCGCAAATTTTAGATAGAAAGTTATCTGATTCATTTTTTCATTTACTTCCTTCACACCATCGTTTTTCCAAAGACATTGTCATCATTGATATTGATGAACAGAGTATTGCCAAATATGCAGACCACCCAGAGTTAGGACAGTGGCCATGGAAGCGAAATATTTATCCAACACTCATTGGTTATACAAAACTGATCACACCACCAAAAGTTACAATTATCGATATCCTCTTTACCGAGAGGTCTGACTATGATGAATCTTTGGTTTCCGCAAACCTAAACTTAGGTGAAATTTCGCATGCTGCCAATTTTCGCGATGGAGGAATTGTAATTCCGAGGTTAGGTGAAGAAACGTTGGTTCAAAAATTCAATGTTCCTTTGCCAAATGATTCACCTTTTCCTCGTTACGAAAATGCATCTTTTCCTATAGGCCAAGTCGGTGAAACTTCACCAATGATTCATGTGGTGAATGTAATTCCAGATAGCGATGGAATCCTTCGTCGGTTTACGCCGTTCATTCGCTGGAAAAATTACCATTTCCCAACGCTCGCCTTGCAAGCATTTGCTTCATCTGAACCTTATCAAACTGAATGGAAAAATGGCAGGTTCTTTATCCAAAAAAAGGATACAATCCGAGAAGTTCCTTTAGGAAAAGATGGTTTGGTAAGAGCTTTTTTTTATACGGAAGAGGAACTCCGAAATATCCCTCGTTATTCCGCAGCTGGAATCATTGAATCATTAAACCAACTCAATGCAAGTGACGTAGAAGATCCGAACCAACTTCTTGTCCCTCCCACCGTTTTCGAAGATAAAATTGTTTTAATCGGAACGTCTGCGGCATCTACTCATGATGATGTTGTCACCCCTTATGGACTTTTTCCCGGTGTGATCGGGCAGGCAGTTTTTGCATCCAATCTAATCGAAGGTCATATGTTAGGTGAACTATCAGAGGTTTTCGGAATTGGATTCACATTGTTAGTGCTTTTGATTGGAGTTCTCGTACTTTTTATCAACCAATGGCATTTGTTGAAAAATATTTATCCAATTCTTGCTATTTCAATTTTCCTTACTTTGTTTTACTTTTTGTATAGAATGGATTTGGTTTTACCAATTTCCTCTTTTGTGATTGCATTTCCCATATCGTATTTGTTAGGTTTTGCCTACCTCACATACACAGAAGGAAAAGAAAAAAGAAAGTTTAACAGTATCCTTCGGAATTTAGTCGATCCAGGTGTTGTGAGCGAAGCATTGGAAAACATGGATTCTTTGAAAAAAGGGGGAGAGTGGGAGATCACTGCATTTTTTTCTGATGTCGCAGGGTTTTCTTCGATCAGTGAAGAGTTAAGTGCGAGTGATCTTGCAAGATTGCTCAATGAATATCTTTCTGCTATGACAAAAATCCTTAAATCCAACTCGGGTACTTTGGATAAATACATTGGTGATGCAATCGTTGGAATCTTCGGAGCACCCATTCAAAACAAGGAACACCCAAGACTTTCTTGTAAAACGGCTCTTGAGATGGTTTCTGAACTAGAGATTCTCCGAACAACTTGGAAACAAAAAATGGATTACACCGAAACAGCTCGAAATATGAATTTTCGAATCGGTCTGAACTGCGGTCCGGCTAAGGTTGGTTTTATGGGAACGGATAGCCTTGCCTCTTATACGATGATGGGTGATACCGTAAACCTTAGTGCTCGTTTAGAGGCAGCCGCAAAAGATTACGGAGTGTCCATTTTGGTTTCGGAAAACATCGAATCTATTTGTAATCAAGAATTCCACTTTCGATTTTTGGACTGGATTCGCGTAAAAGGAAAAGAAACACCGGTAAAAATTTATAGTTTAGTTTGTTTTCTCTCGGATCTTTCGTCCCAAATCATTGAAGCCGAGAGAAAATATGAAGAAGGTTTTCAGTTTTACCTAAATCGGAATTGGGAAAAGGCGATTCTCTCTTTTGAAGCAGCGTCTGAAATGTACGGAAAAAAAGATGTTGCAAGTGAGCTTCTCATTGCTCGGTGTCATTCTTTGTTTAAAAACCCGCCACCTGTCGACTGGGACGGTGTGTTTACTAGAACTTCGAAATAAATATTTTTTTACTTAAATACATAAATAAAAAACAAAGATTAGAACTAGATTTGAAAAGGAAAAAACAAAATGGGGAAAAAGGAAATCACTTCGATTTGTTGGAAATTGACATTGGGTTTGGAATTGTTAACCTCAATTTTGGCTGTTCCCATTGCAGTTTTGTTTATTGTTTCTGGAGGAGAGTATAACTTTGAAAAGGCGGTATATGTTGTGCTTGGTGCAACAATTTCGCTTACGATTTCCTATATTGTTCCCACCATTCGTTTTTTTCGTTTGAGAAATCTCATTACCCAAACCATCCCTGAAAATTTTTCGAAAAAGACAGTCGAAGAAAAACAAGAGATCAAAATTCGACTCTTAAAATTTCCGAAAAATAATTCGGGTTATTTTCTTATCCAGTGGTCTCTTGGAATTCCATTCGCAGCTCTCATCACGTTTCTTTTTTTTACACCAACTCTCGTTGAAATCATTCCTTATGCAGTTTTGCCTATCATCATTTATCCGGTATTAGGTGTTTCTCATTTTTTTCTTACTGAGTTAAGGTTGGCACCCGTTTTGTCGCAATCTGTTTTAAAAGAATTAAGTTTGCCATTGAAAGAGATCCCGAAAATCGGAATTTTCCCGAGAGTGTTTTTTACAATGTTTGCTGTTTTTAGCATGAGTGTGACAACTCTTGGATACTTACTTGGTACACAAGTAACGGGAATTATCCAATTACAAAATACGGGGATCACGATTGGTCTACTGGCATTGTTTATATGTATTGCTATTTATATTTTAACTTCTTTGTTTGTTCGGTCATTAAAGTTTAACACAGACCAAATGGTAAGACGTTATGAAGGCCTTGCCAATGGAGACCTTCGCAATACAGTTGCTATGATTTCCACCGATGAACTTGGGTTAGGAAGTTTATCCCTAAATTCTTTTATTGAGAGCATTCGAAAAATCACAGCAGGAGTCGTTAGCGAGGCGGAGCGTGTAAGTAAGGATTCAAAAGTGATAGCTTCTCAAACCCAAGGACTTGCACAGGCTATGATGGAACAAGCTTCCTCTACAGAACAGATGTCAGCGGGAGTTGAAGAAATGTCTGCAAGTATTCGCTCTACTGCAATAAGTGCAAAAACTCAAAATGAAATTACTCAGTCTTCGCTCCAGTCTTTGATCGAAATGGAATCAGTGTTAGTTGACGTTCATTCTTCTATGGAACGAACAGAAGCGGAAACTAAAAAAATGCAAGAGGAAATTCTTTCTGGCCAAAATGCATTACACTCCACACTTTCTGCGATGGAAGAAATTGAAACGAGTGTAGAACATACGGCTGATGTCATCCAAGTCATTAGCGATATTTCCGATAAAATTGGACTTTTATCTCTCAATGCATCTATAGAAGCCGCTCGCGCTGGAGAAGCGGGACGTGGTTTTGCTGTAGTTGCCAGCGAAATTTCAAAACTAGGTGAACAAACTCTTCAAAATACAAAAAGAATTTTAGAAGCTGTAGACAAAGCATATGAAGCTTCCAAGTCAGGTAGGTCTGCTGTATCCAATACAGAAAAAACATTTTCTCAAATTGGGACCGCAGTTACAACAACTGTCCAACTCATAAAAGTATCTTCTGAAATGACCAAAAAACAGATGTTTATTGCAAAAGATGTAAAGGAAGGTTTTGGAAATTTAACTCGTTCTGCTTTGGAAATAGAACAAAATACAGAAGAACAAGCACGTACGTCATTCGAATTGTCGCATAGCATTGCAACCATTTCGGAAGGAACTGAGTATCTGAATCAGTTTGTTGGTGAGATTGATAAACTTTGTTCGGCCCTTTCTGATCAAGCGAACAATCTGAAACGAGATGTTGCTTTTTTCCAAATTTAATTTTTGGGTGGGGCGCATCGCCTAACGGCGACCGCGCTTTACGCTCCAATCTTTTGCTTTGCAAAAGGATTTCCGCTGCAATCGCTTGCGCATTCCATTCTTAAATTGGAATTTTGATTTTACCTTGAAGATACAAAACGGCAGATCCACCTATGGACACTCGTTTCTTTTGAAGTTCGATAAAAAATTCAGCTCCTCTACTTGATTTCTGGTGCGATTTAAATTGGTTTTTACCTAACCTCTCTGCAACAAAGGGAGCCAAACTACAATGTGCTGAACCCGTGGCTGGATCTTCTGGAATCCCGAGTCCTGGTCCAAAAAATCGGAATTCATAGTCTGTATTTTCGGAGCCGAAACGATTGATCCATAGTGCAATATAACCTCTATTTGTACTTACTTTTGTTAGCTTTGTAAAATCTGGAACTAAAGCTTCTATATCTGTTTTTGATTGATAGACAAAAATGGTATCTTTTCCTTCCCAAATTTCATCTGGTTCCCTCCCCAATATGGAAACCATTTCTTTTGGATCGATAGTTTTGCTTTTACTGAATTCAGGATAGATCGGAAAATTGAGATAAATCAAATTTTCTTTGATCATTATGGGTAAAGGTCCTGATTTAGAAAAAAATTGAAACTCATTTCGACTTTCTTCATAATAATTTTTTAAAACATAAGCTGCTGCTAAAGTTGCATGACCACAAAGATCAACTTCTACACCAGGTGTGAACCAACGAATTCGATAATCATCTCCTTCTTTTACTAGAAAGGA
Organism: Leptospira meyeri; assembly: GCF_004368965.1. Taxonomy (NCBI): domain Bacteria; kingdom Pseudomonadati; phylum Spirochaetota; class Leptospiria; order Leptospirales; family Leptospiraceae; genus Leptospira; species Leptospira meyeri. The sequence continues at coordinate 735,650 of NZ_SORO01000001.1, read as the reverse complement.
TGTTTCTGAAAGATTATTTTCTTTCGCGATATTCTGCATCCACTGGTCTTCGGGCCACTCCGAAAGCAATAACACTGCTGCTGGGTTTCCTGAAAATAAAGAATTCGTAAAAGCATCGACAATGAATAGGCTTTGGTTCATGATTCGATTCTATCCGAAAGAAGGATTTAGTAAAGTATACAGTTGTATAATTAAAAAGTATACAGTTAAGGATTGGCTTTTGGAAAACTTTGATACTTTTTATTGCGAGAGACTGATGGCAGTTTTTTTTACTATGCCACAAATTAAAGTATCTAGATCGGTAGCTGACTTTCGTAAGTGTGTATAAATTTCTTTTTTAGTTTCTTCTGGCATTCCCGATTCCAAAAGATTGACAAGGCCAAGGATATTCGAAAGTGGACTTCTAATCTCATGTGATTGGATTCTTGCGATTTCTTTTAATTCTTGGATTTGGTTTTTGATTTTTTGATCCGCCAATACTTTTTCTGTGATGTCCACGATGATTGCTGATACGTAACTTGTTTGGTTGACAACAAAACCATTCAAACTCACTTCCACAAAAATTTCGCTTCCATCTTTTTTTACCGCTGTCGTCACTTGGTCTTTTCCGATTCTCATAGGTCTCGGCGATTGGAAATAGCCTTCGATCATACGATCATGACCATTTCTGTGATGGAAGGGTACGAGGAGTTCTACTGATTGGTTGATGATTTCTTCTCTTGAAAATCCAAAGGTATTTTCTGTTTCTAAATTGCAGTGAATGATTTTTCCTCTAGAGTCTACGATCAGTATGGCGTTTGGTGCTGATTCTATTAGGTTACGAAATTTCTGTTCACTTTCGGAAAGAGCAATTTCCATTTTCTTTTTTGCATCGATATTCTTTGCACGTAAGCAGACTCCTAAAAGGTTTTTGTCCTTATCATAAGTGGGAGCCATTTTGTATTCATACCAAACGGAAATTTGGTTGAGACTGGCTAACCGTTCGATTGTAACACTTTCCCCACGAACTGCAGTTTGGAAGAGTTCAAAAAACACGTCTTTGTCGGCGGCAATGACAAAATCTCGATAGTCATCTCCTGTTTTTAGAATCTTTCCAGAGTATTCTTGGATGGTGGTATCTAAATTTTGATTGAAGGCTAGGACAGAATAATTGGTTCCCATCAGTACAATGGCGTCAGTGGAATTATCTAATACCATTTGCGCATAATTGACTGGATGATCAGGAATCATTTTTATTACAGACTTTCGGTTCTGTCGAGAACGTAAATCAGAAAATCAGTAGTGGACTTTGCTAATTTGTTATATAAAATACGGTTACAAATTTTTTAACTTGTGATTTATAAAAAAAAATCATGAGGAGAATGAGGTCCATGTCGGTGGATTCAAAGCATGTCTGGCTTGGTCTGCCTTTGACAGACGGTAGCGAAGTGGACCCCAAAGTGACCTGGTCCCGAAATTCAAAACGAGAAGCTACCGCCAAACGGAAGATAGGTTTCATTCTATATCCCATTTTCGGGACTCGCCCTAAAAACACATAGACACTGCACGAGTGTCAGGAATGTATTTCTTCCATCCAGACCATTTGGGTAGCATTACCATGATTACCGATGGAAATGGGAATGTGCTTGCGGGAGGGGAAAGAGGTGGTAAAAGTCATATCACATACAAACCATATGGGGAAATTCTAAGAACTGATTCCTATGGACCTGATATTACAAAATTCAAATATACGGGACAAGAAGAAGACCAGGAAAGTGGGTTGTATTATTACAAAGCTAGATATTATGATGCTAGTTTAGGAAGATTTGCGAGTAACGATGGTATGGTGTTTCCAGATAAAGAGCAAGGGATGAACCGGATGATGTATGTGGAAGGGAATCCGATTGCGTTTGTAGACAGTTCTGGAAATTTCCCTAGTTTATCAGGTATCATTCATATGTTCAATCGGATTGTTGGGCATGCCATGGGAAGAAATTTTGGTAGTAATGTGAATGGTAGATTTTCTATGCAGAGTATTTCTAAAAAAATTAATGCAATTGGCATTCGGCAAATTGTTGATCGCTTAGAAAATAAGGAATTAGGAAAACATGTTGGTTCCGAACAAACGAGAGAATACTTGTCTAAAAATCTATCATCTAGAAATATTATTCTAGGTATTAAAGATATGATTGCAAATTCTGGTGTTTGCCATTTTTCAAATCCAATTTGTAAAAGTGTGCAAACAAAACGAAATTGTAATACAAACAGAAAGGATGCAAAAGATTTCAGAAAAGAAGTTGGTTTTGGAGGTAGCACTGTAGTTGGAAGTGGTGGCGGATTAATGAGTATTGGGTTAAAAGATGGGACGTTACTAAAAGAAGTATTGGGTCCAGTTGGCATACTTTTGGCAGTTGCTGATATTTATACTAGTTTATCAGAAAGACAAAGTTGCCCTGGGGATGATGATTTGGTGCAGTTTTAATGGAAATTAAATTCATAAGTCTATTGCTATTTATTGAAATATTGTTAGTAACAGGATGCTTTAAGAAGGAAATTAATGAACGAAACCATAATTTACCCGAAGATCAAATTGGTAATTTAGAAATCACCTTTCATGAGTTTACGGATCACAATTTTCAAATATACTTAAACATGGAAAGAAAGGTTGCCGGTGTTGAGGAATGTAAAATTTCAGCATATAATGAAAAAAAAATTAATATTAATGAGGCTTCATATTTCTTATCTTTGGTTAAGGGTATTTATTGTGGTGAAATTACTATTCGAGAATATCATATACGTCCATTTCGAACTAGTGAGTATTCGGAAGTAACAATGCATTTTGGCTCAAATCAAAAGAATTTAGAATATAATATACTAAATTGCGAATTAAAGTCAGATTTAAATAAAGAATATTATGAATGTCCTGAATTAAATTTAAATGAATTTGATTTGTTTTTAAAAATAAAAAAAACTGAAAAACAAATTCGAAATGGGAGGATTGTGGCTTTAGTCTATTTATCTAGCTTGTCCGGAATATTGTCCACTAACCCTATTATCGGTTTATTGCCATTCGCTTCAGTAGGATTCGATGCAAAAAGAAATGTATTAAAAGCAGATTTTCAGATTAAATCTCGTAACGGAAATAAATAAATACGTTAGAGTCGATAAGCAAATAAGGAATTTAAATAAAATTGCATTAAAGTTAATGAAAACCTTTTTTTTACTGAACTAATTCGAAATAATTAACTCTATGGATCTTACACAAGCCTATTACACAATTTAGATTATTAAACTTCTTCCCTTTCTTATCCTCGGAACCTATCTCGGAAAACTGGATATGGAGTTCTGCCATTCAGTTTCCTTCCTAGTGAGAATTTTTTGTTGTTATAAAACTTGAGATAATCCTGATAATCTTTTTCCATTTCATCAATCGAATCATAAAAATAATGTCTCCCCCGCGAGAAGGATACGTCGGGCTTGGTCTGCCTTTGGCAGACGGGAGCGAAGCGGACCCCAAAGTAGCCTGGTCCCGAAATTCAAAACGAGAAGCGACCGCCAAACGGAAGATAGGTTTCATTCTATATCCCATTTTCGGGAATCGCCCTCTCTGCTGGTTCGCCGTCATGGCTCACCTGCGCTCCGAGGCACGGTTTAGTTCGTCGCCTCCCGTCCGGGTCGGCTTAACCAAATCATTGCTCCCTATGGGTCGCAACAATTTGGCTCACAAAACTGTTCGATTCCCAGCTTTGTTCTGTTAGATGGAATTGGTTGTTATTGATAAACTGGTGCCCCAGGAGGGAATCGCCCTCTCTGCTGGTTCGCCGTCATGGCTCACCTGCGCTCCGAGGCACGGTTTTGTTCGTCGCCTCCCGTCCGGGTCGGCTTAACCAAATCATTGCTCTCTATGGGTCGCAACAATTTGGCTCACAAAACTGTTCGATTCCCAGCTTTGTTCTGTTAGTTGGAATTGGTTGTTATTGATAAACTGGTGCCCCAGGAGGGAATCGAACCCCCACTGTCGGTTCCGAAGACCGATGTTCTATCCGTTGAACTACCAGGGCATGGTGACGGGATGTATTGTCAGGATAAGGGGGCCCTGTGTTCGGGCAAATGATTTTTTGGATGCGAAAGGCTCATCCGAATGATGTAACTTGCGAGGAGGAGGGTCCAACCAATTAGGAACAACCTTAGGAATAAAAATACATAGTAAATGGGTTTTGGTTCGCCGGGAACGATAAAGATGGTCAGGTCATTGGCAGTAATGATTTGTGAACCAGGGAATTTTTTTCGAATGGAATCGAAGGCCTTTCGAAAATCGCCAAGCCTTTCTGACGGATCTAAATGGAAATCATTGGTGTAACGTAAGGAACCTTCATCACCAAAAGCATAGAAGTGTGATTCCCAACCTAAAAATCCAAATTCGGCGGGAAGGGAGCCGGGAGGGTTTTTGACAAAAAAATAAACAGAGCCACGGTCGTAAACAAAGGAAGGGATCTGGCCTTCCAGTCGGAGTTTGTCTTTTGAGAATCCATCTTCATAAAAATCCGACCAATCTCCCCATTGGTATACAGTCCCTGTTTCGTCTTTCCAAAGAAAACCTCCTAAGCTGGAAAGACCTTCTAAGGAAGTCACAAAAGATTCTAAGTTTTTGTTTTTTTCTTTTGCATCGGTTTTCGTGAGAGATCCAGAACGAAGTAGGTTTTTTAATTGGATGCGAAGCTCTCTCACCTCAGAAGCATTGGCTTCCGAAATTCGTTTTCGAATTTCTGTTTCCTCTTTTCGAAATGGGTTTGAGAAAACAACTTCAGAAAGAGAATAAATCAAATCTGTCAAAGGTTCTTGTGAATCTCCCTTCGTTTGAGCAAAAGTGGGTCCAACACACATGGTTATGAAGACAAGGAAGATAAAAAAATGGATTCTCATCTCTTAACCTATCGGCCAATTTGGGAAGAATGATGAACTGTCCCATCTGCGAAGCACATAAAAATGAAAGCCAAATTCTTTTTCAAAATGAAGATTGGATCCTCAGAAAAGCTGACCAAAACCTAGAAGGGTATTTGTACATGGAACATCGCAAACATCTAGAATCGTGGTTTGGATTGTCTTTGGCGGAGTTTGAAAATTATGGAAGGGCTCTTTACAAAGCCACAGAGATATTAAAAAAACAAGAACCAGAAAAAATGTACATTGTAGCCATTGCGGAAAAAGTTCCTCACTTGCACGTTCATTTGATCCCTCGGTATGAAAACCAAGAGAAGGGAATCGAACATATTGCAAGAGCCACTGGCCCTGGTTTTCCTCGGCCCATGTAAGAGACATTCCAAAAAAAGGATAGGTTTTTTCCAAATCTTACTTACAATCCTTGGTTGTGGTTTTAGAAAGACATCCAACCAACCAAGTTCCCAAATATTCGATTAGCGACCTGACCGATTTACAAGAACGATTTTTTCTTTTACAAAGAGAGAGTTCTAAACAAAAAATTGCTCATATCTTTTTAATCGAAGGTTTTGCTTCCACAGGCAAAGGTTCGATTTTGCAATCTTTGACCATACGTCTGGATCCAAGAAAGTTTAAGGTATACTCTCCTTATGTAGACCAGTCCGAGGACAGGGGATATCCTTTTCTTTGGAATTTTTGGCGAGTGGTGCCTCGGTATGGTGAGTTTTTATTTTATCTCAATACATACTACAGTCGATTGGCATACCTTCGCTCTGAAAAAAAAATAAACCTAGCTGAATACGATCATCGACTGTTATCCATTTTGAATACGGAAAGAATCCTTTCGAAAGATAAAATCATTGTTCACAAATTCTTTTTGCATATTTCCAAAAAGGATCAAAAGAAACGATTAGAGGATTCCAAAAAGAAAAAAAAAGAATGGGAATTGTCTCGTTTTGACAAAGACCAAGGAGAACATTACAATCGTTACTTTGAAATTTTTGATTCTATTTTGAGTTCTTCCAGAACCATTGATTCTCCTTGGCAAATCATTTCCTGTGATAAAAAAGACGATACAAAACTTCTTGTTTTTGAGGCCATCTTGGAACGTTTGGAAAGAATCTTACAATTTGATTCTAGAAGTGCCTTACAGTCAATCAATCATGGTATGGAGCTTATTCCATGAAATCAAATTCAATCCAAAATCGTATCCTCCATTTACAACAATTAGATATGAAACAAGTTCTATCACCTGACGAATACCAAGTGAAGATGAAAATTTTGAAAACAAAAATTCGGGAACTCACTTTTCTTTCTAAAGCAAAAGACAGACCCATTCTATTTGTTTTTGAGGGTTGGGATGCAGCAGGAAAGGGTGGCTCCATTCGAAGGCTCACACAAGAAATAGATCCACGTTTATTTGAAGTTCATAATATTTCAGCACCTAACGCAGAAGAGATCCAACACCATTATCTTTGGAGGTTTTGGAACCGAATTCCCAAAAAAGGCCATGTTGGAATTTTTGATCGCTCTTATTATGGTCGAGTCCTTGTCGAACGAGTGGAAGGATTTGCTACGGAATCTGAGTGGTCTCGTGCTTATGAAGAAATTTTACTCTTTGAAGAACAACTGGTGAGTTTTGGAACCATTGTCATTAAATTTTGGTTACACATTGATCCAGAAGAACAATTACTTCGATTTGAAACCAGAAAAAATGATCCACTCAAACGTTGGAAACTTACAGACGAAGATTGGCGTAACCGTGACAAATGGCCCCTCTATGAAGAAGCCGCTAATCAAATGTTTCAAAAAACGGATGCTCCTAAATCACCTTGGTTTTTAATCCCAGCCAATGATAAATACTTTGCCAGAACCACAATTTTAGAAACCACTGTGGCTAGATTGCAAGAAGAATTGAAATGAATGGCAAAAGATGCACTGGTCTATCTTTGAATCACCACCAATTTATTTTTTATATATGTAATCACATAAAGTAATATGTTCTGCAGTGGTTAACTGTCTTAATGAAGAGGGATCTGGGATGGACGGATTTTGTTCCGATACGATAGCCGTAAATAAACATAATCGTAAATCTTTCTCCGGCTTACCTTGGTCTGTCTTGGAACCACAAAACAAACATCATAACTGTTTGGCGAGCGATTTGTATCAATTTTCGGGACCGGGCTACTCTGGGGTGCGCGTTCGCTCCCGTCTGACATGCGTCAGACCAAGCCCGTCGTATCCCTCTCGCATGGAGATGGTTTATAAATTTTGAAAATATTCCCTTCCTTCTCGATTCGCCTTCTGAATTTATTATAAAAATTTTCTAGACCGTAATCATTTTGCAAATTAATTTCCTTGACAATGGTTTCCTAGGAAACTATTGTCAACCTGTGCGTAAAAAACAAAATTTAGAACCAAGCCACTTGAAATCCCATCTGAAATCCCATCTGGGATACCATTTGCGGGTTGTTTCCAATGCTGTTTCTCATTCTTTTGCGGGAAAACTTGCGACTTTGGATGTGACAGTAGCCGAATGGGTGATCCTTCGGGAAATGTATTCTTATGACACTAACACTTCGCCTAGTGTTGTGGCAGAAATCACAGGACTCAGTCGCGGAGCTGTATCCAAACTCATAGACAGGCTACTAAACAAAGGCCTAGTGAGTCGCCAAGAAGCAAGTGAAGACCGGCGTTACCAAGAAATCAAACTCACAAAAGAGGGGCTCCGACTTGTTCCGAAACTTTCATTGATTGCAGATGAAAACGATTTCGCATTTTTTTCTTTGCTTTCCAAATCGGAGAAAGACGAACTTCGGAAGATTCTCGTGAAACTAGCAGAAACACATAAACTAAACTTAAACCCAATTGAATGAGGAGAACACAATGACCAACCTAACAACAAAACTAACCGAAGCGCAAAAATTTGCGATGTCCATTCGCCCGAAAGTAGGAGGATTCCCTGTACTTGCGGAGGTCCTACGAAATGCAGGAGTGGTGACGAACCGTTGGTCTCTGCCTTCCTGCCAATCAGTATACTATATGAAAGATGGCTCAGTTTTACAGCAAGGAACTCCCCTTGTAAACGGGGTTCATGAGATTCCTCCCTTCAATAGGGACGCACTCATCACCGCACTTCGCACCGATCAGGAAGGCCGAAGCAGTTTCCCTGAATTTCTGAACGCAGCTTGGGAAGCAGGAGTGATTGGATACGATGTTGATTTCCTAGGTCGTAAGGTTGTTTACTACGGTGTGAACGGAGAAAGTTATATGGAAGAATACCCTGCGGTAGTGGTGAACCAATAACAATGGTTAAAAATAGATATGGAACTTAGAACAATACTGATCGGCGGGGTTTTTCCCGCTTTGCTTCTCGGAATGGAAACTGTCATCATGAAATTAAGTCTACGTGCGGGAATTAGTTTGCCAATCTACTTGGTCTTTGTTGGGTTTTCCATTTTCTGTTATGGAGTTGTTTTTGCTTTCCAAAGTGGAATGAAAGATGTAACTCTCAATGGTGGACTCTTTGCTTTTCTTATGGGACTTTCCTGGTCTACTGCGATATATTGTATGAGTTATGGTATTTCGGTTTTAAAATTACCGGTATCAGTTATAGCCCCTCTCACAAATTCCAATGCCATCGTTGCTGTCATCCTGGGAGCTATTGTTTTTTCAGAGTGGAGAGATTTGAACTTTGTTAAAGTTTTGATCGGCACGGTTTTGATCGTGGTCGGGGGAGTCGTTGTATCGAGCTCCTTGCAGCCCAATGGTCGGTAACCTTCGCTAGTAGAAATCGAAATGAAAGTTGGGCAAATCTTTGCCCAACGCATCTTACTTGTATGGCCTTTGTTTGATTTGAAACGTATACGTTCTGTCTTCTGAATGGACAAGCACTTGAGAATAAAATCCTAAATCCAAAGAACGAAACTTGGAGCGAAAGACAGAAGCTTCTTCATCAAAAATTTCTTTTCGGCAATCTGCGACCAAGGACTTCCATTTTTCTTTGGAAACAGAATGGTATAAAAATCCATTTGCATTCGGGGGAATGACTCTGGTTTCCCAAAGGATATCCTCCTGGAAACACAAAACTCCTTGTCTTGTTTTGATTCGAAACTCGGACTTCCACTTCGGGTTTGGGACTTGAATTTGGTTTTTTGTATTATTTTCTATAAATAAAAAATAACCTTGGAACTTTTCATCTTCCTCTCTGGATAAACTTAAATAAGTAGGGTATCCGTCTACGATCTGTTTGTCGGACTGGGTTCTGTTTTGGAAACTCCCAGGATTCAAAGCTCGAAACCCAATGTAAAAAATGAGAACAACCAAAACCAAATCGATGAGGAGAACAATTTGTCTCCATCTTGTTTTTTTGTTTTTATCACCGATTTGTTTTAGGTAATCGCGAAATTCTTCTGGTGAACGTGAGTGGTATCCTTTTCCCATCACACTAACTCCACAAGAGACTTTAGGATTTGGTGGGCAGAAGGATAGGGTTCTTCCAATTGTTTGGAGTGGTCGAGTAATGATAAAGCCAACTGTACAGATTCAGGGATTGTTAAATCCAAACTTAAGTAACGTGCCAAAATTCCTGATAATAAATCTCCCGTTCCCATAGTCGCTAGTTTGGGATTGGGTGATTCCCAAACATAAGAAGAACCATCTGGACAAACGAGTAAACTCACAAAGGATTTGAGTAGCACATAAACATTGTTTTGTGAGCAGTATTCGATTAATGTATCGTAGGCGGACTGCACAGAGTTATGAGTTTTTCCCGTCATTCGATTCAGTTCTCCGACATGGGGAGTGAGTAGGATTTGGTTTCCCTTTGGAAGGGGACTTCCTTTTGTTGGAATGGCACCTGCATCTAAAATCAAACGTAAATTTTCCGGAACAGTCCATCCACCTAGATCATTTGGGTATTGGGTAAGGCCTGGACCCACAACGACGGTCTTTGTTTTTTTTAAAAACGGATCTTCGAAAGTTTCTGTGAGAGAACTTGTTTTGGTCATTTTGGAAAGATCTTCTTTTAAAACAAAGGAACTGATTTTTAAAGATGGGGAGAAAATTTTACTAATCCCTCCACCAAGTCTAGAGAAGGCCTGTTCCGAAAGGAGGATGGCTCCTTCCATTCCATCAGAACCTCCATAAAATAAAGCAGAACCTGCACTGTATTTATGGTCTTTATTTTTTCTTTTAAGGGTTTGGATGGCAGACTCGGGATCTGCTTCAAAATAATATCGTTTTGAAAATGTAATATCACTTAGGTGGGTGTGGATGGGAAACCCGATCGATTCATAGTATCTTGGAATGATGGAATCTTTTTCATAGATAAACCCTACGTTTTCCCATTTCCTTGTTCCGAGTTCTTCAATGGAATCAGCAAAAACAAAACTATTGGCCTTGGAGTCTGGATCGCCGAGTAGATACGGATTCCAACCACTGGGACTGTCCAGTGACAACCGGTAAAAAAAGACATCGGATTCATTGATGGTTTCTATCAGCTCTGTGAGTTCTTCCGAAAGTTCGTTTTGGAATCCGGTTCCCAGAAGGGCATCTACAAGTAAAACCGAGTCTTCTTTTGCTTCTTCCCATTCCTCATAAAAATCATCAATCGTTCCAATCGCACCCAGAGTTTTAGAAACCAAGGATTCATAAAACTTTCCCGCCTCTGACTTGTTTGGTGCTGTCGAAAACGAACGAACCTTATATCCTTCTTGGTGAAGAATATGAGCAAGGGCATAACCATCCCCTCCGTTTCCTCCCGTTCCAGAAAGGATCCAAATGGATTCTGCGGTTTTCCATAAATCTTCATTGGCATGAAATACAGAAAGGGCGGCCATTCCCATTAGGGTTTCTTCCCGAAACCCAAGTTCTTTTATCGTGAGAGCATCTAGTGCTTTGGATTCTTTATTGGTAAAAAGAGGATTTTGTTTCATTTAAATCCAACGATAGACTTCCAAGGCCCCTGCGCGAATGCGAACCGAATAAATATTATCAAAAGCATCTGTATAGGTTTCTCGCCATTGGCCACGGGGACTGGAAAAAGGAATCCTTTTGTTATTGATATGGTTTCCCTCTTTGTCATGGACTTGGAGCCTTGCTGCATTCCCACCGTCTTCTGTTTCCCAAATATAAAATTCCCCGTTGTTACGAATGGAAAATAAAATTTCAGAAGGGTCCTGGATTTCTTTTAACATTTGCGAACTTTTGGAATCAAAAACAAAACGAAAGATCCTTCGGAACTTAAACCGTTTGTCTTTTTTCGAATAATAACTAAACGATCCGAGAACATACTCACCTTCTGGATGTGGGAGGAGTTTGTCTAGGGTGATGTCATATTCTTTGGCATCATTACTGGCAAATACATCAAGGCCTGATTCTTTTAGGTTCCCTTTGAGTTCTCCTTCTTCAAAATAAGAAAGTCGCATTTCTTCTGCAATGCGATGGTAGACAAATAACTTTTCGCCTTCCCCGGGGAGAATGAATTCAATGTAACGAAATGGTTCGGAGTTTTTTCCAGAAGCCCCTAACATAAATTTCACGACACCTTTTTGTGAAATTTGTACAAGAAAGGAAGGAAGAACCGTAGTTCCTTGGGTAGAAAAGGAACCACTGTACGTTTTGTATAGGTTTTCTTGGCCTTGGGGTAGTTCCATTCCCTTGGAAGAAATTCTATTTTGTACAATCAGGTCTCCATCTTCGTTCATGGCCACGATTCCAATCCCACCAAATCGAAATGGGTAATGCGGAATTCCGGAAACTGATTTGAAATCAGGGTTCCCGAGTGTGGCATCAAGCCTTCCATTTCTGTCAAAAAGTTTGATTACGGCTTGTTTATTATCCGCCATTGCGCTAATATTGGAGGAGTTGGGGATGGTCAATGGAACGTTGGTGAGTACTTGGTTCACCACAACACCCTCAAAACTCTCATTTGTTTGTCCCAGTGGGATCCGGAAAAGGATTTCTTCTTTTAAGTTTTCCACTCGAAAACGAAGGCAGGATACGGAAAAGATGAGGGTGAGGAAAAGGTAAAGGGTTCGCATGGTGCAACATCCATTCCCTAATTTTTTATTTACAGGACAACTCGCTTTTCCTAGCTTGACAGTAGACATGTTAAATTTTAGCATGAGCTGGGTCTCTTATACGGATTCCTTTTGGAATCTTTTGGAAATGGTTTGGTATATACCGAGGAAAACATCAGAGAACTTATTTTACGTGTTCTCGCTCCACCTCTAGCGCTTTTTTCGCTCCAAGTACAGAATCGGAAAAACCACGCCCTCATTGAGATAGAACTGGATCATCTCACAGACAAAACTGGCTCCGCTAGTTTGGAAGACTGTGAGACTGTGTCTAGGAGACTCAAAGAGGAGCTGGATTTATGGGGAGAGGAATTTGATTTCACTCTCCAAGTCTCCTCCGCAGGAGCAGAACGTGTTTTGCGTCTGCCGGAGGATTTAAGTCGTTTCCAAGGACTTTTAGTCAAACTAGAAGTGCCGCTGGAAGCAGGGAAATGGGACAAACGATTGTATCGTTTGGGACCGGTTTCGGGGGATTCAGTTGAGCTTACGCTTTACGATCGTAAAACTCGACACAAAAAGAACCAAAAATCGGTATCTATGCCCATCGCAGAAATACGAAAGGGAAATTTGTATTTAGAAATTTAAGACTATGGCGACAAAACAAGCAACGAAAGAAACTGGGCTATTCGAAGCCATCCAACAATTCTGTCAGGATAAATCTCTTGATAGAGAACTCGTACTCGGTGTCATCCGTGACTCACTTCTCGCCGCCTATCGCAAAAAGGTTGGTTTGGAAGCAGAAACAGATGATCGTTGCCAAGTAGACTTCGGTTCCGACAACAAAAACGAAATCATCATCTCTGTCCTTCGTGACGTGGTAGAAGATAAAACAACAAACCCTCTAGAGATTTCTCTGGAAGAGGCAACCAAATTGGATCCTTCTGCACAAGTGGGAACCCAAATACGTGTGTTTGAAAAACCCCAAGACCTATCTCGGGTTCTTTCTAGCCAAGCCAAACAAATGGTTTTCCAACGTCTCCGCGATATGGAAAAAGAATTACTCTACCAAGAGTATAAATCAAAAGAAGGCGAACTCACTCACGGTTATTTCCAACGTTGGAAAAAAGACATCATGTCCATCGACCTCGGTAAGGTAGAAGGGATCATGCTGAAAAAGGACCAAAACCCTGGTGAAAAATACCGCCAAGGGGATCGTCTCAAAGCCATCATTTCTCGTGTGGAACTCAGGCCTCGCGAACCAATGCCTGTCATCACGCTCTCTCGTGCGTCTGGTGATTTTGTTAAAAAACTCTTCGAGATGGAAATTCCCGAAGTGTATGATGGCATTGTGGAAATCAGAGACGTAGCCCGCATTCCATCTTACAGAACAAAGGTGGTAGTCACCACTAGTAAGTCTGATGTAGATCCTGTGGGTGCCTGTGTGGGAATGAAAGGGGTTCGAATCCAAGCGATCGTTCGCGAACTTGGAAACGAAAGAATCGACATCGTCCTTCACTCAGATGAACCAAGTGTATTCATTGCCAATGCAATTTCACCGGCAAAACCAGTAGAAGTGCATGTGGATAGAAAAAGAGGAGATGCTCTTGTCATCGTTCCAGATGAATCTCTCTCTCTTGCCATCGGAATCAACGGATCCAACGTAAAATTGGTATCTCAACTTTCCGGTTTCAAAATCGATATCAAAACTGTATCCCAATACAACCAAGAACTGGCTTCGCCGGAAGCTCGTGAAAAACTGGATCGACTCTTTAATGCCCAACAAGAGGCAATGGAAGAATCGGAAGACCAATATAATGAAAGTGCAGAAGAGGAAGAAGAGGATTCCGGATACACTCCGTTATCCGAGGTACCTGGACTCACTCCAAGGATCGTTGGTCTTCTCGAAGCCGGCGGGATCAAAAACGTGGAAACCCTTCTCGAGTTCAGCCAAGAGGAACTTTCGAAAATTTCCGGAATCGGGAAAACAACAGCAGAACAAATTTTGCGTTTGCTTCGTGAATCTATCGAATGGGTAGAAGAGGGTTAAGTTTTAAGGCATACTATGGAAGAGCAAAAATCGATAAAAGAAACCCTCCAGCAGGGAGCCAGTGGTGACAAAACAAAGAAAAAACTTGTCATCAAGAAAAAAGCGGCACCTGCAGATGAGAAAAAAGAATCCAGTGCGAGTCCTCAAAGCGCAGCGCCTGAAGTAAAACCTTCTGCATCCGCTTCGGATAAAAAAAAGGATTTGAATGAACTCATTCGTGAGGAAGCCAAAAGACAGGGACTAGGTTCCGGTCCGCAAGCTCCTTCCCAAGCGTCACCCATTGTGTCCCGGCCAGAAAGAAAACCGGAACCACAACCAGAACGAGAAAGACCCCCGATGGACAGAAAACCCGAGTCTATTCTTTCTGGTGACACTTCTTCTCCTAACTACCGTTCCGGTGGTGGCCAAGGCCAAGGAGGAGGAAACCAAGGTTATTTTAGAAAAGAAGATAGAAACCCAATTGTGTCTCGACCAACCACTCCACGGCCACAAAGGCAAGATGGACAAGGCGGTGGCGGTTACCAAGGGAACCGTGGACCTGGACAAGGCGGTGGCGGTTACCAAGGGAATCGCGGACCTGGACAAGGCGGTGGCGGTTACCAAGGGAATCGTGGACCTGGACAAGGCGGCGGCGGTTACCAAGGGAATCGTGGACCTGGACAAGGCGGCGGCGGTTACCAAGGGAATCGTGGACCTGGACAAGGCGGCCCTGGTGGTTACCAAGGGAATCGCGGACCTGGACAAGGTGGCCCTGGTGGTTACCAAGGAAACCGTGGGGCAAGACCCATTGGACAAGGTGGTCCTGGTAGTGGAAGACCTCCAGGAGATGCTCCGTTCGGTGCACCCGGTGGCATTCCGGGAGCCGGTGCCGGTGGAGCAAGTGGCGCCAAAAAGAAAGTATTTGATAAAGAAAAGGGCGGAAGGGAAGAAAACGAAAACACAAAGTTCTTCAAACAATCCTTCCGCAAACAAAAAGCGCAGGCCGCAGCTCTTGCTGCTGTACCTAAAGAAATCTCCATTTTGGAAAATATCCAGGTGGGAGAGATCGCTAAAAAACTGAATTTAAAACCTGGTGAAGTCATCAGCAAACTCATGAAAATGGGGATGATGGTCACCATCAATAATGTGATCGATGCAGAAACTGCATCCATTCTCGCAGATGATTACGGTTGTAAGGTGAAGATTGTTTCCCTCTACGATGAAACTGTGATCGAAGAAGAAAAGGATGCACCGGAAGACTATATCACTCGTCCTCCTGTCGTAACCATCATGGGTCACGTTGACCATGGTAAAACAAAACTTTTGGATACCATTCGTTCTTCAAGGGTTGCAGAAGGGGAATCGGGTGGAATTACGCAGCACATTGGTGCCTACCAAGTAGAAACCAACCGTGGTAAAATTGCCTTCCTCGATACTCCTGGTCACGAAGCCTTTACTTCTATGAGAGCACGTGGTGCTTCCGTAACTGACATTGTTGTGTTAGTGGTTGCTGCAGACGATGGGGTGATGCCTCAAACGATTGAAGCCATTAACCACGCAAAAGAAGCAGAAGTTCCCATCATTGTTGCGGTAAACAAAATTGATTTACCAGCAGCGAATCCAGAAAAGGTGAGACAAGAACTTTCTAACTATGGATTACAACCAGAAGAGTGGGGCGGAACAACCATCTATTGTGATATTTCTGCAAAAAATAACATTGGAATTGATAAACTTCTCGAGATGCTTCTCATTCAAGCAGAACTTCTCGATCACAAAGCCAATCCAAAACGTAAAGCAAAAGGAACCATTGTGGAAGCAAAACTCGATCCAGGTCGTGGTGCTGTGGCAACGGTTCTCATCCAAAACGGAACACTTCGTGTAGGAGATGCTTTTGTTGCGGGAGTTCATGCCGGTCGTGTGCGAGCCATGTATGATGACCTTGGTCATTCCATCCGTGAAGCTGGTCCATCTTTCCCTGCCCTTGTGACAGGACTTGATGGAGTTCCTGATGCAGGAGCACCATTTGATGTGGTGATTGATGACAAAGAAGCAAGAACTATCTCTCATAGCCGTCAAGATTATGAAAGACTTGGCCAATCGAAAAATGCGGCCACACGTGTCACACTCGATAACATGAGTGAGATCATTAAACAAGGTGCTCTCAAAGAACTCAAAGTCATCATCAAAGCAGACGTTCGTGGATCTACAGAGGCCGTTAAAGAAGCGTTGGAAAAACTTTCTACTGCTGATGTTCGTCTCAACGTAATCCATGCGGGAACAGGAGCCATAGTAGATTCCGATATCATTTTGGCATCGGCATCCAATGCAATTGTGATTGGTTTCCACACACGTGCGAATCCAAAAACGGTATCTCTTGCTGAGAAAGAAAAAGTAGAAATCAAATACTATAGTATCATCTACGATGTGGTCAACGAAGTGAAAGCATCCATGGAAGGAATGCTCGAACCTGAAAAAGTAGAAAACGTAATCGGTAAGGTAGAAATCCGAGACGTATTCAAAATTTCTAAAGTTGGTAACATTGCAGGTTGTATGGTGAAATCTGGTAAGGTCACGAAACAAGCTTACGTTCGAGTCATCTCGAGCGAGTCTGGTGAAATCACTTGGGAAGGTAAGATCAAAAACCTCAAACGTATGAAAGACGATGTGGCAGATGTTCTCACTGGATTTGAGTGCGGTATCTTACTTGATGGGTTCAACGACTTTTCTGTAGGTGATGAAATCGAAGCATACGAGATCCGCGAGATTGCTCGTAAACTGTAAGGCGGCTTAAATGAATCCCATTCGAATGAAAAAACTCGAATCGGAGATCATTCGCCTTATCTCCACAGCGATTTTGGAAGGTAAGGTAAAGGACCCCAGAGTCTTTTTACCTAGTTTCCATCGGATTGAGATCAGTGAAGACCTTCAATATGCGAAGGTCTATTTCACGGCTCTTTGTAATAACAATGAAAGAAAAAAACTCACACAAGGACTTGTTTCTTGTGCTGGTTTTCTTTCCTCTCTTGTGGGAAAAAATCTTCACCTCCATACCAATCCAAAATTTACTTTTGTCTGGGATAACAATTACATCAAAAGTTTGGAAGTGAATCGTCTCATTGATGAATCTGCTCCCAAAACTTTATTTGAAGAACTTCACCCAGAAGAATCCGAAACCGAAGAAGCAGGTGATGACTCCGATACGGATTCTCCATCCCAAACGAAAGCAGTTAGTAATACTGAGGACGAAGAGTAAAATATTGAAAACGAAGGAATTTATTCCTTCGAGTGGTAATATGTTCATCACAACTCACTTTGATTAGGTGATTCTATCCTATGTCTAAACCCTATCATTCTGGTTTTTTATTTGTCTACAAAACACCGGGAATCACAAGTTCCGATTTGGTTCTAAAAACCAAACGGATCTTAGGTCAGAAATCGGTGGGCCATACTGGTACCTTGGACAGGTTTGCCGAAGGCCTTCTCATTTTGCCTTGTGGGGATTATACTGCCTTTTCCCAAGTGTTTTTAGGAAAAGATAAGTCTTACTTTGCGGAAGTTGTGGTCGGCCTAAAAACCGATTCTGGGGATCCCGACGGGGTAGTGGAAGTTGACGATCGGGAAATCTTCTTTCCTCGTTTTGTCTCCGAATTTCCAAGAGAACGATTGCTCGCAGAACTAACACAACTCACAACACTTACTTCCCAAAAAGCACCCAAAATTTCGGCTCTAAAAGTGGGTGGGAAACGCCAGTCGGATCTGGTTCGAGAGGGACTCGTAGTAGAGGAAAAAGAAAGACCCATTTCAATCTACAAAGTGGAAGATGTTTTGCAGACAGAACTTGGATTTTCGTTTCGGATTCATGTGAGTTCTGGGACGTACATTCGAAAAATCATTTTAGATCTTTCTGAAAAATGGGGAATCCCTCTTTCCCTTGGCAGGCTTGTGCGGGAATCCATTGGCGAATTCCATTTGAACGGAGTGAAAACCCTAGACCAAATTTCCCCGAAAGACCTAAAAAATTGGAAAGAGGTGTTCCCACTTCCTGTAAGGATCGTGGATGCGGAGGAAAAAAAGGCTGTCATCCACGGGGGATATATTTGGAATAAACTCCCGATTCCTGTAGAAAACGGGTTTTATATCGTGGACGCTGACGAAACTACCATTCTTGCCTGGTGTGATTATGAAGGGAAACCGGAGCACATTCCCTACCGGTACAGAAAAGTATTTTTTGACCCTGCCGCAAAAATTATGTTTTCTAAATGAGTCCTTCTTAAAATCTGGACACTAATATGATCACAAAAGAACAAAAACAGCAGATCATTGCTACATTCGGTAGCAAACCAAACGACACAGGTTCTGCAGAAGTACAAATTGCTCTTCTCGACTCTCGCATCAAAGACCTTACTGAGCATTTCAAAGCGAACAAGAAGGACTTTCACTCTCGCCGCGGTCTAATCGCATTGGTGAACCAGAGAAAGAGTTTGTTGGAATATTTGAAAAGATCCAACGTAGAAAGTTATAAAAAGCTGATTGAAAAACTCGGCCTTAGGAAGTAATTCCTATGGCTACAGAGTTTACTGGTTCTTGGGGTAGAGACTCTATCACCATTGAGACCGGCAAGTGGGCGAAACAAGCTCACGGGTCGGTTGTATACAAAACCGGAAATTTGGTTCTCCTTGCCACTGTTTGTGCTGCTGACGAACCAAAAGAAGGACAAGATTTTTTCCCACTTACTTGTGAATACACGGAGAAAGCCTATTCCGTAGGACGTTTTCCTGGTGGTTACTTCAAACGTGAAGCAAAACCAGCAGAACACGAAGTATTACTTTCCCGAATTCTGGATCGTCCCATTCGCCCTATGTTCCCAGAAGGATACTTCTCGGAAGTACAACTCCTCGTTCAAGTTCTATCAGCAGACAAACAAGTATCTGTCCAAGGCCATGCGATTAACGCAGCTTCGGCGGCTCTTTCTGTTTCTTCCATTCCTTTCGCTGGCCCGATTGCAGGTGCTCGTATCGGTCGTATTGGTGGAGAATTTGTTCTTAACCCTACGAACGAAGAAATTACAAAATCAGATTTGGATTTGGTAGTAGCGGGAACGAAAGATGCAATCGTTATGATCGAAGGGGAAGCAAATGAAATCTCCAAAGAAGATATGATGGCGGCTCTGCGTTTTGCACAAGAACAACTGAAAATCGCTGTAGCGATGCAAGAAGAATTAGCTAAGAAAAACGGAACCGTAAAAAAGGAAGTAGTCTTAAAAGCTCCTGACAAAGAACTTCATGCAAAAATTCGTGAGTTCGCTTTTGACCGTTTAACTGCTGCTAACAAAAATGCAGACAAAGCAAAACGTAACGATGACATAAAAGCGATTAATAAAGAAACAGTAGAACATTTTAAAACTCTACTCGCTCCAGAAGACAAATCGAAAGATATCAAACATTTCCTACATGAATTAGAATATGAAGTGGTTCGCGAACTAGTGCTTGGCGAAGGAATTCGTTTTGATGGTCGTAAAACAAACGAAATTCGTCAAATTTCTTGCGAAATTGATGTACTTCCTGGACCACATGGATCGGCAGTTTTCACTAGAGGGCAAACTCAGTCCCTTGGGGTGATGACTCTTGGAACCACTTCCGACAACCAAAGATATGAAACTTTGGAAGGTTCGAAAGAGAAGAACTTTATGTTGCACTATAATTTCCCAGCTTTTTCTGTTGGGGAAGTTCGTCGTAACTCAGGTCCTGGAAGACGTGAAATTGGTCACGGAAATCTCGCAGAACGTGCGATTAAAAAAGTCCTTCCATCGCAAACTGACTTTCCTTATGTGATTAGGCTTGTTTCTGAAATTTTAGAATCCAATGGATCTTCTTCGATGGCCTCTGTTTGTTCGGGAACCTTGGCCCTTATGGCTGGGGGAGTTCCGATTTCTGGTCCAGTTTCCGGAATTGCGATGGGACTATTTAGTGATGAAAAAGGCCGTTTTGCGGTACTTTCTGACATCGCAGGAATCGAAGATCATTTTGGGGATATGGATTTCAAACTCGCAGGAACCAAAAAAGGGATCACTGCTTTCCAAATGGATTTAAAGGTCAATGGACTTGGTTTGGAAGTTTTACAAAAAGCGATCGAACAAGCAGAAGTGGGTCGTGACCACATCCTTGGCGAAATGAACAAAGCCATTTCTTCTGTGAAAGGTAATTTGAGCCTAAATGCACCTCGCATCACTCAGAAACAAATTCCAAAAGATCGTATTGGCGAACTCATTGGCCCTGGTGGGAAAATGATCCGTGCGATCATCGAACAGTCCGGTTCTGAAATTTCTGTCGATGACACAGGTAAAGTAACCATTGCTTCTCCAAGTGAAGAGTCTAAGGCAAAAGCCATCGCAATGATCGATGGGATCTTTGAAGAAATCGAAGTAGGAAAAATCTACGATGGTGTCATCAAACGAATTGCTGACTTTGGTGCTTTTGTAGAAATCCTTCCTGGTAAAGAGGGACTCTGCCATATCTCTAAACTAGATGTGAAACGAGTACAATCGGTTCGTGATATTGTTTCTGAAGGGGACAAAATCCAAGTTAAGGTGATTTCCGTTGATAAAATGGGAAAAATCGACCTTTCCCGTAAGGATGTTCTTTTAGACAACTAAACAGTCCCCAAACGGCTGTTTGGGGGGAGTAAAACCAATGGCATCCGTCATCGAATGCAAACGAACTGTTTTACCCAATGGGTTAACGGTTCTCTTTCAACCTATGAAACACGCATCCTCTATGGGGGTGGGTGTTTTTTTGAAACAGGGCAGTCTTGCCGAAACTAATGCTGAACACGGATACTTTCACTTTTTAGAGCATATGCTCTTTAAGGATACAGAGCGTAGAACGAGTAAAGAAATTGCTGAATCGATTGAACGAGTCGGAGGAATCTTAAATGGTTCTACTGGTCGTGAGTACACTCAGTATTATGTAGTTGCAATCAAAGACCAAGCGGAACTTGCGTTCGATATTCTTTCCGACATGTTATTTCGTCCTCTTTTTCGAAAAGAAGACATCCAAACGGAAAAAGGTGTCATTATGGAAGAGATGCGTTCTTATGAGGACGCACCCGATGATTTTGTTTATGATTATTACTTTCGTAATATCTTTGGGAAGTCACCTTACGGTCGTGATATTATTGGAACTAAAAAATCAGTCACAGGGGTCAGTGAAAAATCCATCCGAACATTTTTTGAAAAACATTATTTCCCCAAAAATATGGTGATTTCCGTTTCCGGAAATTTCACCTGGGAAAAAATTTTAGACCTAACCAATAAATATTTTTATTTTGAAAATCCTAAAGGCAAAAATCCCACTGAGCTTATCATTCCAGCACCTAAAAAAAGTTATTCGAAGCATTTAGAACGCCGTAAAATCGAGCAGTTTCATATTATGCTTGGTGTGAATGGAAACAAAAGAGATTACCGAACAGTGACTGTCACCCAACTTATCTCCACAATTCTTGGGGGAGGTATGGCTTCGCGGCTTTTTCAAAACATCAGAGAAAAAGAAGGGTTATGTTATAGCATTTATAGTTTTCCTTCTTATTACAAAACAACAGGACTTTTTTCTATCTCCTCTGCGACTTCCAAAGAAAAAGCAGCACGCTGTGTGGAACTCATTCTAAAAGAATTGGAAAGTATTTCTAAAAATGGTTTTTCTAAATCGGAACTGGCTGATGCAAAATCCAACCAAATGGGTTCCATTGCCATCGGGTACGAACTTCCCGAAAACCGAATGAATAATATTGGCCTTCAAGAAATTTATTATGGTAAGTATTTTTCATTGGAAGACCGAATGAAATCGATCAAATCAGTTACCTTGGATGAAATTAATGAAACTGCAAAACAATTGTTTGATTTAAAGAAAGTTCACTTATCTTGCGTGGGAGATATGTCAGAGAGTCAATTTGCCAAAATCCCGGTCCAGTTTGGTTTTTGAAGAGATTAATTGCCGCATAGAATTTGTTTTTAAGGATAAAAATGAACCAACCGAATTTGCACATTCAAATTTTAAGAGAGGGAGCGGTTCTCCCTGAATACAAAACCTCTGGTTCGGCGGGGATGGATTTGTCTGCTTGCCTCACCGAAAACCTAATCCTGCCAAATGGAAAAGTGGTATTTGTTCCCACAGGTCTTGCGATGAGTATTCCCGAAGGGTATGAAGGCCAAATTCGACCAAGAAGCGGATTTTCTACAAAGAATTCCATCATTATGCCAAATACCCCTGGCACCATCGACTCGGATTACAGAGGAGAAATTCTTATCCCACTTCTAAACATAAGTGGTGTGGATTTTGTTTTGGAGCCCGGGACAAGGGT